>JBCAXP010000275.1:0-6731 GCA_038533995.1 Pseudomonadota bacterium
GACGCCATGGGCTGGGAGCAGTTTTCGCTGCTGGCCCACTCCATGGGGGCGGGCGTAGGGGCGCTGCTTGCCGGTGCGTTTCCGGAGCGGGTGAGGCGTTGCGTGTTTCTCGACGGCTTCGGCCCGCTGTCCTCGCCGGGGAGCGAAGCACCCGCCAATATGCGCAAGGCGGTGGGCCAGATGCTGCATGCGCGACCGCGCGACGCCGCAGTTTTTCCTTCCCTGGACGACTGCGCGAAGGCGCGGGTAGTTGGTGGACACACGCCGATCAGCATGGACGCTGCCAGGATCCTGTGCGCGCGGAATACCCGGCAAACAGACGCCGGCCTGGAATGGCGCACCGATGCGCGGTTGCGCCACCGCTCGATGCTACGGCTGACCGAGGAGCAGGTGTGTAGCTTTATCGCAGCGATCGAGGCCCCGATGCTGCTGGTGCAGGCCAGCGAGGGCCTTGCGCAGTTCAGCCATCGCTTCAGCGAGCGGCTGTCCGTGGCGCGCAACCTGCACGTCGAAACCCTGGAAGGGGGGCATCACTGTCATCTGGAAGAGCAGGCTGCGGCGGTGGCCGGCCTTGCCGCAGAGTTTTTCGCCGCCTGAGGCTGTGGCTGCGCAGGTGGCAGCCCTGGCGACAGCGTTTATTGCTGCCTGATTGTCCCGACGTCGGCGGCACCGTCAGTCGCCACGTGTAGCCTGCGCTTGCCGGCAAGGCGCCGGCGGGGGTGGGTTGCAAGGCGCTGCAGCCAGTCGTCGGCGCGGCTGTCGGTCCTGGCGCTGCGGAGGCGTTCCTTTAACTCTCGATTGATGTCCTGAATGCTGGCCATGTCAGATTGTCCCTATCTTCTGTGATATCGGCTTTCTTCCTTTGTGCATTATGGAACGAAGCCGCCGCGGAAAACCGTGACGCAGTTCGCGCTTTTTGCTCAAAATGTGAGCAATATCGCACTGAATCGCCAATTTGTGACGCGCCGCACGGCAGCCAACCGGGGTGTTGCGTACCGTAGTCGCCCTGCAACAAAACCACACTACGCTACCGCACCAATGGAAATATTCCTCTTACTCCTGGACGAGCTGGACGACGTCCTCTCGCCCCTTTTCGCCATGGCCGCTGACGTCGGTCTGTGGCGCATCGTCGGCGTTGTTGCAGCCGCTGGCACTGCCATTACGCTCAACTCTCCGATCGTGCTGGCGGCAGGTGCTCTGCTGGCGGCGGCCAGCGGCACTCCGTCTCTACTGGGGCAATCCGGCCAGGAACCGCTCACCGGCGAGGTTGCTGCAGACTAAGCAGCCGCTTCCCCCTCCCAAAAGCTCTCGTTTTTCCGTAACATGGCGGCGCCTAAGGGCGGCGTCACCGTCAGGCCGTTCCACCGGTCTGGCTTTCCTCGAGAAACGGCTGAAAAACTGGAGTTAACTGGATGAACGTAATCGGCCTGGACATTGGCTTTGGCTACACAAAAGCCACGAACGGCAAGCGGTTTATCGTTTTCAAGTCGGTGTACGGCGACGCCACGGAGCTGCAGTTCCGCGAGCAGCTGCTCAACGACCCGGAACAGGAGGAGCATCTCCAGGTCGAGCTGGACGGGCGCAGCTACTTCGTCGGCGAGCTTGCCGAGCGCCAGAGCGTGGAGCGCTTTTTCACTCTCGACCAGACCCAGTTCGTGTCGGATTTCACGAAAGTCCTCGCGCTGGCGCCCCTGGCACGGATGGTCGAGCGCCAGGAGCCGGTGAAGCTGGTGGCGGGGTTGCCAATCAGCCACTACCGGCGCCACGGCCAGGAGTTGATCGAGATCCTGCTCGGCCAGCACGAGCTCACCGTTGTCGACCGCGACGGCAGCCGGCGGGAAACCGTTGTGCGCATCGCCGAGGTCAAGGTGGTGCCGCAGCCCTTCGGCTCGGTACTCAACCTCATGCTGAGCGACCTCGGTGAAGTGCGCGACAAGCGCTTTTTGAAAGAGAAGATTGGCGTCATCGATGTAGGCTTTCGCACCACGGACTACACAATCGCCGACGGCACCCGCTACTCCGAGCGCGGCAGCACGACGACCGACACGGGCATCTCCAGCGCGTTTTCCAGCATCGCCAGCAAGCTGCAGGAAAACAGCGGTGTGAACATCGAGCTGTACCGCATGTTCGACGCGGTGGACCGCGGCTCCATCAAGATTCACGGCAAGCGCTTCGACCTCAAGCAGATCAAGGAGCATGCGTTCGGAAAGCTGGCCACAAGCATCGCGACCGAGGCCAGCCGCCTGTGGGCCAGCGACTGGGACATGGACCGCATCCTGGTGAGCGGCGGCGGTGGCGCCACGCTCGCGCCCTACATGACCCAGCATCTCAAGGGTGAAGTCATGCCGATTGATCCAGGCAAGGATTCGCGGCTTAACAACGTGCGCGGCTACTGGAAGTACGGCAAGCGCATGTGGTCGCGCGGCGTGAATCCGCCCGCAGACCGGTAGTCATGAGCCACGCGGCGCATTCCTTCGAGGTCGGCGTGCTGCCAGACCTCGCCACTGTATCGACAGTTGATGCAGTCGGGGTGGAAGAGCGCGCCGCCCGCTTCAGAACGCGCAGCATCAAGCGCGACTCTAAAGTCGCAGCGCTGAAGCTCGCGCTGTCGATGATTGACCTCACGACGCTCGAAGGCCGCGACACGCCGGCCCGGGTGCGGCAGCTGTGCTACAAGGCGCGTCACCTGCACGACGCAATGGAAGGACTGCCGCAGGTGGCGGCCGTGTGCGTGTACCCGACGCTGGTGGGCGTTGCGAAGAAAGCGCTCGGCGACAGCGGCATCAACGTGGCGTCGGTGGCCACCGCGTTTCCAAGTGGCCAGTCCAACCTCCAGGTGCGTCTCGACGACACGCGCTACGCGGTGAGCGAAGGCGCCGACGAGGTCGACATGGTGATCTCGCGTGGCGCGTTCCTCGCGGGCGACTACGAGCGCGTGTTCGATGAAATCGTCGAGATTCGCAAGGCCTGTGGCAATGCACACCTCAAAGTCATCCTGGAAACCGGCGAACTGGAAACGCTGGACAACGTACGCCGCGCGAGCATGCTTGCGATGGCGGCCGGGGCGCACTTTATCAAGACCTCCACCGGTAAGGTTCAGCCTGCGTCCACGATGCCGGTGACGCTTGTCATGCTGCAGGCGATTCGGGATTTCTACCAGGCAACAGGCGTGCGCGTTGGCATGAAGCCGGCGGGCGGCATCTCCAAGGCCAAGCTCGCCATTCAATATCTGGTAATGTTGAGAGAGACCCTGGGAGCCGAGTGGCTCAATCCAGACTGGTTCCGGTTCGGCGCCAGCAGTCTTGCGAACGACATCCTGATGCAGCTCGTCAAACAGGAAAGCGGTGCCTACCAGTCACCCGATTACTTCTCCAATGACTGAAACAAGCAACCCCGAAAACTCGCGCGCAATCGATTTTGCCACCGACTGGCAATACGCCCCGGCGCCCGAAAGCACTGCGCACATTCGCCTTGAAGACCGCTATGGTCTCTTCATCAACGGCGAATTCGTGCCCGCGGCCGACGGCGGCACCTTTGCTACCGCGAACCCGGCCAACGGTGAGCACCTGGCGGACGTGGCCATGGCCGGCGCCGCCGACGTTGATCGCGCCGTGCAGGCGGCGCGTGCTGCTTACGAGAACGTTTGGTCGAAGCTGCCGGCGGCGGAGCGCGGCAAGTACATCTTCCGTATTGCGCGCATGATTGCGGAGCGGGCGAGGGAATTTGCCGTTATCGAGAGCATGGACGGCGGCAAACCCATTCGCGAATCACGCGACGTGGACATTCCGCTCGCGTCTGCGCACTTCTTCTACTACGCCGGCTGGGCGGACAAGCTCGACTACGCGTTTCCGGGGCGCCGCCCCGCGCCGATGGGCGTGGCGGGCCAGATTATTCCGTGGAACTTCCCGCTGCTGATGGCCGCGTGGAAAATTGCCCCGGCCCTGGCGGCGGGTAACACGGTCGTGCTCAAGCCCGCGGAAACGACGCCGCTCACCGCGCTCAAACTCGCTGAGCTCATACGCGATGCCGGCCTTCCCGAGGGCGTCGTCAACATCGTGACCGGCGACGGCACGACCGGGCAGGCAATTGTTGACCACCCTGGTATCGACAAGATTGCGTTCACCGGCTCCACCGCGGTCGGCAAGCACATCCAGCAAAGCCTTGCCGGCACCGACCGGCACTACACGCTGGAGCTTGGCGGCAAGGCTGCCAACATCGTGTTTGAAGATGCACCGGTGGACCAGGCGGTCGAGGGCATTGTCAACGGGATCTTCTTCAACCAGGGTCACGTGTGCTGTGCCGGGTCCAGGCTGCTTGTCTCAGAGGCGATTGCACCGCTCGTGCTCGACAAGCTCAAAGAACGCATGGAAACGCTGATCGTTGGCGATCCGCTGGACAAGAACACCGACATCGGCGCGATCAACTCGCGCGCGCAGCTCGACAAGATCGAGCACTACATCCGGCTGGGCCAGGAAGAGGGCGCTACGGTGTACCAGCCCGGTACCGCAGTGCCGGATTCCGGTTACTTCTGCCGGCCAACGCTGTTCACCGATGTGACGCAATCGCACCGCGTGGTGCAGGACGAAATCTTCGGGCCAGTGCTTGCCGTGCAAACGTTTCGCACGGTGGACGAGGCGGTTTCGAAAGCCAACAACAGCCGCTACGGCCTGTCGGGCGGAGTGTGGACCGACAAAGGCTCACGCATCTTCCGCGTGACCGGAGCGCTGCGTGCCGGCGTCGTGTGGGCCAACACGTTCAACAAGTTCGATCCAACGTCGCCGTTTGGCGGCTATAAAGAAAGCGGCGTTGGCAGGGAGGGCGGCCTGCACGGCCTGTCTGCCTACCTGCACCTCGCCGGTGGTGATGCATCGTGAGCGCGTCGACAGGGGACGCCCGCATCGACGTGATGAAGACCTACAAGCTGTACATCGGTGGCAAGTTCCCGCGCACCGAGTCCGGCCGCTACTACGTTGTAAATGACGCCGACGGCAAGGCGATGGCGAACGCCTCGCTGGCTTCCCGTAAAGACTTTCGCGAAGCGGTTCGCGCAGCGCGTGGTGCACAGGCCGGTTGGGCCGGCGCGAGTGCTTACCTGCGCGGACAGATCCTGTACCGCTGTGCGGAGATGCTGGCAGGCCGGGCGGCGCAGTTTGAAAGCGAACTCGTCGCAATGGGTGCGGACGCCACTTCGGCTTCGAAGGAAGTCGCCGACGCTGTCGACCTGCTCGTGTACTACGCAGGCTGGTGCGACAAGGTGACGCAGGTGTTCAGCAGCGTGAACCCGGTGAGCTCCTCGCACTTCAACTTCTCACTGCCCGAGCCGACAGGCGTTGTGGGGGCGATTGCCCCTGCTGAACAACCGCTGCTCGGTCTGGTGGCGCAGGTCTCGCCCGCGTTGTCAGGCGGCAATGCATGCGTGGCGCTGGCGGCCGAGGAACGACCGCTATGCGCAATCAGCTTTGCGGAGGTGGTGCACTCGTCCGACGTGCCCGCCGGCGTGCTCAACGTGCTTACAGGCAGCCCCGCCGAACTTGCCGAACACTTCGGCAGCCACATGGACGTTAACGCTGTGGTCTACGCGGGTGCCGACCCGGAGCTTGCGAAAGCGATTGCGGCGGCCGCAGCCGGCAACGTCAAACGCGTTGTGCTGCGCTCATCGCAGGACGACGAACCCAGCCCGTATCACATCCTCGATACCCAGGAAATCAAGACGACCTGGCATCCTATCGAACGCTAGCCTTCGGTTGGATTGGACTGGTTCCAAAGGACGTTTCCGCGGAGGCGCCTCGCTCCTGGCAGAGAATTGCGCAACTAGCGGCTCGTGTTGCGCGCCTTGCAGGCAGCGCCATCTGCGTCGCCAAGCCCCCGCACCTCACCCGGGTCGGTAAAAAGGTCGAAGCCCGCCTTCATCCGCATCGTGGCGCCGCGACCCGCGGCCGATGCCGGCACGTGCACACCAATGACCCGGTCGGCGGCCAGGTAATCACGCACAATCTCACGGCCGGCGTCGCTCTGAAAAAACCAGTACGGCGGAAACGCAACGTCGAGGTGTGCGCCGGCCCAGTGGTGCTTGTGCCGCTCGAAACCCTCGCGAATCGTTGCGGCATCGCCCATGTGCACTGCGCTGACGCCATCGTCGAGCGTCACGCGAAACGACAGATTCTGAATGTGCGCCATGCGCTCGCCGCCGGAGTGCGGGATGGCTGCGGCGCTGACTGCCAGGCCGCCGGCCGTGAACGTTTCGGCTTTGTCGTCTGGCTTTATGTCGAACACTATTACGCGATCCATCACCTGGCTGTCGGCACCTGCCTCGCGCAGCGCATCGGCGATTTGCGGTGTGCCGAACAGGAGCGCTTCCCGATTGGCGTGGAGAAAGCGCAGCGCCGGTTCGCGAGAAAAATGATCGCCATGGACATGAGACACCAGAACCGCGTCGATGCCATCGAAGGGCGCCTCACCGGCCAGCATTGCCGCCTGAGTCTCGGTTGGGACCAGCGCGTAACGATCGAAGCTATACGAATATAACGCGTCGAACAGCACCTTGCGGCCGCCACTGGCAACCAACATGCCCGCGTTTCCCAGGTACTGTGAACAACCGTCTGCATGTTTGTCCCCCGGCACCCCGTGAGAAGCTGCGGCGGCTGCATACAAAAGGCCAGGCGCCATTAACATGGCAAGTCTGATCATGTGCCCATTCTACGTGACCGTTCGTGTTAAGGTGAGAGCGCAAG
>JBCAXP010000276.1:0-6705 GCA_038533995.1 Pseudomonadota bacterium
GTTGCAGCACTTCATGTCGCATCCCGAACGCGTATACAGCCGCGCCCAGTTGCTCGACCGGGTGTGGGGAGCGAACGTGTACGTGGAAGAGCGCACCGTAGACGTGCACATTCGCCGCCTGCGCAAGGCGCTTACGCCGAGCGGCCACGACCGGCTGATCCAGACGGTGCGCGGCGCCGGCTACCGCTTTTCCGGCAAGTAAGAACCCTGTAAAAGCCTGGGGGCCGTGTCAGGCCCCGAGCGCCTCCCGAACAGGCACGTAATCGTAGTTGAGCGCCGAGGCGACCGCCTCGTACGTCACTTTGCCTTCGTGCACGTTCAGCCCCTCCAGCAGGTGCGGGTCGGAGAGCAGCGCGTCGCGGTAACCCTTGTCGGCAAGGCGCAGCGCGAACGGCAGCGTCGCGTTCGTCAATGCGTACGTCGAGGTGTGCGCAACCGCGCCGGGCATGTTGGCAACGCAGTAGTGCACCACGCCGTCGACCACGTACGTCGGGTCGGCGTGGGTCGTCGGCTTGCTGGTTTCGAAGCAGCCGCCCTGGTCGATGGCAACGTCCACGACCACCGAGCCCTGGCGCATGGCCTTGAGGTCGTCACGGCTAACGAGCTTCGGCGCCGCTGCTCCCGGAATCAGCACCGCACCGACGACAAGGTCAGCGCTGCGTACGTGCTCCTCGAGCGTCTCGGCGGTCGAGAAGATGGTGCGCATGAGCGGACCGAAGTCGTTGTCCAGCTGCATGAGGCGCGCCGGCGAACGGTCCAGCACGGTGACGCGTGCGCCCATGCCCATGGCCATGCGCGCCGCGTTGAGACCGACCACGCCGCCGCCAATCACGACCACCTTCGCCGCCGCGACGCCGGGCACGCCGCCCAGCAGCACGCCGCTGCCGCCGTTGGCCTTCTCAAGGCTGTGGGCACCGGCCTGGATGGACATGCGGCCGGCGACTTCACTCATCGGAGAAAGCAGCGGCAGTGCGCCGTGCTGGTCGGTCACCGTTTCGTAAGCGATTGCGGTAACCCCGGATTCCACCAGCAGCCGGGTCTGCTCGGGATCGGGCGCAAGGTGCAGGTAGGTAAACAGCACCTGGCCCTCTTTAAGCATCCGGCATTCGACCGGCTGCGGCTCTTTCACCTTGATAATCATCTCGGCAGCGGCAAACACGTCCTCAGCCGAACCGGCGATCGTTGCGCCGGCGGTGGTGAACTGTTCATCGGTAACGCCGATGCCGCTGCCAGCGCCGGTCTGCACGACGACCGTGTGGCCATGCGCAACAAACTCCCGCACGCCGCCCGGCGTGAGGCCAACGCGGTACTCGTGATTCTTAATCTCTTTGGGTACGCCAATGTGCATGGTTCGAGCTTCCGTTTGCAGTGTGAGGTGCGATCAGGCGACTTCTTTGAGTATGTCGGTAAGCGTGCCGACCAGCTGATCGATGTGGTTGCGCTCGATAATGAGCGGCGGCGACATTGCAAGGGTGTCGCCGGTGCTGCGAATCATGATGCCGCGCTCGAAGGCCTTCAGGAACACCTCGAAGGCGCGTGCAGTGGGTTTGCCCTTGATGGGCTCGAGTTCAATGCCGGCGATGAGGCCGAGGTTGCGCACGTCGATGACGTGGGGCAGACCGGCCAGGCTGTGCACGGCGTCTTCCCAGTAGTCGGCGATATCGCCCGCGCGCAGGAACAGGCCTTCCTTCTCGTACACGTCGAGGGCCGCCAGCGCGGCAGCGCAGGCCACCGGGTGACCGCTGTAGGTGTAACCGTGGAAGAGCTCAATGGCATTGTCGTCACCGGTCATGAACGCGTCGTGGATGTCGTCTCGCACGAACACTGCGCCCATGGGGATAGCCCCGTTGGTAAGACCCTTCGCGGCGGTGATGATGTCCGGCGTCACGCCAAAATAGTCGGCGCCGAAAGGCGCGCCCAGACGGCCAAAGCCGGTGATCACCTCGTCGAAGATAAGCAGGATGCCGTGCTCGTCGCAGATTTCCCGCAGGCGCTCCAGGTAGCCCACTGGTGGCAGGATAACGCCGGCCGACCCCGACACCGGTTCCACGATAACGGCGGCAATGGTAGACGGGTCGTGAAGAATCGCGATTTCCTCGAGCTCGTCGGCGAGGTGGGCACCCCAGGTCGGCTGGCCACGGGAGAACGCGTTGTGCTTGAGATCGAGCGTGTGTTTGAGGTGATCGGTACCGGGCAGCAGCGAGCCAAAGAACTTGCGGTTGTTCGGAATGCCGCCCACGGAGATGCCGCCAAAGCCGACGCCGTGATAGCCCTTCTGGCGACCGATGAGTCGCTGCCGGTGACTCTCGCCGCGCACCCGGTGATAGGCAAGGGCAATCTTGAGCGCGGTGTCGACAGACTCCGAGCCGCTGTTCGTGAAGAACACGTGGTTGAGACCGGCGGGCGTGTGCCGCGCAAGGCGCCGGGCAAGGGCAAACGGCAGCGGGTGGCCCATCTGGAACGTGGGTGCGAATTCCATCTGCCCGATCTGCGCGGTTACGGCTTCCGCAATTTCCTCCCGCCCGTGACCGAGGTTGCAACACCACAGGCCCGCCGTTCCGTCGAGAATCTGGCGGCCGTCAACGGTTCGGTAATGCATGCCCTCGGCGCTTTGCAGCAGTCGGGGTTTACCCTTGAACTGGCGGTTGGCCGTGAACGGCATCCAGAATGATTCAAGGTCTTGCGGTTCGGCGGTGGAGGCTGCCGCCAGGGTCTCGTCGATCATAGTGTTATTCCGCGGTAGGGCGTGCCTTGACGCGCATCATACTGCAGGGCGAAATCGCAGCACAATCCGCCTGCAGGCAGCGATACCTGCGCGGTGTATTTCAGGGGAAATGCTGCGCTGCCGCTGTTTCATTGACAAACCGGGCAGGGGTGCAAGAATGCGCCTTAGCAGATGTCTGCTGCCACCGGATCGCAAACGTCCCGCATGCCGCCCAAACCCGCCCCGACGCTTATTGGCATCGTTGCCTGCCGCAAAATGATCGAACCGCACTGGTTCCACGCCGTCGGCGAGAAGTACATTGCCGCCATTGCCGACGCGGCCGGGGCCGTTCCCCTGTTGCTGCCGGCGCTCGGTGAGCGCCACCTCGACGAACTTCTGGACACGGTCCACGGGGTGTTCCTCACAGGCAGTCCGTCGAACGTCGAGCCGCACCACTATGACGGCCCCGACAGTGAACCGGGCACAAGCCACGACCCCCACCGCGATGCGACCACGCTGCCACTGATCAGCAGGGTCATCGAACGGGGCATGCCGCTGTTCGCTGTTTGCCGCGGCTTTCAGGAGATGAACGTCGCGCTCGGCGGCAGCCTGCATGCGAAAGTGCACGAGCAGTCCGGTATGCTGGTTCACCATGAAGACACGGTCGACCCGCTGGACGTGCAGTATGGGCCGGTGCACGGAGTGAACCTCGCGGCGGGTGGGCTGCTCGAGTCGCTGGCAGGTGACACACGCGCCCAGGTCAACTCGCTGCACCACCAGGGAATAGACCGGCTGGCGCCGGGGCTTGAGGTGCTGGCGACCGCTGACGACGGCCTCATCGAGGGTTTTCGGGTCACCCAGGCCCCTGGCTTTACGCTGGCCGTGCAGTGGCATCCGGAGTGGCGCGTGCTCGATAATCCGTTTTCGCTCGCAATTTTCCGGGCGTTCGGCGATGCGTGCCGGCGCTACGCGGGGGAAACAACGCTGGGTGAAACGACATGACGCTTGACGCACTCAAATCGTGGCTGGAAGAACGCGGCATCGACGAAGTCGAGGGCATTATTCCCGACATGGCGGGCAGCGCGCGGGGCAAAATCGTGCCGGCGCGCAAGTTCTGCCGGGAGGAGGGCATGCGGCTGCCGGAGACGCTGTTTGCGCAGACGGTCACCGGCGAGTATCCCGAAGAGGACATCCTCCACGAGGCAGAAAACGACATGCTGCTTCGTCCGGACGTGGCGACGGTACGGCAGGTGCCCTGGGCGACAGACCCGACCGCGCTGGTGATTCACGATTGCTACCACCACGACGGCAGCCCGGTCACCGTGGCGCCGCGCTACATTCTCAAGCAGGTGCTGGATCTCTATGAGGCGCGTGGCTGGCGCCCTGTCGTGGCACCCGAGGTGGAGTTTTTCCTCGTGCAGGCGAATACCGACGCCGACTATCCGCTGAAGCCGCCGGTGGGCCGCTCTGGCCGGCCGGAGACCGTGCGCCAGTCGTACAGCATCGACGCGGTGAACGAGTTCGACCCGCTGTTCGAGCAGATGTACGACTACTGCGAAGTGCAGGAAATCGAAATCGACACGCTGATTCACGAGTCCGGCGCGGCGCAGATGGAGGTCAATTTTCTGCATACCGATCCGCTCTCGGCTGCCGACCAGGTATTCCTGTTCAAGCGCACGGTGCGCGAGGTGGCTCTCCGGCACAGCATCTACGCCACCTTCATGGCCAAGCCCATGGCCAACGAGCCCGGCAGCGCCATGCACCTGCACGGCAGCGTGGTGGACGCGAAAACGGGACGCAACCTGTTCGCCAACGAAGACGGTTCGGATTCCGATCTGTTCTTAAGCCACATCGCTGGCCTGCAGGAGTATGTGCCAAGCGCGATGCCGATTTTTGCGCCCTACGTGAATTCCTACCGGCGCATCGTGCGGCACGATGCCGCGCCCATCAACCTGCACTGGGGCTACGACAATCGCACGGTGGGTCTGCGCGTGCCCATTTCCGGCGCGGAAAACCGCCGGGTGGAAAACCGGGTTATCGGCGCCGACGTGAACCCTTACCTCGCGATGGCGGCATCGCTCGCCTGCGGTTACCTCGGCATGGTGGAAGGCCTGAAGCCCACCGAGGCCATGCGCGGCAGTGCCTACGACGACGCGGTAACCCTGCCGCCGGGGCTGCGCCAGGCCCTGGACCTGCTGTCCGCCAGCAGCGCGCTTCGCGAGGTGCTCGGCGACCTGTTCGTCGATCTCTACGTGGCCCTGAAAGAGCGGGAATATGACACCTTCTTCCAGGTGATCAGCCCATGGGAGCGGGAATTTTTGCTGCTGAACGTGTAGTGTCCTGCTTCACCCCCGGCCGAAGCCTGAACGAGTGTCCTGAATGAATGACCGACTTGCCAGCACCGAGCAACTGCAGGCGCTCGACCGCGACCACTATCTGCATCCTTTTACCGATCACAAAGCCCTCGCGGCGCGGGGTACGCGGGTAATCACGTCTGCAGACGGGGTATACCTGACTGACTCCGACGGCCAGAAAATTTTCGATGCCATGTCCGGCCTGTGGTGCGTCAACATTGGCTACGGCCGGAAAGAACTGGCCGAAGCGGGCTACAGGCAGCTGCTGGAGCTGCCGTTCTACAACAGCTTTTTCCAGACCGCGCATCCTCCCGCCATTGAACTCAGCGAACGGCTCGCGGGCATTGCCCAGCCGCACCTGAACCGCGTGTTCTACACCGGCTCGGGCTCCGAGGCGAACGATACGGTGGTGCGCATGGTGCGCCGCTACTGGGACCTCACTGGGGCAAAGAACAAGCACACGATTATCAGCCGGCACAACGCGTATCACGGCAGCACGGTGGCCGCGGCCTCGCTCGGCGGCATGAAACCCATGCACTCGCAGGGCGGCCTGCCGATCCCTGGCGTTGTGCATATCGATCAGCCCTACTGGTTTGACTACGACGGACCGCTGGACGAGCACGCCTTCGGCGTGGCCGTGGCCGGCCAGCTCGAACAGAAAATCGACGAACTCGGCGAGGATCGCGTAGCGGCATTTATCGCCGAACCCGTGCAGGGCGCCGGTGGCGTCATCGTGCCGCCAGACAGCTACTGGCCAGAAATACGGCGCATCTGCAGTGAACGGAAGATCCTGCTGGTTGTCGATGAGGTGATATGTGGCTTCGGCCGCACCGGCGAGTGGTTTGGCAGTGACTACTACGGGCTCGAGCCTGACCTTATGCCGATTGCGAAGGGCCTGTCGTCGGGTTACCTGCCCATCGGCGGCGTGATGGTCAGCGACAGGGTGGCGGACACGCTGATCGGCGAAGGCGGCGAGTTTTATCACGGCTTCACCTACTCCGGGCATCCGGCTGCTTGCGCCGTGGCGTTGGCGAACATTGGCCTCCTCGAGTCTGAGGGCGTTGTGGAGCAGGTGCGCGAAACAACGGGTCCGTACCTGCAGGAGCGCTGGCGGGAGCTCGCCGGTCATCCGCTGGTGGGCGAGGCCCGCGGCCTGGGTTTTCTCGGGGCGATCGAGCTGGTTGCGGACAAGACCAGCGGCGCGCGCTTCGACAAGGACGGTACTGCCGGTACGCTGTGCCGCGACCTGTGTTTTGCCAATGGGCTGGTCATGCGCGCCGTGGGGGACACCATGATCATCGCGCCGCCGCTGATTACCAGCAAGGCGCAAATTGATGAGCTGCTGGGCCTGGTGTGGCGCTGCCTGGATCTCACTGAAAAACAACTCAAGTCATGATGGGAGCGAATTGATGACGCGACGAATTTCGGCCTTGCCGGTGATGCTGGGTGTGGCCGCGGTTGGCGCAGTGCTGCTTGCCACCAGCTGCGGTGGTGACGGCGATGGCCAGGGCAGCAGTGCAGGCGGCGGTAACGGTGCCGACCGGGCGGGAGGTGGACGCAGGCCTGGTGGACGCCGACACCGGGATCGGCGGCGAGACGGTTGGCTCGGGTGGACCAGCCGTTGAAGTCGCCGGCGATGGCGATCTG
>JBCAXP010000277.1:0-6673 GCA_038533995.1 Pseudomonadota bacterium
ATCGCCGTCTCCGCGGGCTTGAGCGTCTTTGCGTTCCACTCCGTGATGCACCGGTCGATGAAGGTCTGGGCGATGGTGACTTCGGTTTCCATCTCCGCGAGCTTGAAGCGGGAATTCTGGAGTGGAACGCAAAGACGCTCAAGCCCGCGGAGACGGCGATGGTGAAGTGGTGGACGACCGCACTTCAGCAGCGCGTCGTCGACCAGTGCCTGCAGCTGCACGGCGGCTACGGCTACATGGCCGAGTACCCGATTGCGCAGGCGTGGCTCGATGCTCGGTGGACTTCCATCGGCGCGGGCACCAGCGAACTCATGAAGGAAATGATCGGCAACGACATGGGGTTTTGAGCGAGCCGGGGGGCCGTCCCGAGCTCTGACCGTCTTCCCCGGGCTTGAGCCGACTGGCTCCGTTGCGTTACGCTCCGCGGTAGACAAGTCTGTCTACCTTTATCGGGAGCCCTGTCACCATGCCATCGCAACGCCGCGAGCACCTCGTGCAGACCGCGGTACAGCTCTTTCAAAAGCACGGCTATCACGCGACCGGTATCGACCGCATTCTCGCCGAGGCGGGCGTAGCCAAGATGACGCTGTACAAGCACTTTCGCTCCAAGGACGAGCTCATCCTTGGGGCCTTAAGGCAGTGGGACACCGAGTCGCGCAACTGGCTGGTGCGCGCCATCGAAGCCCGCGCTACCGACCCTGGCGAGCGCCTGCTCGCCCTCTTCGACGTTCTTGGTGAGTGGTTCGAATCTCACGATTTCAACGGGTGCATGTTTAACAACGCAAGCGCTGAATTTGCCGACCACGAAGACCCGATTCACGCCGCTGCCGCGGAACACAAACGGCTCTTTCGAAACTACCTGCGCGAGCAGGCCGTCGCCATCGGCGCTGGCGACCCCGACAAGCTCACCCAGCAGATTGCCCTGCTCATGGAGGGCGCGATCATGACCGCGCAGGTTTCCGGAAATGCCGACAGCAGCGTGGCGGCGAAGGACGCGGCAGCTATCCTGATTGAGGCGTCAGCCTGAAATCACTTCGTCGCGGCGAAGCTCCGCGGCGATGAAATCCATGACCACGCGAACGCGCGCGGCCTCCCGCACATCGCGATGTGTGAGCAACCACAGATCGAGCTTCACGTCGAAGGCCTTGGCGAGAACGCGACGCAAGCCGGGCGCGCCTCGCGTCATGTACGTGGCAAGCGCCACAAGCCCTAAGCCGCGGCTCGCCGCCTCCATCTGCGTGCCCACGTGATCGCAACGCAGGCTGACATTCGCGCCGCGCGCCGCTTTTCGCAATACCCGGGCCTGGACAAGGTTGCCGATGTCGCGCTCTGATTCAATGATGTCGTGGCGAGAAAGCGCCGAGAGCGTGCGCGGCTCACCGCGCCGATCGAAGTAGGCCTCGGAGCCGTAGAGACCAAAAGACACCTGCCCAAGCTTGCGGCCGACGAGCTGTTCGGAGCCCGGTTCGCCCATGCGCAGGGCGATGTCCGCCTCGCGGCGCATCAGGTCTGACGCGGGAATGCCGATGGCCAGTTCCAGTTCGACGTCGGGACACTGCGCCTTGAAGTCATCAAGGCGGTGCACGAGCCAGTGGCTCGCCAGCCCTTCAGTGAGGGCAACGCAAACCCGCCCGCGCGGCCGCGTGTCGCTGCCCTGCACCCGGCGTTCAATCGCGAGCGCCTCCGCCTCCATCTGCCGCGCAAGCTCACGAATTTCCTCGCCGGCTGCCGTCAGCACGTAACCCTCTGCGGTGCGCTCGAACAGACGCGCGTCGAGACGGCTTTCCAGCTCGCGAATGCGCCGCCCGATGGTGGGCTGGCTCACGTTCAGTGCCTCCGCCGCCGCCGACATGTTGCCGGCCTTGGCGAGCGCCAGGAAGAATCGAAAGTCGTCCCAGTTGACCATGGCCTTCGTCTCTACTGCGGTGTGTCAGATGCCGGCAGCTGTCGCCGTGCTGCGCACCGAGCCGGTCGTGCGCCTGCATTCCGAGTGTAAACCGCCCTGTGCATATTTGTAATCGGGTTCCACATTCGTGAATACGCCGCGCGGTGCCGGGGTCTTGCTGATGCATTATGTCGTCAGGCTGCGTCCGCCTGCGCGGCGGGCCATTGCCCGAAATAGACAGACCTGTCTATCTTTTCTCCCAAGCCGGCCATTGCCGGCCCGCCTTTTCACAAACCGGCGGGCTGCGGACGGCCAACCATACCGGCCGCCAGCGGGGCGTCCGGACTAACCGGGAGGAACCCACAATGAAAACTTCACTGAAAAGCACCACAGCAAGGCGCCTGCTGAGCGCCGCTACCGCCGCGATTGTTCTTGGCGCCACCGCCGTTGCGCAGGCACAGACGCCGGCCGCCGGCGCGGTTTACACCTCGACCAACGCCACCGAGGGCAACCAGGTGGCTATCTTCCAGCGCGCCGTCGACGGCACCGCGACCTTTGACCGCTACGTTGACACTGGCGGCTTTGGCAGCGGCGCCGGCCTGGGCAACCAGGGCGCCGTGACGCTGAGCCAGAACGGCCGCTGGCTCTACGTGGTCAACGCGGGCAGCGATTCGCTGTCGGTCTTCAGGGTGGTGGCCGATGGCCTCGAGCTGGTGCAGACGGTCGGCACCGGCGGCACCATGCCGGTGAGCGTCGCGCAACATGACCGGCTCGTGTACGTCGTCAATGCCGGCGACGACACCATCCAGGGCTTCCGCCAGCTCTTCAACGGCTCGCTGAGCCCGCTACCGGGTTCCCGCGCCACGTTGAGTGCCAGCGGCACGGCGCCGGCGCAGATCGGCTTCAGCCCGGATGGCTCGTCGCTGTACGTTACCGAAAAAGCCACCAACGTCATCGACGTCTACCGCCTGTCGCAGTTCGGCATCCCGGTACGCCATGACGTGCTCGACTCGCCCGGCGACACGCCTTTCGGCTTTGCCTTTGGCCAGCGCGATCAGCTGTTCGTCAGCGAAGCGCACGGCGGCGCGGAAGGCGAGAGCACGGTGTCTGCCTACAACCTGCGCCGCACCGGCCTCCTGAACACGCTGCAGGCATCGGTGCCCAGCGGTGAAACCGCAGCCTGCTGGGTCGTCATTGAACCGAGCGGCCGGCTGATGTTCGTGTCGAACACCGCCTCGGCCACGGTGTCGAGCTTCATGATCTCGTTCGAGGGAGAACTCAAGCTCATCGATGCCCAGGCAGCGACCACCGGTGAGACGCCGCTCGACATGGCGCTGACACGGGACGGCGAGTTCTTCTACGTCCTGAACGCAGGCTCCGGCACGATCGGCGACTACGTAGTTGGCGCCGACGGCAGCCTGGCCGGCATTCCCGGCAGCGCGGGCGGCCTGCCCTCCAGCGCTTCCGGCCTGGCCGCGCGCTAACGATTCACACTCGTCCGCGGTCCGGGCGTTGGAGTTGCGCTTCCCGGCGCACCCCATCGCCCGGACCTTTTTTTTTATTCGATATACTCATTACCCGCTTTCTTTTTGCATGAGGTGTATCCCGTGGACCCACTTGTGTTGCTGCCCGCTGCGCTCCAGGCGTTTTCCATTCAGATGCACCTGCACGGCAGTCTGAGCGAGGGCGTTGCCAGCATGTATTCATCCACGGTCGCTGCTGAGCAAGCGGGAATCGATGTGCTGTGGTGGTCTGATCATGAATACGGAATCATGCATTACAGAATTCCTACCACCTTTGGCTTCGAGTCTTTTGCCGAATTTGACTGGGAGAACGAAGAGTGGGAACCCGTGGCCGGTCAGCAAAGTGCAATGAAGTTTCTGCGTCTTCGGTCAGAGGAAGATGCGCACACAGCCACATACGGACCACCGGCAGTTCAAGGGCTGGGCAGTTTTCGCCTGACAAGCGTCGGAAAAACCGTTTTTGAATTCCTGACCGAACGGCACGCAGCCACGGCGCGGTCACTGGTGGGCGATACCAAACTGGCACTCTCGGTGCTCCCGGAAAAGGGGACCGCGGGAGTGTCCATCCGGCTGTCCAAGCACCCCACTGACAGCCTGTACCTGAACTATTTCCTCGACAACGATGCCAAGCCGTCGCGCGACGGTAATCACTACAACATTCCGGTTGCGTTTACCGCCAACGAGTGGAACCACCTCGTGCTGCCGCTTTCCGCAGACGCATCCGCCGGCTTCCCGGAGTTCATCGGCGACGACAACGCGATTCGCGAAATCCACTTTAGCGTAACCGATGGCGCTGCGCATTTCGATGCGATGCAGGTGCAGTTCAACACGTGGTATCCGGAAACCTTTCAGCGGCAGCGGGATATTCTGGACGAGCTGGAATTACAGATTCCGGCTGTCGTGCAGCTGCAGGGCGTCGAACAAAGCGTTGCCCACCACGTTAACGTTTTTAGCATCAACACCGAGGTCCGTATCCCAAACGGCATTGGCAACCTCGTCACCGCTGTGCACGCGAACAAGGGGCTGGTTTCTCTGAACCATCCCTTTGGGCCTGGCGCAAATGCCGATCAGATGAATCGGCAGGAGATTCTGGATCGTCTCGTCGAAAACAACGCTTACAATGTCGACATCCTTGAAGTCGGCTATCGCTCGCGGGGCAGCGGTGAACTCGCGGACTTTTTCTGGGTATGGGACGAGCTGGCTAAAAGAGGGATTCACCTGATAGGCACCGGCGTAGCAGACATCCACCACTGGGGGCCTGGCGTCAACCCGGTCAACAACTTCGTCAGCTGGATCTGGGCCGAATCAACCAGCAAGCCGGACATGCTCAAGGGTCTTCGCAGCGGACGCGTCTTCTTCGGTGACATTACGCTGTTCGACGGAACACTGGATATTGTCTCAGACACCGGCCACATGGGGCAGCGCGTTTACGACCCCGATGCCACTATCACAATTGACGGGCTCGAGCCGGATGATCAGGTGACTATCGTGCGTGACGGCATCCCGGTTGAGTCCTTCGCCGGCTCCCGGCAAGTCAACCACACGGTGGAGGGGCCTGGCTGCTTCCGTGTCGAGGTCTACACGGTGGACAGTACGGCGAAGGTCTTCTCCAACCCCCTTTGCCTGCTCGACCCTCGCGAAAGAAAAAAGTAGGGCGACGATGGCACCGGCTGGCTTACTGCGCTTCAGTCTCTGGCAGTTCAAGCAGCAGGATCGAAGCTGAGTAAGCTGGTAGCGCAATGCTGGCCACTTTTTGCCGCGTGCCTGGCACGAGGTACTGGCCCGGCAACGCTACAGACGCGTCATCCTCGTCAGTAGGGTTCACCACAACAACACCCTTGCTCCAGCGGCGCAGGTAGGAGCGAGTCCCCTCGACTCGCAGCGCTTCAATGGCATCGAATGGCACCCGGTCAACCGGCTCACCCAGGTCAAAAAACAACCACTGCGACAGATTCAGCCGTCGCGTTGGCTGTGCCTCGGCGAAAAGCGGCAACGAAATGGCAGCACCGCTACCAAGTTCCCAGCCAAGCAGCGCGCTGGCGTAATCGAAGTACTCGAAGTCTTCTGTCTCTGGCGAGTCGACGCGGTAGTCGCTGTAGGCCGATTTAATCCATGGCCACACCGGCAGGCCGTTCTGCCCGCCGTGCGTGATTGTGCTCAGGTTTCGCAGCCACCTCGCCTCGTTGAAGTAGTCGCCAAGCGGGGCTTCGGAGAACGCGGCTTCCAGCACCACCCCTTCTACGGGGAGGGGTTTAGCCGGCGTCGGCAGAACAAAGTCCATTCCGCGTCCGCCTTCCTCGAAGTACTTGCCGTTGGCGTTGTTGTTCGCGAGCAGAACTGGCCATTGCCCGGTGGACGAAAGCACGAACTGCTGAATGCTATTGAGTTTGCGGTCCTGGTGAAGGCGGCGCTCATCGTAGGAAAACTCGTGCCCACTCTCCAGGTTCCACGGCGTGACGTGCTTCCCTACCGCGGTCAGCTGATTGAAAAACTTCGGCGAACAGATGTCGAGCCAGGCGCCATCAGCGCCGGTGGCCAGCAGATCGGCCACTTTGCGAGCAAAAAACAACCCGCCAGCGGGCGTGCCGACTTGCAGCGAGTACGCCGGCAGTACGCCCTGCGCGTTGCCAGGAATGCTACCCGTTGTTTGCTGATTGAAGCCCGGTCCGGTGTAGACCGGCGCGAGCACAATCGCATCGCTCGCGTGGGGCACTGCCGGGGTACCCTGGAAGCCACGGGAAACCGTCACCGTCTCGCCGTTGGCGCTAACCGCTTCGATGCGCATCAGTTCATCGCCCACACGAACGTAGGTCACATAGTCGTTTGCACTGGTGCTGAACTCGCCTGGCGTGGTTGATGCAACCAGCCCAAACCCCCGTTCATCATCGGCCGCTCTCAGTCTCAGCTGCGTGTCAGTGGCGGAAACGGGATCTGCAAGATATGCCTCATGGTAAAGATTGATCAGGTCTATACGGTTTGACTCAGCCTGGGCGGTGTCGACTTCGTTGCTCACCGTGTGAGAGCTATTGAGGTAGACAAGCACCTCGAATTCGGGGTTCTGGCCGCGCAGCCATTCGATGACATCAGCATCTGGCATCAGCAATTCAGAACCCCAGATGCCCATGTAACTCTCGGCGATGCCGACGAGCTCGCCGATTGCCAGCTGCTGCTCATCCAGCGGTCGGCTTGAGTAGTTCAGGCGCGCAACGACCGGAAGAAACGTTTTGTCCAGCAACGCAACCGATGTATCGTCACTGGGCGCGGC
>JBCAXP010000278.1:0-6644 GCA_038533995.1 Pseudomonadota bacterium
CACCGGTCGTTGTTTTCCTGATTGTGGCTGCCGCGGACGGCAACATCGACAAGAAGGAGCTCAAGGCATTTGCCAAAACCCTGGGAAATCCGGATTTCGCGATACTGACCGCGGCCATGCAGCAGAGCGGATGCTCGCTCCAGGAACTCATTGTCGATGCACAGTCGCGCATGACCGACCCGGTCAGCGAGCTCACGGCAATTGCGGAGCTTCTCAATACGCGATTCCCCGCCGATGCGGCCAGTGCTTACAAGGTCGCGTTGCTGATGCTCGGCAAGGCGGTCGCCGAGGCATCGGGCGGTTTCCTTGGCCTCTTTGGCAGCAAGATCGACAAAGACGAGAAGGCTGCCCTGGCAGTCATCGCACACGTGCTTGGGCTGACCGGCGATGGCAACGCGGGCTCCGCACAGGCGACACCCGCACCGTCGGACGATGAGGACCCGCTCACCGCTGGCAACCTGTTCCCGGCCTTCAAGCCCGCCGAGTGGGCCGAGTCGGCAAAAGACGCCGTTGCCATGCAAAGCGTGTACCTCAACGGGCAGGTTGTACCTAACGAGCCGGTCGTCAGCTACGCGTTCGACCGGCCGGAGACGGTGGCGTTCCTGGAGTCCAGCCGCATCGGCGACAGCTGCACGCTGGAACAGGTACACACCGCAGCGATGCGCAACCTGGAAGATCGCCTCGCAGGCGCTGTCCATTGGGAGGAACTGCGGTTCGATCCTGGCCACGACTCCGTTGCCGAAGTGCACGGCCTCGTATTAAACGGCGACTACTTCGCGGCCGAAGCGTTGCTGTCGGAGAAGACCATGAGAGCAGCGCATGAGCGCATGGACAGCGCCATGCTGATGGCCATTGCACCCGCCCGAGGCGAGTTGTACGTCACGAAGTTGCTGAACGAAGAGTTTAACAATGACGATCCCGAGCAGCTCGCGGGTATCCTGTTCGCCCACTTCGCGCTGTCGCGCTTCTTCAATCCCGAGCAGGCGCCCATCGCGCCGACTATCTGGATTGTGCGCAACGGCCGCGTCGTAGGCACGGTTGGCGGCATGGACCTGGTCGCCGAAAGCGCCCGAAAGTCAGCGGCAAAACGTGAAGAGGAAGAAGCGGCACTGCTTGAGCACAAAGCCACGCTGGCAAACACCGCCGGTGGCCGTGAACTGCAGATTGCGGCCGTTGCAAAAGACCTCGACGTTCTGATGCGAAACCTGCAGCACGTAATTCGCGGCTATGTAATGGAAGTGGTCAAGGCGCCCGACTTCGACGGGAACGTTCGCGTAACGGTCGAGATGGCGGCGAGCGACTACAACGATTCGATGCATGGCGATGTCAGCCAGGCCATCAACGAGATGTGCGCGTTTCTCACGCAGCAGTTCGCGGCCTTGCAGAAGCGCGGCAGCGACGGTAACGCCATCACCGTGACTGGCAACGTCGCGCGCGCCAAGGCTGCGTGAATGACATAAGCTACAGGAAATGGCAGGCGATGATTCGCCTGCCATATCTTGTGCTGCAGTGTTTCTACACTGACCAACGTGGCCGCCTGCACCGCCGCCAGGTGAGTGCGTTTGTCGGTTACCTGCGGCGTCACAGCCTGCGGCGCATGGACTGCGTAATCGGCCATCTCGCCGACGATGGCCTGCAGGTTGCCGTGAAGCAGGTGGCGAACCTTCCGAAAGAGAAACCCGACGAGTTTCTGGCCACCTGCGCTGTCGCCATTGAAGCCGCCCGCTCCACCCTCGCGCGCGAGCAGTTTGGCGAGTGGATCGCATTGACTCGCCAACTGGCTGACGCGATCGCCGGCGCGACCCCGCTCACAGCGCGCCTCGGCATGCTGCTCTCCGGCCGCCGCACACCAACGGTTCGCCTGCAACTGCTGGACATGCTCCAGGCCTGATCCCGCCCCTCCTGCTTTCCGCTACAGTTTTCCGCTAAACTGGGGCCATGAAGTACGAGACTGCCCGTATGTCGTGCCGGGCGGCGCTGGCCGCGGCAATACTCGCCTTGCTTGTAGGCTGCGGCGGGTCGGGGGGCGGCGGTGGCAGCACCGCTGAGCCTGCCGCGCAGGGCGCGACCTGCCCCGAGCGCGGCGAGCTGTGCTACGACGCCGTGACCAGCACCGGCGCGCTCAAGCTCGTCGACAACCGGCACTTTCTGCCGACCGCGGCCGCCGGGGACGCAGCACACGCGCTTGAAGGCACCATTCACGTATCCCCAGCCAGTGTGAATACGACACCGGCCGATGCCGACGGACGCACGCAGCTCCCCGGCTTCTCGGTGCAGTGGATCACCGTGGACGATTACCTGCTGCCGCTGAACCGGGACGTCATCCAGGGCGGTGACGGTGGCCGCTGGAACGTGGTGCTCTCGCCCGGGAGGGTGTGGTCCGAACCCGGCGACCAGGGTATGTCGCGTGCCGCCTTCCCGTTTACGCTTGTCACAAATCAATGGAACGAGGCGCACAACGGCGTCGCCACATTCCTGTTTGACGACGCCACGATCACGGACTTTCACGTGCAGGTGATGCAGGAGACAACGCCGTGGAACAAGATCGACATGTGGGCGCGCCTGCCCGCCAGTTACGAGCCTGAGACCATCGATAGCGCAGCAGCAACAGCCGCGGCGTTTCGTGATGAGCTGGCGCAGCGCGTCGAGACACGGCCCTGGTCGCAGCTTTCGGACAACGCGGATACCTCGCAGCTGGGACAGTTAGACCGCAACGTCCCCCTGCGCGATGCAAGCCTCGCGGCGGTGCTGGTTGACGACGTGCTGTACTACCGTGAGTCGACAACGCGGCGGGGCGACTACCCTTTCCCGCTCGACATGCGCCATGGCGTCTTCTCGGTCACGAAGTCGTCCGCCGCCGCCCTGACCATGCTGCGCCTGGCGCAGCTGTACGGTGAGGAGGTCTTTGACCTCTTTGTGACTGACTACGTCGAGATCCGCGTGGTCTCGCACAGCGGCTGGAACGGCGTCACGTTTGGCCACCTGCTGAGTATGGTCGCCGGCATTGGCGACCGCGACCCGGACCCGGCAATTGGCAATACGTTTGCAGACGAAAATGACGAGTCCAGCGCAACGTGGGCAAGCACCTGGAATACCTTCGACCGGAACGGCAAGCTGCAGCGGGCGTTGCTATACGGCGATTACCCGTGGGGGCCCGGCGAGATCGTGCGCTACAACACGGCACACACGTTTATCCTCGGCGAAGCCATGGACCGCTTTTACAAGGCGATGAACGGTCCGCAGGCCGACGTGTGGCAGATGATGCTCGACGAGGTCTATGCCCCCATCGGCATCCCGGTGATGCCAACCATCAAGACGCTGGGCGACGACGCACTGCCCATCTACGGCTTCGGTCTTTTCCTCAACGCCTACGACACCGCCCGCATCATGCAGCTGCTGCACAACGACGGCGAGTGGAACGGGGAACAGCTCCTGCACCGGGACCGCACGCGGGCAGCTCTGTACCGCGATGGCAGCCAGGGATACGGCACCGCAACGAGCACCACGATGGCCGCCGGCGCGCGACAACCGGTGCGCTATCGCGACTCGTTCTGGTCATTCACGCTCAGCGACGCAGACTGCGAAGTGCGCGTACCGTACATGTGGGGTTACGGCGGAAACTTCGTAGTGCTGCTGCCGAACGGCGTCGGCGGCATTCTCTACGCTGATGCGGAAGTGCACGAGCCTGGCGGTATCGGCCTGGCGCTCCAGCCCATGCGGCCGATTTGCTCGCCCTGATTCGGCGCTAGACTGTCGGGGTGCCTTGGTGAAATCTCAGGAGCCAACCCGCTTCTGTCCTGACCCACAGCGATGTTCGGAGCGCCTCGCGGTCCTTGTCGCCTTGCTCCGTTTCAACCCAGGACCGATACATTAGCAGGACCATGCCAGGGGCGACTTCCTGCGCTTCATAGTCGGCGCTACAAATTTCGCCCGTTGATTTCTCTGCTCGCAGTGCCCCAACGATTGACTGCCTGTCGAAGTGTTTGCCAGAGCGGCCGATCTCGAAGAAATCGGGATGGAGCAATTCAGCGACGCGATCCGGATTTTTCCGCACCTTTGGGCAGTGTAGCTGCTCTTCGAGGTCGCGCAGCACTTGGTGAGCCGGGCAAGGGTCTGGCCTAATCTCGGCCATCACCGGCATCTCCAGCAAGACCGATGCATTCCTTCTCTCCATCGTAGTTGGCGTAAAGCTGTTTATGAACCTGATACGACATCGGCCCGGTTCTCCGGTAGTAGTCAGACACCCACCTCAGTAACATCTCGAGGTTTCTGTCTTGCGCCTCCCGGCTCGAATACTTGTGCGGCTCCCATGGGCGATTCCGGCAGTGCTCAAGACAGACTGCCTCACCCGGTTCAAGCCAGATGAGCTTTGGCTCTAGCGGCAGCACCACTTCGATAAGCTCTTCGTAGCAGCCTTCTACAATCCAGCATTCCTGTCCCTCGAGCTTGCTCAGCAGATCGGCGCTCGCCTCGGCCAGGTCGCGGCGCACTCCAGGCTTCTCAGGTTCCCAGTAGATTTCGTCGAGGTCGACAGGCTCTATGCCCGCATTGGCGCCGAGCTTGCGGGCAAGCGTGGATTTTCCCGAGCCTGAATTACCGACTATCGCGTACCGCATTCCCAAGCACCCAAATCAGGGAGGCTACCGAAGTGTGACCCTAGTTGGAGTCGCCGTCGGTAACGATTCGACCAACGGCTAGAACATCGCCGTAACGACGCCGTACAGCAGCACCACAAACCCGCCGATCTCAGCAACGATCAGCGACCACATGAACCAGCCAACCACAGGTCGAGCGTGAAAGAACTGGTTCTCAGTCTTCTTGAGGAAGCCGTGTGTCATGTAGCCAATAATCGCCATCGCGAAGTAGGCCAGCGGCAGTAGCGTGGCCACGAACTCGACATTATCCGGCAGTTGGCTGATTTCCACGAACGTCGCGATCAACAGGGCAGCGAAGCTGTACATCAGTGATGAGCGGTGGGCGATATCGACGTAGGGATGGGCTCGGGCGCCCTCGCTTGCTGCAATCTCGACGTACTTCCAGACGCCTGTCAGCAAGGCATTAAGGAAGAAGATTCCTGCTGCGAGAATCGAGAGTTGATACGCGGTAATCAAAGTCCCCCCCACGAATGCCTATGGCGCCTGGCGCCCAGCTGCGATTGCTACGTGCCTGGCCATATCAACTGGCTCGGATGAGCAGCAGGATGCCGCTGATGGCCACGACGCCAGGTACGAACGCGGCGCCGGCAGCAAACGCCGTTGCCGGAAGAAAACTAACTAGCCACGCTACGCCATGCCCACCGGCTGTTTCGGCTGCTGTGAGCACGCCGAAGAAAGCCGGGATCAGCAGCAGGCACAACGCAATGCCAAGTTGTACTCGCAGGGAGTATCCGTCCACTGCATCTTCTCGCCGTGGCGTGGTTGCCAGCCAATACTTGAGATAGGCAGCGATGATCAGGAGGCCAATAACACCGCTGGCGTACTGTAAGACTTTGTACAGAAAAAACTCATGGCCACCGACCACGAGTACCGGGATAGCAAACATGGGCTCCCACAGGTCAACGGCCCGAGCGTGAGTGAATGAATCCCATGCAACATGGGTTAACGCCCCAAGAGCGAGTGACAGTATAACTGCTGCAATCGGTACTTGTGGCAAGCCTGCCTTCAGCGCCGTTCTCGGGATTCGCTCACGTAGTGGGGCCGGTAGTGCAGGCAGAAAAGCCGGGCGAACGAGGAAGTGGAAAACGAGGTAAGCGACAAACCCGATGATCAGCGAGTAGGTCAGCGCTCCAAAGACCGAATGAGTGCGCTTTGCCCCGATGCCAATGTTCATGAAGTACGGCAGGTCTGGTGAAAAGCTGCCGATGATAAGTCCGGACATGGAAGCGTATCGCCCAAGAAGGGACCTGAGCGGTAGGGCGGCGGCGGCGTGTGAAAGTGTAAAGGGCAAGGTTATAGACTACCGGATTTTTGCCACATCACGACCGCATTCAGCTGCATCGAACTGTAAGGCGACGCTACTTCGCTACTGGTCCGGACCACAAGTATCTACGTTGAAGCCACGGCAACCTGAACCGCGGATTACGATCCACGCTATGAGCTCCGGCGGCACCGAGGCATGACCAGAGCACTATCTTCTCCGAAAGCACGCCGCGAATAAACCCCAGGGCTTGTTCGATGTGCGCTTCTTCCGGGTCGCCTTCGAAATTTTCGAAATGACAGTGGGGGGGTCCTCCAAAAACGGTAATTTCCTCTGAATCGATCTGAATGTAGAGCGGCGCCTCTTCGAGTCCGTCCGAATCCGGATAGAGTTCCTCGATCAACTAACGCTGACGCGAAGGACATTGAGATTAGCCGTCGAAACGGCTGCAATTTCTTCTCCTTAAATTCGGGCTCGAAATCCTGGCATGGCCGCACTAAGCGCCTAACGTCTAAGCTCCTCAGTTATCAGCGAGAAACCGAACTATTTCACCGACCACCGATGCAAGCGCATCTTCAGTAGCGCTCAGTTGCGCCTTAAGCACTGTCTCCCGAAAATTAGTATCGGCCTCGCTCTCTATCGCTTCAAAGGACTCTAGCGCTACGGACGTGAACGGTACCAATCCAGTTCTCGTATCCAAGAGAACGGCTTCGACGCCACAATAGGCT
>JBCAXP010000279.1:0-6584 GCA_038533995.1 Pseudomonadota bacterium
AATGGTCGCGGCGTCAAAGTTAACCTGCGCCCTTCGAGTGGCGAGCGCCGCGGCAACGGCCTTGATGCGAGCGTTGGCGACGGCCACCTCGCGCAGGTTCACAAGAAAAAAGTCACTGGCGCCGCTCTTGAAGCGGGTAAGCTCCGCTTCTTCCAGCTTGGCAGACTGCTCCACCTCAAGCTCCGCCAGTTCCGCAAGCTGCTCCGCGTAGCGAAGATTCAGCAGGATCGACTTCAGCTCAAGATCAATCTGGTCTTCGAGCTGGCGCTGTTCAAACTGCAGCGCATCCACGCGCGCCTTCTCCTGCTCCACGCGGGCGGTCGCTTCGCGCCGCTGCAGTGGTACGGAGAAGTTGAGGCTGACCACGGTGTCAGTGCTGTCGCGCGACGCCCCACCCTCGGCGATTGAACCAAAACCCTCCGCCACTTCGAGACTGAGATCCAGCCGCGGCTTTAGCGTATTTTCACGAAGCTGCAGGCGCTGCATGGCCCGCTGAATGGTGTTCTGCAGACGCAGTACTTCGGGGCGGCCGGCAATGGTGGCGGGCAGCGAAGTCAGAGTGCGCAGCTTGGCCGCATCGGTTGGTGACACCGGCCTCAGCTTCTCGGGAAGGCGCGCTTTGTCGGGAATCTTTGACTCGCCCTCCGAATCGCGAAAGTAAAAGGCCAGGCGGTTGACCGCCAGCTCATAGTCGCGCTCGGCGCCTGTGAGAAAGCCGCGCCGGCGCGTAATGTTCTGCTGGTTCTCCGTCAGAAAGATTGCCGCCGTCGCGCCTGACGCCACCTGCCGGATCAAGCCGGAGTCGCGATCCCGGGCAATCTTCAACAGTTCCGTGTAGACCACCATTTGCTGGCCCGCGGCGACCCAGTTCCAGTAGGCAATAGCCGCCTGCTGCTGTACCGCGACGCGGGTCAGCAGCACGTCGATATCCGCCTCGCGCAGAGCATACACCGCGTCTTTTTCCGCGAAGCGCCGCGCGTCGATGTCGCGGTCGCGCAGCAGCGACAGCACAACGCCAGCCTTGGCGGTGCCGCCAGTGTTGGTGAAATTCTGATCCTCGTAAATCGGGAACTCACCGTTCGAAAGCTGGTACTGCCCGAACACGCTGCCGCCAAACGAACGGAACGGCTGGGTGACCTTACCCATTGCCACATCGCCGTCCCAGAAGCCGCTCATCCGACTCGTGCCTTCCGCAGAGATTACGAGATCGAAGTTGCCAAGCGCCGCGAGTGACTCGCCCTCCGCGACGCGGCGTTTCGCCAGCGCCTGCAAAATGGAAGGAAACTGCTCCTGCGTTGACGCCAGCACTTCTTCCAGTGTGAGTGGCGGCGCCGCGACGCCCGGTGCTCCGGGCGTTTCGGACACTGGTTCCTGCGCAACTGCAGGCAGCACCAGAAGCCCGCCCCACACCATGCAGACCCTCAGGGCCCTCCTCATGCTACTGCGCCGGTGCGCCATCGACCGGAAAGTCAGGGGGGAAATTGTTGAGCTGGCGCCAGATCTCGTAGCCTACGGTGACCTCTTCGAGCAGAATCCAGCCGCGAATCTTGGAGCCGAAGCGCACGAAGTTGTCGTCTGGCCAGGGGTGCGGGTCGTCGGGATCTTCCACCAGCAGCACACGAAACAGCCCGTTGGTTTGCGCCGAGGCATCCACGGCAGTCACCAGCGCGCCGAACGTGCCAATGGCGACCGACGGCCAGCCGCTGAACTGCACCGCCGGCCAGCCTTCGAACTGGATGCGCGCTTTGCGGCCGGGCTTCACCAGTGCCACGTCGCGGCCGTTGACGTACATCTCGATGGCGCGCTGCACGTTGTCGGGGACAAACGTTGCAACGGGCTCGCCGGCTGACACGAAGGTGGCGGCATCGCCGGCGTTTACCGACAGGATGACGCCGTTGCGCGGCGCCCGCACGGTCTGCACCGACAGGCGCGAGATGTTGATGTCGACCCGGCTCAGCTCGGCGGCCGCTTCGGCGACGCTTGAGCGCAGCGTGTCCACGCGAATTTTTGCCTGCTCGGCGTTGCGCCTCGACTCCAGCCCCTGTTCGAAGAGTTCGCGCGTGCGCCGCTGGTCGATCTCGGCCGTTCGCTGGGCCTGTTGCGCCGCTTCGAGCTTGGCCTCGACCTGTGCACGTTCAGCGCGCAGGCGATCGAGCAGCTGCGGATCGTTGTCGACGATCTTCACGATGGGATCGCCGACGTTCACGTGCATGCCGTCCTGAACATACCACTGCTCAATGCGGCCGGAGACGAGCGCGTTGATTTCCTGCTGGCGGTCGTTGGGGTTCAGCGCGGTGATGCGGCCCATGCCGTTAGTCGTTTGTACCCACGGCACGGTCACCATGAAAACGGATAGCCCAATTGTTGCTACGAACAACATCCAGGCAATAGCTTTGGTTACGCTCGGTAGTCTAATGCTGTTGAGCGTGGTGAAGTAGCTTGCATGATGCTGCGTATCAGGCATCCGCGGCTACCTCGCTGGCGCCGGTACCAAACATCGGCGCGTCTTCGGGATGCTTCGCGGCGCGGGCAGCAACGCGTTGCTGGTAGTGCGCGGTGAAAGCTTCCGGATCATCGAATAACCGTTGCTGACTGCGTCCCATGTAAATGAAGGCACCATACTCGTTGCTGGGCTCGCGGTTGGAAAAGTAGATCACCGTGGCCTTCTTTTGTTCCTGCAGCAGTCGGATGGTGTGCAACACCAGCTGCTCCGGCAACATGTCGTAGAGCTGGCTCAACACGAGAACGCACGGTTTGGCAATCAGCGCCGCGGCGAGCTTGAGCTGCATCATCTCGCCGAGCGACAGCGGCCACCCGGTCGCGGCGAGGCGAGTGTCAACACCCGACTCCAGGTGCGCCACCGTGCTGTACAGTCCCACCGCGCGCAGCGCAGCCAGCAACTCTGCCGACGTGACGTTATCGCCACTGAGCTGCAGGAACTTGCGAATCGTCATTTCGGTGAGGTTGGGCCGGTCCAGCACCATCACTTCATGGCGCAGCGAGTGTGCCTTGATAGAGTTGATGTCGACTCCGCCCACCGTGATGTAGCCGCCGCTCGGTGAGTCGTGGCGCTTCATCATGTTGCTGAAAAGGCGCTGCACGGCATGGCTGGGAGCCTTCGCCATGGCCATTGTTCCAGCCGGAATATTCAGATGAAACACCGCTTCGACGCCGCGCGCGACGCCCTTGGTGTGGACCAGTTCGACCTCGGAACCGGCGAGGTGCTCGTCCTCACCGTCGGCATCCTCCTGCTCGATATCATAGAAGAGCGACAGCTCTTCCACCGCCGCACACAGGTCGTAGAAGTACGACATGTAAGTGCCAAGCTGAGACACGCCAAAGAACACGGCCATCAGCACGAGCTCCGCCGCCACCAGCTGCCCAACCGTCAGTTCACCGCGGATCACCAGCCACCCGCCGAGCCCCAGCAGCGCAGACCCGGCCAGCGCATACAGCACCAGGAAGCTGACGGCCTGCGAGAAGTAATGGCGAAAGTGAATCTTGTGCTGCTTCATGTACTCGGCGGTGACTTCGTCAGTGCGCTTGAGTGCCTCGTCGATGTGCCGCCGCGTCTTGAAAAACCCGTTCGACGCCGCCATGCCCTCGAGCCACGCAGCGGCTTCATGCTTCTTGTGCGACAGGGTCATTGCGCTTTTGATGGCGCGCCTGCCCCACACGATCCAGATAATCCAGATCAACGCGATCACAACGAGGTTGAAAAACAGAAACCACGGGTGATAGAGCGACACCAGGGAGAAACCCACGGCGGCCTGCAGCAGGATCGAAAAACCGCCAACCAGCAGGTACGGAATGCGCTTCATGACGACAACGATGTCGAAGTAGCGATTGAACAGCGCACCATTACTGTTATCGTCGAAAAACGGATTAAGGGCGTAGATGGACCGGAGGGAAATTTCCGACACCATGCGTGCGTAGAAGCGGCGGCCGAATACGTCCACGAGGTGCAGGCGCAGCGCGTTGAGGAGCCCCGCGAGCAGCAGCAGACCAAAAAGCGTCAGTGACAGCACCACGAGCGGCGCGGTCAGGCCGGTATTGATGACCGAGTTAACGAGCATCTGCACGGATATCGGCGTGACCAGCGACAAAACGCCGATGCCGACGCCGTAGATAATGGCCAGCGTGTAGAAACCGTGCTCCGGCCCAAGGATTTTCCCAAAATAAAAGAACAGCTCCGGCAACGTGCGTTGCTGATCCATTATGTTTTTGTCCATCTGGAGTCTCGATTCCGAATCGGCCGCTATTGCATCACACACCCGGCACACCAACAACCGCGCCCCGCGGCCGCGGCGCACGTGTTGAGAGAAGGATTCGGTGGAATCGGGGAGCCGCAGGCTGCCCGGTGTGAAGCCTGCCGGCCTACCCTTGCAGCAGCCCCATCGCCATGTTCGTGAGCTGCTGGAACTGTGCGCTGACGTAAAGCAGCAGTTCCGTGACGGCTGGGGCAGCCAGCGCCAGCCCCGCAAAGGCAGCCACCGACAGCACCACGCGCCGTTTCCACAGCGAGCTCTGCACCTCCTGCACCACGCGGCGGCTGAAACCGTCGTCTGATACGGGCGGTGTGACGGTGCCGAACAGCTCCCGCAGTTCGCCGTCGCTATTGTGATCGAAGCTGCTTGTCACCGCATTGCTCCTCGTGGCTCGCTTGCTCGCGGACCCGTGCCGCGCCGCGCCGGATGTGAGATTTGACGGTTCCCACGGGCATTCCGGACACGTCACTGGCCTCGCTGTGTGTGAGCCCGATGCCATAAACCAGGATCATCAGGTCGCGCTCCTCGGGCTTCAGCATGCGCAGCACCCGGCCCATGTCGTGCTGCTCGACACCGGACGAGGCCACATTGGCATCCGCCTCGCGGTCGGTCTCAACCGTTTGGCGAAGCTCATCGATACGATTGGCCTCGCGACCGCTCTTGCGCACGTGCTGCAGGAATTCGTTGCGCGCGATGGTCAGAAGCCATGCCTCGAAGCTGCCCGAGGCCTTGAACGTACCGAGTTTGCGCCAGGCACGCAAGAAGGTCTCCTGGGCGAGGTCGTCGGCCAATGCCGCGTCACCTTTAGCCAGGTGGCGCAGCCAGCTTCGCACGCGCGACTGGTTGCGAAGCACAAGCTGGTCGAAAGCCTGCGCGTCTTTGAGAATGAGCGCCCGGGAAATCAGCTCCTCGTTGGACGCACCGGGGGCAGTAGCGTCCTGAGCAGCCGGGGTGTTCAGGTCTGTTTGCCGCCGAACCGCCACAGCGCCAGGTAGGCGAAGCCGACCAGCAGCGGCAAGGAGCCGGTGGCGAGCATCGGCCGTACCGCGTCCTTTTCGCCGAGGATGATGCCAAAAACACCGAGACCGACGCCGATCGCGACGTAAATGAAGCCCTTGCGAAGGTCGCCGTTGCCGGGCTTGGGCTCACCGCCGAGGTTCTGGAGAAGATCCGGCGTCAACTCCTGGCCCTTGTCGAACGCAATCCTTATCGTCTGCTGGAACTCGCGCCGCATCCGAAAGCGAAAATACACGACGAGCCCGGATACCACGGCGATCGAGAGAAACAAGACGATAGGAATCCAGAAGTCTTCGTTGTTGCCCATTATGCGATTCTCCAACTGGGTAAGGTAACGTTACCCAAGAGATGCTCCGTGTAGCCAGTTTGGATGCAACGGGCGCCAAACTTTGCGCGACTCAATAGTTAACTCCTTATTTTTCCGTAAATTATCCGACGAGCACTCAGGTCTTCAGCCGATAGCCTGTCTTGAATATCCAGGCCACCACGGCCATGCAGGCCAGCAAAAACACCAGCGTCATGCCGACGCTGACGCCCACGGTCACGTCGGAGATGCCGTAGAAGCTCCACCGAAAGCCGCTGATGAGGTACACCACCGGGTTGAACAGGGTAATCTTCTGCCACAGCGGCGGCAGCATGTCGATGGCGTAGAAGCTGCCGCCGAGGAACGTCAGCGGTGTTACCACCATCATCGGGATGATCTGCAGCTTCTCGAAGCCGTCGGCCCACACGCCGATAATAAACCCAAAAAGGCTGAAAGTAATCGAGGTAAGTACGAGAAAACCGAACATCCAGAAGGGGTGTTGGATCTCATAAGGCACGAAAAGCCGCGCGGTTACCAGGATGATGAGCCCTAAGATCACCGACTTGGTGGCCGCCGCGCCGACGTAGCCTGTGACCAGTTCAATCCATGACAGCGGTGCCGAGAGTACCTCGTAGATGGTGCCGGAAAAGCGCGGCATGTAGATGCCGAACGACGCATTCGAGATGCTCTCCGACAGGAGCGACAGCATGATGAGGCCAGGGATGATGAACGCGCCGTAGCTGACCCCACCGATCTCGCCCATCCTGCCGCCAATCGCGGAACCAAACACAACGAAGTACAGCGCCGTGGACATCACCGGCCCGCCGATGCTCTGCATCAACGTGCGCCGCGTGCGCGCCATCTCGAAGCGGTAGATTGCGCTGATGCCGTACAGGTTCATGAGCGCGCTCCCACCAGGCTGACAAAAATCTCCTGCAGCGAATCCTGACTCGTCTGCAGATCCTTGAAGTGAATGTCGTTGTCGCTAAGCGTTC
>JBCAXP010000280.1:0-6582 GCA_038533995.1 Pseudomonadota bacterium
ATCGCCGTCGGGATTGGTAAACGGACCAAGGCCCGTGTCGGCGCGGCGCAGGACAGCGTTGCCCGTCGCCATGTCGCGCAGCGTGTAGTAGATCACGGTGCCGTTATCGGTGGCGTAGGCCTCGGGTTCGGTGCGGAACGGGCCGTCCAGGCCGTCGTCGATTCTGCGATAGAACGGTTCGTTCGGGTCGATGCCCGCAATCCAGATTTCGCTGGGCCCCGTCGGGAAGAAGGCGAGCGGTCCGACCCCGATCTCCTCGGACGCCACAACCGTGACATACGACTTGCCGTCGTGCACAAACGGTTCCGGTGAACCAATGAATGGGCGCGTCGACGGGATGTCGAGCGAGTTGATCAGCGTCCACACACCGTCGATGCGGCGGAAGATGCCAATCGTGGTCGCGTCCATGGCTGCAGAAATCAGCTGTTCATCGTATTCAGGCGCAAGCCACGGGATGGCGTTCAACGTGTTCACGCCGGTGTCTGTAATCTGCGTGACTTCCTCGGTGTCGATGTCCACCCAGAACAACTGGAAAATGTCGTTGACCTTCTGCGGGCTCACAAACGCGCGTTCGCCCTGCGCCCACTGCCCGCCGTTGGAACCGGCGCCGAGTACGCCGCCTTCCGTCGTCGCGTTGTCCACTTCGCGCCAGCCGACGCCGAGATCGCCGCTTTCAAACTCGCGGATGTAGGAAATGAGCGCGGTATCAATGGTGCCCGGATCGGTACTCAGAGGCCGCCACCGTTCACCGGGGCTGCCGTTGTTGCCAACCACACCGGCTTCCCATTCGCCAAGGGCATTTTGCCGGCCAAGGCCCAGAGAACGGGTCTCGCCGACCTGCAGCGTGTACGTGATAATGACTTCGCCGTTGCCGTAACCCCATTCGGGTCCGTTGCCGGTGAAGATGAGGCCGGCCAGGTTTTCGTCGAGTTTTTGCCCGCGGCCGGAGGTCGGAATGAGATCGCCGTTCGCAGGGTCAAGGTCGGCAATCCACAGGTTGCCAGCGCGGTCCTGCCAGACCATGCGGTCGCCAACGGGGTCGAACTCGGGGTCGGGCAGGTCCACCGCCGGGTCTGACACGGTGACGTCAATGGGAACAAAGTCGCCCGCGAGTGCGGTGCCGCACAGAACGAGGGGCGTGGCTGCGGCCAGCGCAGCCGCGCAACCGGCAGCGCTGAAATAGCGGTAATTCATGCGGGCACTCCTGATGGTGTTTTTTTGGTTTTGCGCCAACGCTTTGTCATCTGATTATTTCAGACCTGTCTGGCGCAAACAACGTCGCTCACCGTTACGTTAACCGGGATGCGTCGGGAGAGCGCCGGGCGCGGCCCAGGCTAGGGCAACGCAAGCACAAGCCACACTGGCGCAATTGTTATGTCCAACCTATCATCCGGGCAAGGTTCAAGACGAGCAGGAGACTTTTCGATGGGGCCACTGAAGGGCATTCGGATCATTGAGATAGCGGGCCTTGGGGCCGCGCCGTTCGCCGGCATGCTGCTCGCAGACATGGGCGCCGAGGTGATCCAGATTGAACGGCCCGCGATCACGAGCAGCACGCCGATACCGGATTGCTGCCGGCGCAACAAGCGGTCGGTAACGCTGGATCTCAAAGCTGCTGCCGGAAAGTCTGTCCTGCTCAGAATGGTGAAAAAGGCAGACGTCCTGTTCGAGGCGTTTCGCCCGGGCGTGATGGAGCGGCTCGGTCTAGGTCCTGAGGAATGCCTGGCGGCGAACCCGCGCCTGGTTTACGGCCGCATGACAGGGTGGGGCCAGACCGGACCGCTGGCCGAGGCGGCAGGCCATGACATCAACTTCATTTCACTGAGCGGCGCGCTCCATGCAATTGGCGAGAAGGGCGGTGGCCCGGTGCCACCACTCAACCTTGTGGGCGATTACGGCGGCGGTGCCATGTTCCTTGCCGCGGGCATTCTTGCGGCGTTGCTGCATGCGGAGCGTACGGGCGAGGGGCAGGTGGTCGACGCAGCGATGACCGACGGTTCGGCGCTCCTGATGGGTGTGTTCCACTCCCTGCATCTCATGGGCCGCTGGGAGACGCAACGCGGCGTTAACCTGCTGGACGGCGGCGCGCATTTTTACGGCGTGTACGAAACCAGGGACGGCAAGCACGTGTCCATCGGGCCGCTAGAGCCGCAGTTTTACGGGCTGCTGATTGACAAGCTGGGCCTCGACAAGGAGCGCTTCGGGAACCAGCACGATCCCGCCCAGTGGCCCGAGTTGTCCGACGAACTTGCCGCCGTTTTCAAGAAGCGCACGCAGAAACAGTGGTGCAGAAGCCTTGAGGGCACAGACGTATGTTTCGCCCCGGTGCTCGATTTCCTGCAGGCGACGAAGCACCCGCACAACGTCGCACGTAACACCTTCGTGACGGTGGACGGCGCCGTACAGCCTGCGCCGGCGCCGCGCTTCAGCCGCACCGCTTCCACCGTGGAGTACGGCAGCCGCCCCACCGGCGCCGACACCGATACGGTGCTGGAGGAGTGGGGCTTTGCCGAAGAGGAAATCGACGAGCTGCGCAGGAGGTTTGGCCAATGAGTAGTGGACGGCGGCAGTTTTTGAAGCGGGCCGGGCTGGCAGTTGCCGCAGGTTCGGCAGTGAGCGTACTGCCGGGTCAGTCAGGAGCAATGGACAAGCGCAGTGCCGGGATGCTGTCGTCAATGGTCGATGATGCCGTGCCCATTTCCGTCAAGGAGCGGGTCGCCCGCATCAACCGGGCACAGGCGTTGATGCGCAAGCACGCGATTGATGCGGTTTTGCTGGAACCCGGCGCGGCCATGGAGTACTTCACCGGCATTCGGTGGTGGCGCAGCGAGCGGCTGGTGGCGGTGGTGATACCGCGCACCGGGGATCTCGCCGTGGTTACCCCCTTCTTTGAAGAGCCCAGCGTGCGCGAGTCGATGACCATTGGTGATGACGTGCGCACCTGGCACGAGCACGAAGACCCGTTTGAGCGGGTCAAAGGCATTCTGAACGACCGCGGACTTCGCAGTGGTGTCATCGGCCTCGAGGCAACCGTGCGGTATTTCGTAGTGGACGGGTTGCGCCGTTCCGCATCCGGGTTCGCGGTTGATTCTGCGCTGCCAGTGACACTGGGCTGTCGCATGTACAAGACACCGGCAGAGATTGCCCTGATGAAGATGGCGAGCGAAGTGACCTGGCATGCGTATCGGCATGTCTACGACCAACTGGACAAAGGCATGTCCCATGAGGACGTCAAGTCGCTCATGACTAGCGCGCAGACGGAGCTGGGCGGCAGCCGGCCATGGTCGATGGCGCTGTTTGGTCCGGCCAGCGCCTATCCGCACGGCACCGGGCAGAGCTACGAGATCGCCGAGGGCAGTCTGATTTTGATGGACTGTGGCTGCGCGGTGCACGGCTACCAGTCGGATATCTCCCGCACCTTTGTGTTCGGCGAACCCAGCAAACGCCAGCGTGAAGTCTGGAACACCGTGCGCAAGGGACAGCAGGTTGCGTTCGACGCCGCCTCGGTCGGTACGCCGGCGGGTAAGGTGGACGATGCCGTGCGCGCGTACTACGAGTCGGTCGGCTACGGGCCTGACTACAAGACGCCGGGCCTCAGCCATCGCACGGGTCACGGCATCGGCATGGAGGGGCACGAGCCGATCAATTTCGTGCGTGGTGAGAAAACGCCGCTGGCGCCGGGCATGTGCCTTTCCAACGAGCCCGGCATCTACATCTTCGGCGAGTTTGGCGTGCGCATCGAAGACTGCCTGTACATCACAAAGGACGGTCCCCGATGGTTCACTACGCCGCCGGTCTCGCTTGACGAGCCGCTCGGCGGAGTCGGCTAGCGTGTACGCGCGCGGTCAACGGTCGGGCGTGATCGCGCCACTTTTCTTTTCCCTTCTTGCCAGTGCGTTGCTGGCGGGATGCGGCGGACCGTCCGCCCCGGCAGTGCCGCTTGATGCCGACGCCGATGCAGACGGCCACACCCCCGCGACTGCGACTACCGTCGCCGTCAACGCGGCCGTTGCCGAGGCACTGCCGCTGGACGACCAGGCAGACTTCGAGAAAGCCCGTCGCGGACTGGTTGCGCAAATGCAGCCGCTGGTTGCGCGGCGCGATGACGGCATCGCCGTGTGGAACATGGACGACTACGGGTTTGTAGCTGGTGACGCGCCGCCGACCGTAAACCCGAGCCTGTGGCGGCAGGAAAAGCTCAACGGTATTCATGGCCTCTTCAAGGTCTCCGACGGCATTCACCAGCTACGCGGTTTTGATCTTGCAAACATGACCCTTATCGACGGGGCTTCAGGCTGGATCGTTGTCGATCCGCTCACGGTGAAGGAAACCGCGGCCGCGGCGCTGCAGTTCGCCCGCCAGCACCTCGGCGACAGGCCGGTCAGCGCAATCATTTTCACGCACAGCCACGTCGACCACTTCGGTGGCGTTGCCGGCGTCGTGGATGCCGGCACAGCCCCGCGCATCATTGCTCCAATGGGGTTTACGGAGGAGGCCTCCAGCGAAAACGTGATGGCGGGCTTCGCCATGCAGCGCCGCGCAGAGTACATGTATGGCCGTCACCTGCAACGCGGCGTCCGCGGCCACGTGGGCACCGGCCTCGGCAAGGAGCCGCCGTTTGCCGGGGCTTACGGAATCCTGCCGCCCACGGACGTTGTCGAACACACGGGCACGCAGATGGTCATCGACGGCGTACCGTTTGAGTTCCAGATGGTCTCCGGGTCAGAGGCGCCGGCCGAGTTCACGTTCTACCTGCCGGACCACCGCGCGTTTTGCGGCGCTGAGATGGTGTCGCGCAACCTGCATAACGTCTACACGCTGCGCGGTGCAAAAGTGCGCGACGCGCTGCTGTGGAGCAATTACATCGATGAGGCGGTTCGCCTGTACGGCGAGCGCTCGGATGTGTACTTCGGCAGTCATCACTGGCCGGAGTGGGGCAGTGAAAACGTGGTCACCTTTCTGTCGCTTCAGCGGGACGCGTACAAGTACCTCCATGACCAGAGCCTGCGCATGGCCAACCTGGGGATGACGCCGGGCGAAATCGCCGAGGCCATCGAGTTTCCCGAGGTGCTGCAGAACACGTTTGCGGTGCGGGGCTACTACGGCACGCCAAGGCACAACGCGCGCGCCGTGTACCAGGGCTACTTCGGCTGGTACGACGCTAACCCGGCGCACTTGAATCCGCTGCCTCAGGAGCAAGCGGCCGCGCGCTACGTCGAGTGGATGGGCGGCGCCGAGGCCATGCTTGCAAAGGCGCAGGCGAGCTTCGATGAGGGCGACTACCGGTGGGTGGCGGAGGCCGTCAATCACCTCGTGTTCGCCGAGCCTGGCAACGCCCAGGCACGTGCCTTGCTGGCCCGAACTTACGACCAGCTTGGCTACCAGTCTGAGTCAGGCCCCTGGCGGGATGCTTACCTGACCGGCGCCTACGAGCTGCGCCACGGCACCGCCACGGAAGGCCTTAACCTCGCCGGTGCGACGGACCTGCTGCGCTCGATGCCGGTAGCGCGGTTCTTCGATGCCATGGCGGCCCGCCTGGATGGTCCGCGGGCAGACGGCGAGACGCTGTCAGTGAGAATTGCCTTTTCAGACCTCGGTGAAACGCACCTGCTTGAGCTCTACAACGCGGTGTTGCATCACCGGCCGGTGCCGGCGAATGCCGACGCGGACGTCGCCCTTACGCTGACCCACGACATTTTTCTGCGGCTCGCCACCGGCGGGGTTGGCATCAAAGACCTCGCGACATCGGACGAACTCGACATCGAGGGCAACCCGCTTACGCTGGGCCGCTTCTTTCGCTATTTCGACAAGCCCCGCGGCGACTTCGCGATAATCGAGCCGTAGGCCTGTGACTGGCTAGACGTGCTGGTCGACAAGGACCGGGTTGCCGTCCGGGTCGAGGCACGTGAAGCTCGCCGGCCCTGTGCCGCTCTCGTCGGCTTCCGAGGTGAGCGTCACACCCTGTTCCTTGAGCTGGCGCTGCAGCTCGCGAACGTCGGTGTAGCTGTCCAGCGTGTTGGCGTTGCTGTCCCAACCGGGATTGAACGTCAGGATGTTCTTGTCGAACATGCCCTGGAACAGGCCAATGACCGTGTCGCCATTGCGCAGCATCAGCCAGTGCTCACCATCCCCGCCGAACTCGGTGAAGCCGAACTTTTCATAGAAGGCCCTGGACGTTTTGAGGTCCTTGACGGCCAGGCTTACTGAGAATGCGCCGAGTTGCATCAGTTTCTCCTTCTAGAGTGGTCGCAGGTAGCCGTTGTCTTCTAGTTGCAACAGCAACAGGTGTTGTAGCACGGTTTCTTTCGGCGTGTGAGGGTGATCCAGCCCGATGCGCTTGAGGTAACGCTGCGCTTCGTCTTCATCGACGTGATGCGTGAACGAGCGAATGAGGCTCTTGAGAAGCGTCTTGGGGTCGTCCGCCATCGCCTTGATCTTGCGCAGGCTCTTGCCGAGCGCGATTTCTTCATCAGTAAAGTCGGTGCCGAGGGGAAAAGGCGGGAAGAAGCCCTTGTCGTGCCACCGGTCCACGAGGTCATGAATGCGCTCCGGATGGTTGTGACAGAAGCGCTCCGGAATGCG
>JBCAXP010000281.1:0-6563 GCA_038533995.1 Pseudomonadota bacterium
TTGGCCGGTCGCGGAACACCGGCGCGACGCGCAGCGTTTCGGACGGCTCACTGTCACCGAATTCGTTGCGTGCCACCACGTAGTAGTCAGCAAACATCGTGTCGTCGAGCAGCTTGTTCGAGAAGATGATGAACTGCGAGCTGCCCACTTCGACAAACTCTGTCTCGGTGTTGAGGCGGCGGAACACGACGTAGCTCGTTGCACCTTCTGACGGCTGCCAGAACAGGTTCACCAGCAGCTGCTTCGTGCGGGCGCTGAGTCCCGTTGGCGCGTCAGGCGGAGAGCCGGCCGGGCCAACGGACACGATCAGGTCGACGGGCGAGCCCGGCTGCACCAGGTTACCGGCGCCCGGCTCCTGGCCGACGACCGTGCCGGCTGGCACCGTGTCGCTTTCCTCTGTCGTGATGTTGCCCACGGTGAGACCGGCTTTCACGATGACGGCCTCGGCGGTGGCCTGCTGCAGTCCGACCACGTCCGGTACGGCGATGTCGGCCGGGCCCGTCGAGACGACAAGGTCAACTGGTGTGCCCGGCGGTACCAGGTTGCCGGAAACCGGCGCCTGGCTGATTACTGTGCCGGCCGGCACCGTATCGCTGCTGGCGGTCGTGATTGCGCCGACGGTGAGGTTGGCAGCCACGATATCTTCTTCCGCGTCGGCCTGCGGCAGGCCGACCACGTTGGGCACGGCCACGTCGGCCGGTCCGGTGGAAACCACCAGGTCAACCGGTGTTCCCGGCTGCACCATGGCTCCGCCCTGCGGATCCTGGCTGATCACGGCTCCTGCCGGCACGGTATCGCTGTTGGCGGTCGTCACGGTGCCGACGGTGAGGTTGGCGGCGATGATGTTCGACTCCGCGGTGGCCTGCGGCAGGCCTGTCACGTCGGGAACGATCACGTCGGCCGGTCCGATGGACACCACGAGATCAACCGCCGTGCCCGGCTGCACCAGCGTGCCGCCGATCGGATCCTGGCTGATGACGGCGCCCGCGGGCACCGTGTCACTGTTCGCGGTTGTGACGGCGCCGACGCTGAGCCCGGCGGCCAGGATGTCGCTCTCGGCGAGGGCCTGCGCAAGACCTGTGACGTCAGGCACGGTAACGTCATCCGGCCCGGTCGAAACGACCAGGTCGACTTCGCTGCCGGCGAGAACGATGGTGTCGCCCACCGGGTTCTGGCTGATAACGTCACCGGCCGGCACGGTGGCGCTGTTCATGGTGGTCACCATGCCAACCGTGAGGTCGGCAGCCACTATGGCGTCTTCGGCCAGCGACTGTTCAAGGCCGACCACGTCGGGCACCTGAACTTCGTCCAGCAGCAGCACAACGCGCGTTTCGACAGCGTCGATGCTGAGCGGGTTGAGGTCGCTGACGGTCAGCCGCACGGCGCGCGTGCCGGTTTCGCCAGCGCCCGGCGTGAATGTGAAGGCCTGGTTGTTGCTAACCACCGCGCCGTCAACGGCCCACTCGTAGACCAGCGGGTCCATGTCGGCGTCGGTGGCGTCGGCGCTGAAGTCCAGCGGGTTCAGGTTGCTTGCTGTGGGTGACAGATCAAGCGGTGCAAACGCCGTAATCTGCGGTGCGGCGTTGGCTTCGGTGATGGTCACGGTGGCGTAGCTGATGCTCTCGTTGCCGTCCGTGTCGGTGACCTTCAGGCCCACCTGTGTGACAGCCGGTGCGGCGTAGCTGTTGCTTGCGCTGGCGCCAACCGCATCGTCAAACACGCCGTCCAGGTTGAAGTCCCACTCAAAAGTCAGCGCCTGGGCCTGCGGGTCGGAGGAGCCGCTACCGTCAAAGTTGATCGTCGCGCCCGCAATATCCGCGTAGGGGCCGCCGGCTACGGCAGTGGGGTGCTGCTCGGTCACCATCGGTTCGAAGAAATCGATAACGTCCTGCGCCTCGTCGCTCAGCACCTGAACGCTAGCGCTCATGACGTCATTGCTGGCGATGATGGCGTCAATGCTGGCATTGCGCGTGTACGTGCCGGTGGGTACCGGCAACGCTGCGATGCGGTCAAAAATGAGCTGGATGTCTGCGTCGCCAAAGCCGCTGTCCCGCAGGTCCTGCTCTTCTTCCGGCGTCAGCCCGCTCGTGGTCAGCCGGTCGACAATGGCGGCGATCTCGGCGGCGTCGTATTCCACGTCGGCGACGCCGTCGGCGACCAGTTCGGCCTGGTAATTCAAAAGGCCCTGACGGGTGGTTGCCAGCTGCGTGCTGAGCTGGTCGGCGTACATTTTGAGCGCACGCGCCTGGACGAGAATGAACTCGTCATCGTCAGCTTCATCGGCGCCCTGGTACTTCTCCAGCGTGCGAGTAAGCGAGAACACCAGCGCGGCCTCCTCGGCCATCGAGTTGGCGAGTGCGATGGTCTCCAGGTGGAGCGAGTCGTTAGACAGGTTCTCGAACGGGTACTCCAGCGGGATGCCAGGGTTGAGCGGTGCCTGGCCCGCGAGACCGTCGTTGATGAGACCAAGGTCGAGCGGGAAGATATCGGTGAAGTTGGGATCCGGTGGATCGTTGAACAGCGTCGTGTAGTAGAGCCTTTGCTGGCTCGACAGCGACGCTATGATCTGGCCGCCAATGCTCAGCACGGCGCCGTTGTAGTCAGTGGGCTGACCGGTGACCAGGCCGCCGGCGGCAACCGCCGCGCCAAGCACGTCGCCAGTCGCCGCGGCGTACGCTAATGAAATTACTGACGCCGCATCGTCAATGTAGTTGCCGAAATTCTCAAGCTCTTGCCAGGTACCGATGTTTGGCTCGGCACCGTCCTTGATCGCCTGCACATCCACCGTGGGTGCCGCACCGCCGCTGTCGACGACGACGATCGTGTCCCTGAACGACTCGAAGCCCTGGTTGTTCAGCAGCACCATCTCGTAGGTGCCAACCGTAAGCCGGGGGTTCGGTAACCAAAGGAACTCGTCAAAAAAGTTTCCGAACGGGATGGCGTTGCAGCCACCGAATGTGACGTCGTTGCCGTTAGTGGGCGCGGCTCCGGGAGGGACGATGCAGGCTGCAGCCGGCGGGCCCAGAAAACTGCCGCCAGTCGTGCCGGTTGCGCACACCGGTTCGTTGTCCTGGAAGACGTTCTTTAAGCCGCCGAAACAGTCCGTGGCGATTATGCTCTGCGCCCCTGAGATGGCAGGGAGCGCCAGTGCCACGAGTGCGCCGAAGAGCGCAAACAGCGAAGAGCTCCTCGCGACGACCTGGGAAACAGTTTTGCGTGATTTGTCCATCGTGACTTTCTCCATGCCCCGCAGAGACCGCCGAAACGGTTGCCGGGGCGAATGTGCCGATGCGCAGGTATCCGTGGCAGCCGCCGGTGTCGGGGTGATTCGGGGCGTGCCTGCCTGCTTGTTATTCGTGCCGGTGCTCGTCTGCACCTGTTTATTTTTTACCCGGTTACCATATCGCCAGAGCATGCGTTTTGGCAAATGACGCCCGCGTGACGGCAATGCGCTTAGACCCAGTAACGACGCGGGTTTCGCTTATCCGTGGCGGATTCATCGAATTTTCCTTGTCAAGGCGCGGCCAGGGCGCGGCAATAACGCGTGGCAGCTCGCTTTATGTCAAGCTCTGGGCCTTAACAGCGCGCCTGTGCGAGAGAGCCAGGCCAAACAAAAGGTGTGCCCAATGACGATCACCGTTGAAGCCTGCTATGTCTATCCACTCAAGTCCGCGGCCGCCGTGCCGGTTGAGCAGCTTGAGCTAACGCCGCGCGGGCCCGCCCATGACCGCCGATGGCTGCTTGTGCACGATGCACCGGAGCGCCGCGGGTTGTTCATCACGCAGCGCGAGCCCGAGTGCGCCAAGCTCGCGCTGGTCGCAGCGCTGCCATCCGCGAACGGCAGCATTGAGTTTCGTGCCCCGGAAGCCGGCGCGCTGCAGGTTAACGAAAGCACGCTGGCCGATCGCGATGGCACCGTGGAAATCTGGGGCGATCATTGCAAGGCGCTCGATGCCGGTGACGAGGCGGCAGACTGGTTCAGCAGTTACCTCGGCTTTTCGTGCCGGCTTGTGAAGATGGATGAGCGCTTCGAACGGCCGACCGATCCGGACTACTCGCGGCCCGGCGATCATGTGAGTTTCGCCGACGGTATGCCGCTGCTCGTCGCTAACAGCGCGTCGCTGCAGGCACTGAACGAGCGAATCAGCGACGGGCCGGTTGGCATGGAACGATTCCGTCCAAACATCGTGCTTGGCGGGGCAGCGGCCTTCGAGGAAGACGTCATGCACGAGCTCCGCATTGGCGAGGCGCTGCTCGAACTCACTAAACCCTGTGCCCGCTGCAAGATGCCGACCATTGACCAGAACACTGGCCTTGCGCCGTCAAACGAGCCGATGAGCACGCTGGTGGCAACGCGGCGCGGTAACGCGGGTGGCCTGAGGGGAGTCTTCTTCGGGCAGAACGCGTTTCCGAGGCAGCTGGCGCCCATTCGCCGTGGCGACACGGTTGAAGTGCTGTCACGGCAGCCGATGCACGCGGTGCTTGAGAATGCCGAGCTGCGTTACGTTCCGTAGCGTCTCGGTAATAATGTGGAACAGCCGCGCAGCGCTCCGACAATCGCGGGCGCGGCACTGAACCGCGCGCCACCAACCACTGTCTTTTCTATACATGCCGTTCATTATTCTCGTCGCCCTGCTCGTGGTCGGTCTAATAGCCGGGCCGGCACTATGGGTGCGCCACGTACTGAAGAAGTACGCAAACCCGCCGGATCGTTACCCGATGAGTGGCGGCGAGGCTGCGCGCCATCTGCTGGATCTGCTTGACCTTCAGTCTGTGCGCGTGGAGCCAACGGAGACCGGCGATCACTACAATCCAGTGGAAAAAGTTGTCCGGCTGACGGACGACAAGTTCTCCGGGCACTCGCTGACGGCGGTAACAGTGGCCGCCCACGAGGTCGGGCATGCAGTGCAGGATGCGGAAGGCTACACGCCGCATCGGCTTCGCAACCGCCTTGTGCGCTGGACCGCACCGCTTGAGCGCGCCGGCGCTGGTCTCCTCATGCTGACGCCCATCCTCGTCGCCATCACCCGGGCGCCGGGTGTCGGCGGTTTGACGCTGCTCGGCGGCCTGCTGGCACTGGGTTCCGGCGCACTCGTGCACCTTGTCACGCTGCCGACAGAGATTGACGCGAGCTTCGGCCGCGCCCTGCCGCTCATGGAAAAGCACCAGCTGCTGATTCCCGGCGACGAGCGCCACGCTCGCAAGCTACTCCAGGCGGCAGCGCTAACCTACGTGTCCGCGTCGTTGATGAGCCTGCTCAACATCGGCCGCTGGTGGGCCATTCTCCGGCGCTGACGCGCCCTTCTCCTGTTTTTGAAAGCTGGATCTCGCGCGGCCTGCGTGCCGCGCTTGACGAATGCTGTTTCAATAGGTAACCTTTAGGTTACATATGAAGCCTGACACGATGAACGACGTTTTCCACGCACTGGCGAGCACGCACCGCCGCCGCATGCTGGACATCATTCGCAACTGCCCCGGTTGCAGCGTTTCCGACGTATGCAGCGAGTTCGACGTCAGCCGCATCGCGGTAATGAAACACCTCACAACGCTGGAGAACGCGGGCCTGATCATCAGCGAGAAGCACGGGCGCACGCGTGCGCTTTACTTCAACGCGGTACCGATCCAGATGATTTACGAACGCTGGAGCAGTGAGTACAGCGCGCTGTGGGCCGGCGAGCTGACGGCGATCAAGTATCGCCTCGAGGACGCGTCGTAGCGGGCCGCGCCCCGAAAGACGGGCCAGAAAAGACGGTCAAGAAAAGCAGGCCAGAAAGAACAGGCCAGAAAGTACAGGAGACAACCCATGGCAAAATCACCCGAAGCCCAGGCACAAACCATGCTGGACAACGTGCCGGACAAAACCGGCAAGACCATGAAGCAGTGGTTCGCCATTCTTGGAAAGGCCGGTCTTGCGAAGCACGGTGAGATGCTGAAGTTACTCAAGGGCGAGCACGGCGTCACCCATGGCTTTGCCAACCTCATCGCGCATCAGTACCGGGCGCAGGCTGGCGACGCGCCCGCCGACGATCCGGTCGCGGCTCAGTACGCAGGGCCCAAAGCGGAGCTGCGGCCGATCTACGACGCGCTGATTGCAGCGGTGAAGCGCTTCGGCGGCGACGTGGAAATTTCGCCGAAGAAAGCCTACGTGAGTCTCCGGCGCAGCAAGCAGTTTGCCCTCGTGCAGCCGTCGACCCGCACCCGGGTCGACCTCGGCCTCAACCTGAAGGGCGTGAAACCTGACGGGCGCCTCGAAGCCTCCGGCAGCTTCAACGCGATGGTGAGCCATCGCGTGCGGCTCGAGAAAAAGTCCGACGTAAACAAGCAGGTCAAAGACTGGTTGAAGGAGGCTTACGATGCAGCCTGAAGGAGCAACAATGAGCGACAGCGCAAACGTGGTGCCAAAGGCGGTATTCCAGGTCACCATCAACGCACCCATCCACAAGGTGTGGGCGGAACTCACGCGAACGGGCCACGTGCTGCCGTTCTTCTTCGGTTCGAAATGCGACACGCCCGGCCTTGCGCCCGGCGCGCCGATGCGCATGCGCAGTCCGGATGGAAAGTAC
>JBCAXP010000282.1:0-6542 GCA_038533995.1 Pseudomonadota bacterium
TGCAGCCCGTAACCACCACCGGCGCGCCGGGTTTGAACTCGTCGCGCCGGTGGTGGTTACGGGCTGCAGTCTGAGCGAGACACTGGACGGCGGGTACTCCGAATTCGTTCGTGTTCCTGCCAGCGCCGTGGTGCCCTTGCCGGACACCATGACGACGTGGGATGCGATGTGTCTGGGCACTGCCGGCTTCACCGCCGCGCTGGCGGTCACTCGCATGGAAGACAACGGCCTTGCCCAGGGTGCCGCGCCGGTGGTGGTAACGGGCGCTACGGGCGGCGTGGGGAGCATCGCGATTGACTTGCTCGCCGGGCGCGGCTACTCGGTCACCGCGGTTACCGGCAAGGCCCAGTCCGCGGACTACCTTCGCGCACTCGGCGCCACCGACATCCTGCTGCGCGACGAAATTGATTTTGGCAAACGCCCGCTGGAAAAAGCGTTATGGGCCGGCGCGGTGGACAACGTGGGTGGCGAGATGCTCACCTGGCTTACGCGCACCACTGACTGGTGGGGCAGCATCGCGAGCATTGGCCTTGCCGGCGGCCACACGCTGAACACGACGGTGATGCCGTTTATTCTGCGCGGTGTGAACCTGCTCGGTATCAACTCGGTGGAAACGCCGAGAGACCGGCGGCTGAAAGTCTGGGAACGGCTGTCGACCGACCTTGCGCCACGCAATCTGGAGATGATCGGCGCAAAAACGATTCCGTTCGACGTGCTGCCCGACCACTTCTCCGATTACCTGCGCGGAGGCATCACCGGACGCACAATCGTGCAGATTGCCGACGACGCCACGTAGGAACATTTACAGGAGTGCTTTGGCAGCATGACTACGGTACAGCAAGCTGAGCAACTGATCGCGGATGCCCTCACCGACTGGGGCGACGAAACCGTGCCGCTGGCCGATGCCCACGGGCGCGTGCTGCGTACGCCGCTTGCCGCCGATCGCGACCAGCCGCCCTTCGACCGGGTAATGATGGACGGCATTGCGCTTCGTTATGCGGAGTTCGCCAGCGGGCGGCGAGAGTTCAAAATCCAGCAGGCGCAGGCGGCAGGCCAGGCGGCAACGACCCTGCAGTCCGGCGAGCATTGCATCGAGATCATGACGGGCGCCATGCTGCCTGAGGGTTGTGACTGCGTGGTGCCGGTGGAGCAGGTGTCGGTCAGCGGCGACGTTGCGGCGCTTCGGCCGGACACGGAAGCGGTGGCGCTTCGCTTTGTGCATCCGCGCGGCTCGGACTACCGCGCCGGCGACGTGCTGCTGGAAGCAGGCACACGGCTGCGCGCCGTCGAGATCGCGGTTGCCGCATCCGTGGGCGCAGCGACGCTCAACGTCGCCCGGCTTCCGCGCATTGCGGTCGTCGCGAGCGGCGATGAACTGGTTGACGTTGATGAAGACGTGCAGCCGTTCCAGATTCGCCGCAGCAACGACTACGCCGTTGCCGCGGCGCTGCGTGCCAGCGGTTTTGGGGGCGTGGAGCGCTTCCACGTTGCCGATGAACCTGGCTCGATAGAGCGGCTAATCGGCAGCCTGCTCGAGCGCTTCGACGTACTCGTGCTGAGCGGCGGCGTATCGATGGGCAAGTACGATTACCTTCCCGGCGTGCTCGAGTCGCTGAGCGTTGACGTGCGCTTTCACCGCGTTTCACAGCGGCCCGGAAAGCCCATGTGGTTTGGCATGGGTGCGCAGCAGCAGGCGGTGTTCGCCCTGCCCGGCAACCCCGTTTCCGCGCTCACGTGCCTGCATCGCCATGTGTTGCCCGCGCTGCTGGCACGCAGCGGTGCAACGCCGGAGCGTGTCACGCATGTAAAGCTGTCGAAAGCGGTGACGTTCAAGCCACCGCTCACGTGGTTCCTGCCGGTTGAGCTAATGCGGGACGATGCGCTTTTGATAAGCGCCAGGCCACGGCCCACCAACACGTCGGGGGATTTTGCTGGCCTGCGCCTGTCTGACGGGTTCGTGGAATTGCCTGCAGACCGCGATGAATTCCCCGAAGGCTTCGAGGCGCGCTACTTCCCCTGGTGAGCCGCCGACAGTCCGCCCGCCACTGAGCGCACGCCGGCAAAGCCGCGGGCGTGCAACGCATCAGCGAGCCAGCGACTGCGCTGACCACTCGCGCAGCACAGTGCGTACTGGCGTTCGCGATCGAGCGGTGGGCTGTCCACGTTGATGCCGCTGAGCGGCAGGGTCACCACATCGCTGGCAGGCAGGGGCGACGCCAGCGTTTCTTCCGCTTCGCGAATGTCCACGAGCACCAGCCCGCCGCGTGCCTGGGCCGGCATTGACCAGTAATCAATCTCCAACTCAGGACCGGCCGACGTACGCACGCAGCCGTCGGCGCCGGCGCAGTCGGGGTTGCGGGTTATGCGCAGCTTGCGCATCTCCATCGACATCAGGTCGACAAGCCCAAGTTCGTCTGGTGCAAGGCCCGGCAGGCCGAGCAGAAGTTTGAGCGTTTCCATCGCCTGCATGGCGCCGAATACACCCGGCACGGCGCCGAGCACGCCGGCCTGCTCGCAAGTGCCGGTGTCGAGCGGCGACGGCGCCTCGGGCCACAGGCAGCGCAGGCAGGCGCTGCTGCTCGATGGCTGCATCACCTGCAGTTGCCCGTCGTACTGGTAGATGCTCGCGAACACCGCCGGCTTGCCAGCGCGTTGGGCCGCGTCGTTGATCGCGAGCTTTGTGTTGAAGTCATCGGTGCAGTCGACCACAACGTCATACGGTTCCAGCAGGCGGTCAGCGTTGGCGTGCGTCAGCGACTCGGGATGAATCTCGATTTTGACAAACGGATTCAGCGTCGCCAGGCGACGCCGTGCGAGCAGCGCCTTGTCCTCACCGACGTCGCCAAACTCGTAAAGCGGCTGACGATGCAGGTTGCTCGCTTCCAGACGATCGGCTTCACAGATCCCGAGGCGCCCCACGCCGGCGCCGGCGAGATAGCTGAGCGCTGCACTACCGAGGCCACCGGCGCCAACCACGAGCACGCCGGAGCCTTTAAGTTTTTCCTGGCCGTCGCTGCCAACCTCGGGCAGGCGCGTCTGGCGCGCGTAGAGAGACGACTCGAGGGCGTGACCGTGGCCTGCGCACTGCGCGCAGTTGACCCATTCGGTGTCGCCGGTGGTGTAGTGCTCTTTTTTCCAGATCGGAACCCGCGACTTCACTTCGTCAATGATGTAGCGGCAGGCGCTGAACGCGGCGCCCCGGTGCGGCGCGCTGACGCCCACCCACACCGCCATGTCGCCAATGGCCAGTTCGCCTACGCGGTGCACGCACAGGCAGCGTTCGACGCCGAAGCGCTCAACGGCTTCGGCCAGGATGCGCTCGCCTTCGCGTTCGGCGAGCACCTTGTACGCTTCGTAGTCGAGCCGGTCGACGGCGCGACCTTCGTTGCTGTTGCGAACCCAGCCTTCAAAAATGGCACAGCCGCCGGCTTCCGGCACCGCCAGCTCGCTGCGTAGCGCGTCGCCGTTAACCGTTGTTTCCTCGATGCGAAACATGTTGCCGTTACCCGCCAGCTACAGGTGGGAGGAAAACGACGCGGTCACCGTCGGCCAGCGGCGCGGTCCAACTGGCAAAATCGTCGTTGACCGCTACTTTTAGTGAACTGCGGCACAGGTGTATCGCGTGCTTCGCTTTCACCTCGTCGTAGAGTTCAGCGGCCGTTGCGGCCCCGGTCGACAGTGTTTCCCGCTGGCAGCCTGCGAGTTCCCGCAAGCTTGCAAAGTACTGCACTTCCACCGAAATCAATGGGCACCTCCGTTGTGGAGCCGGGCGCTGACCTGCGCGAGGTCCTCCGGCGTATTGACGTTGTCGAGCGCATGGCCGGCGTCGGGCAGCAGCGTTACGCGGCTGTCTTCGCGCAGCAAAATTTTGCGCGGACACCTGACGTCCTGGCCGGCGTAGTCGAGCAACACCGGCAGGCTTGCGGGTTCATAAATCGCGCACAGCGGTTCGGGCAGCCCGTCGTGTGCGCTGGCAAAGGCCGTGACGATGGCGCCGTCAGCGCGATGGGCAATCAGCCGGCTGAGCGTTGCGTTATCGAGCAACGGCAGGTCGCAGGCCACCACCAGCCAGGCACACTCCGGGTGGCTGTTAAGGGCAGACACGATGCCCGCCAGCGGGCCTTGGGTGATGCCGTCGTCGACGACGTGCGGCAGGTCCCGGCGCACCGGGTCATCCGCCTGGTCAGCGCGAATGGACACGAAGCAGGCGTCGCAGTGTGCCTGCAACAGGCGGTACGCGCGATGCAGCGCCGGGTTACCGTCAAGCTCGAGCGCGGCCTTGTCGCGCTGCATGCGGCGGCTTTTCCCACCCGCCAGCACGAGGCCGTAGAGCGGCGCCTTTGCGGTGTCAGCGCTGGCCGGGTGCATCGATGTCACTCTTGCCGCCGCGTTTCTCAATGAGCCGCGTATCGCGAATCACGATGTCGTGAGAAATCGACTTGCACATGTCGTAAACCGTCAGCGCGGCCACCGAGGCGCCGGTGAGCGCTTCCATCTCGACGCCGGTCTTGTGGTGCACGGTAACCGCGCAGTTAATCGTCGCCTGGCCGTTCTGGGCGAGGTCGATGGTGATGGCGCATTTCTCGATGCCAAGGGGATGGCAGAACGGAATCAGGTGGTGCGTCTTTTTTGCGGCCATGACGCCCGCAATAATTGCCGTCTGGAAGACAGGGCCCTTCACGGTCTGGATTTCATCGGGGTCGGCGCGGTGCATGACCTCCGGCGGCAACTGCACAATGGTGCGTGCCCGCGCCGTGCGCCGGGTGGCGTTCTTTTTGCTAACGTCAACCATCGTCGGCTGAGCGTTGTCGTCAATGTGGGAAAACATCGGTGATTCGTCCTTAACTCAAATTGCTTTTCTACTTAACGCTCAGCCGCCCATGCGGAACATTTCGACCTTCTTGAGCGGTATTTCGCGGGGCGTGCCGCTGGCGCGCTGCTCGCTGTAGCGGTCTGTGCGCGCTGACCACACGCTGTGCACCAGCGACCGCAGCTGCTCGTCACCCGCCTGCAGGGAGGGGTTGAGATCTGTGCCGTGATTGGTGAACAGGCACGTGTAGAGCTTGCCGTCGGCAGACACGCGCGCGCGGTGGCAGTCGCCACAGAACGGTTGCGATACCGATGAGATGAAGCCGATTTCGCCAGCGCCGTCCTCAAAGGCGTAACGCGATGCGACCTCGCCACGAAACCGCGGGGCGACCGGCCGCAGTGCCCACCGCTCGGCGATGCGCTCCTTGAGCAAAGCGGATGGCAGCACCTTGTCGTTGTTCCAGTGGTTGCAGTTACCGACATCCATGAACTCGATAAACCGCAGCACGTGGCCGGTGCCGCGGAAGTGCTCCGCCATGTCCACCATCTGGTGATCGTTGACGCCCTTCTGCACAACCGCGTTAATTTTCATCGCGTCGAAACCGGCCTTCTCTGCCGCGGCAATGCCGTCGAGCACCCGTTCTACCGACAGCCGGCCGCCGTTCATTTGCAGGAATACTGCCGGGTCGAGGCTGTCGAGACTCACGGTGATCCGGTCGAGGCCGGCTTCCTTCAGCTTTTCTGCGTGGCTGCCGAGCAGCGCGCCGTTGGTGGTAAGCGCAACCTCGTCGATGCCGTCAATGGTCTTTAGCTTGCCAATGAGTCCGGCAACGCCCTTTCTGAGCAGCGGCTCGCCACCGGTAATTCGCAGGCGGCGAACGCCCAGCTCGGCAAACGTGCGGGCCACGCGCAGGATGTCGGCGTAGCTCAGGCGGCTCTTCGCATCGAGAAACTTGTAACTCGCCGGGAACTGGTCAATGGGCATGCAGTACGTGCATCGAAAGTTGCAGGCATCGATGACCGAGATGCGAAGGTCATGCAGGCGGCGCCCGCGCCGGTCGGCGGGTTGGTGTGTTGCCGTCGAGGGGGCCGTTGATGAGGGTGACACGATGCCAGTATCCACTGTCGATTTCGCCGCGTGCAGCATACCAAAATGCCGCTGCGAGCCTTGCCTGTCTTCGACGCCCCGGTGGTCCACAAGTTGCGTGTGCGACAACAATAGTGTGACCGGAGCGCCCGCCGGCCGCCGGAATCTCCCGAAATTGCCTGTCCGAAAGGTCAAACCGGCCGCGCGGCACAGAGGCCGGCGGCCGGTCGGTTTACTGGCGCGTCCGTTGCAGGACCGCGCCGTGGCAGCCCGCTACTGCAGGTCGGCGCAGACCACCTGGGCGCTGATTTGCTGCGGACCGTCTTCCCGGTGCAGCGCTTCGACGCGCCAGCGGTCATTGAAGCCAGACGGTATCGCCGAGATTGAAACCAGCCAACCGGTCTCTGACGTCTCGAAGCCGAACCCGCCACCGGTCGCCACATCGCCCGGATCGCAAACGGCCTCCACCGTCACGACCTGGAAGTCCGGCACAAAGGCCGACGAGGCGGTGCGCTGGTAGAAGCCAAGCACGCCGGCGGGGCCCTGCGGGCCTTGCGGGCCGACTGGCCCAATGGGCCCGATCGCTCCCTGGTCACCCTGCGGACCAGCGGGGCCCTGGGGACCTTCCGGTCCTGCGGGGCCGGTA
>JBCAXP010000283.1:0-6513 GCA_038533995.1 Pseudomonadota bacterium
ATCGGCGTGCGCGTTGAGCCGCTCAGCCTCTGCCGCATCCAGCCGGTTCTCCAGCACAGCAACCCACCGGTCTGCCGGTGGGCAAGCGCTCGACGGCCACGCCTCTCGCAACAGCTGCGTCAGGGTGTCATCGTCTGGGATTTTTTCATCCACGTTCACATTCCCGAACTGCGGGCCAGCCACGGGCCCATGTGGCGGCGTAGCTTGCGCATGCCAGCCACAAGATAGGCCTTGGCGCCCGACTTGTTCTCAAACTGCATCAGCCGCGTAATCGCAGGCAGCGTCATACCATCGACGTAGTGCAGGTAAACCACCCGGGCTTCCGCCGGGGCGAGGTGATCGGTCATTGTGGCGCGCAGCTTCTCCAGCACTTCGCCACGGTTGAGGTGCTCCACGACACCGGGTTCGTCATCAGCCGGCTCGGCGACCGACTCCTGTGCAACCAGCCGCTGCGCGCGCCGCTTCTCGGCGATGCCGCGGTTGATGGTCGTTCGACGGGTAATGGTGTACACCCACGTCGTAAAGCGGCTCTCCAGCCGGAAGCTGTCCAGTTGTTTGTGCACCTGGGTCATCACCTCCTGAGCCAGATCGGCCGCATCCTCCCGGTTGTTGCACAGCTTCAGGCACCAGCGAGCAACCAGCGGATAGCTTCGTTCGAATAACTCCGACAGGCACGCCTGCGCCTCGCTCGCGGTGGCCCCACGAGCGCAACGGATCAGGTCCTCGTCAGTCAGCTTCTGCGCCGGGGCGCTCATTGTCCGTTTGGCCTCCTGTTTTTATTGGACAACGGTAAGGCGTGAATTGGAACGCCAAATCCTGCCTTCGGACATCCAGACGCCCTCAGTCGTCGTCGAGCGTCGACAGCCAGGCGCCAATCTGCGACAGATCGGGCGCTATCGGCAAGCAATCCAGGTAAGCCATCTCCGGCTCCCTGGACAGCGCGCGCAGTATCCGTTCGAGGTCCCTGCCGCGAATGTCTTCGTTAACCCGCCCGCCGGAGGCGTCGTTGCCGTGACAGCCTGCGCAGGTTGTCACGAAGCGCCGCTGCGCCTCAACCGGCAGTTGCGAGTTGAGAAAATCCGACACCGCCTGCAGCTGGGCCGTCGTGTAAACGCCCTGCAGGAACTGCATCTCCGGCACGCCGTTCGGGAAGACGGCGTTGCCGTTGATCGCACCCTGAATGGAACACAGGCGCGCCCCGGTATTGCGCCGGCCGGCGACCAGTCCGGGGTCGACAGCGGGTCCGTCCCACGGATCGCCGTGACACGCCTGGCACACCGACCGGAAAATCGCCTCACCCTCGCTCACCGCTTCGGCAATGGCGGCGGACGTAGCGGCGCTGTCTTCGAGACCGCTGTCATCGGTAACGGTCAGCGTTACTTTGTACTCTCCGGGTGCCGCGTAGGTGTGGTTGACGCTCTCACCGGTGGCGGAAGCGCCGTCGCCAAAGGTCCACTGCCACGAGGTCAGCAGGCCATCGAGATCAAACGACTGACTGCCGTCGAAGGCCACCGGCACGCCCGCTGTTCCCCCGTAGGGCCCACCCGGGTTCGCAACAGGCGGCTGTTCGACCTGCACCGGCACTACGGTGGCCGATGCGGTGGCCATGGCCCAGAGGCCATCCGTATCCTGCACCGCAAGCCACACGGTGTACTCCCCTGCGTCGGCGTACGCATGCACAGGCGTCGGGCCGGTTGCCGTCGTGCCGTCGCCAAACTTCCAGTGCCACACAACGATCTCGCCATCGGCGTCGCTGGAAGCGGTCGCATCAAAGCGCATCCGGGTGCCAGCAATTCCGGCATAGGGACCACCAGCGTCCGCGACGGGCGGTACCGGACCCGGCGGCGGATCGAGCGTTACGCTATCCGGCGGCGTGGCCGGTGACGACACGCCGTCCCGCGTCCACGCCAGGTTCTCGCAGCCCGGCGAAGTGGGCTCGCACCAGCCTGGCAGCGCGCCTGCATCGATCTCGGCGATATTGCTGCTGCCCTCGCCATCCGCGTCTTCCTGCTCGATGTCGAGAAACGCTGCGGGAATGTTCGCGAAGCCGCCGTTCGACAGCACCGCAAAGCCGTACTGGTTCCACGGCGACCCGCCGCCCGGATTGACGTGACACACCTGGCACGGCGTTCCAACGGTGGCGATGAGCATATCGTCGCCGCTGGCCTCCGGGTAGGCGGCATCCCAGGCATCGTAGATTTGCGGAAACGCGTTTGCGGAAACGGCGAGCAGCGCCAGCAGGGCGCCGGCAAGACCGGACACCACAAACAACCAGTTGAGTTGAAGGCAGGCGTCATGTGCTTTCACTTGAGTGTCCCCCTCTTGGACAACGCGCACGCAATGGGCTGGCCAGCTACCGCAGCGTTGCGATGTAAGCCACAACGTCAGCGATCGCCTCATCCGTTGCCAGCGTCATTGCCATGGGCCACATCTGCGCGCCGGGCGCGTCCTGCTTGTGCTTGCCGCGCACCCCGGCCTTGAAGTTCTTCAACTGCGTCGCCAGGTACCAGTCGGCCTGGCCGGCGAGCCGCGGCGCGTTCAACACTTCGTTGCCTTCGCCCCTGGCGCCATGACAAGCGGCGCACACCGCATACGCCGCCTTGCCGCTTGCCAGGTTGCCCTCCACCGTTGCAGCAGCCGGTTCGGCCGTCGTCAGCGTTACTACATGCGCGGCGACGTCAGCTATCGCCGTGTCGTTCTTAAGCGTCATGGCCATCGGCCGCATTTGCGCTCCGTACGTATCCCGCTCGTCAGCGCCGCGAAGACCGTCTTTGAAATTTTTCAGTTGCCTAACAACGTACCACGGCGCCAGCCCCTGCAACCGCGGCGCGCGCAGAGCTGCATTTCCTTCGCCACCGGCGCCGTGGCACGCGCTGCACGGGGCATACAGCGGCGCGCCAGCCGAGGCGTCTCCCTCGCCGGCGCATGCGGCCGCGCACGCTAGCGCGCTGGTCATTGTCAGGGCAAGGAGACCTGCAGTCAGGCTGACTCTCATAGGCTTTCACGTCTCTCGAGACCACCGGCGTCCGAAAACTCACGCGCGGTTTCTACAACTTCGACAAGAGGCCTCGACAGAATGGAACAGCTTTCGCTCTTCGCGCGAGATCTTCTATCGCCCTTCGCTGCCTCACCCTGCAAGTTGCGGCACAAATTTCTGTTCCAGACAGCCGGCGGCGCCTGTCCAACAAGCCTGTGGGTCTGCAGCCGTTGCCTTGTATTCGCGTACAAGCAAGGCCAGCGGTATTTCAAGAAGACCCGATCGACAGGAGCCTTCGGTATGCCAGGCGCAGTGCAGTATGTGAGTTCCAGAAAGTCGCGCAGCGTCGCGTCTGCCGCTGCGCTTGCGGCATTAGCCGCGCTTCTGTCCGGCTGCTCAAGCGGCAGCGGCGAGGGTCTGGACACCAACGGCAGGCCGGAGTCCGAAGGCGGCGCCGCCGGACCGCTGATTGCCGAGTTCAAGTCGATCCAGGACAACATCCTGACGCCGCTGTGCGCAACCTGCCACAGCGGTGCGGCCGCGCCCCAGGGCCTCAGGCTGGATGAAGCTTCCAGCTATGCGCTGATGGTCGGCGTCGCCAGCGCCGAAGTACCGTCCATTCCGCGCGTGGACCCGGGCAATCCCGACAACAGCTACCTGGTGCAAAAGCTGGAAGGCACGGCAGCCGTCGGCGCACTGATGCCGCTCGGCGGACCCGCTCTGCCGCAGGCCGATATCGACGTCGTACGCCAGTGGATCGCGAGCGGCGCCCTGCCGGCGCAGGATACCCAGCCCGGCACACCGCCCGTTGTTGTGTCGATCGAACCGGCCAGCGGCGCAAACCTGACGGAAGCGCCCACTGAAATCACCGCGCTCTTCAGTCTCGGCATCGACCCGTCCCTGTTCGGTCCGGACACCTTCACCCTTGAGCGCAGCGGCGGCGACGGGGACTTCGACAACGGCAACGAGGTCGCGCTGACGGCGACAGCCATCGCCCCGTCGGCTACCAATTCGCGGCAGGCCAGCTTTGCCCTCGATCCAAACGACGCCGAGCTCGTGGCAGACGACTACCGCATCACCCTGGTGGGCACAGGCGTCACCGCGCTGGCAGGCCCAGACGGTACGCTGCTGGACGGCGACGGTGACGGTACCGCTGGCGGAGATTTCGTGTCGACCTTTAGCCTGACCACCCTGGCGCCCACGCTGCAGTCACTGCAGGAAACGATCTTCACACCATCCTGCGCGACTGCCGGCTGCCACACTGGACCCGCCGGCCCCGGCCTTCCTTCGGGCCTTGATTTGAGTACCGCTGACGCGAGCTTCACCAGCCTCGTCAATGTGGCCAGCGAAGAAGTGCCGACACTGCTGCGGGTGCAGCCAGACAATTCGGCTGACAGCTACCTCATCCTGAAAGTGCTCGGCACGGCGGCCGTTGGGGCGCGCATGCCGCTCGGCGGACAGCCGCTGTCCGATGCACAGATCAATGCGCTTGCGAGCTGGATCGACAGCGGCGCGCCGTTTGATGACGTAGGCGGCACACCGGACACAAGTGCACCCGTGGTGACAATCACGCCGGTCAGCTCGCCGGTGACCGGCACAGTTGTGCTGAGCGCTGCCGCCGTGGATGACATTGGCGTTATCGAAGTGCGTTACCTGCTGGACGGCGCGCTGCTTGGGATAAGCCCGGTCGCCCCCTACTCTGTCGCCTGGGACACGAGCCTCACTGCCGACGGCAGCTACGCGCTAACGGCCGAAGCGGAAGACGCCGCGGGCAATGTCGGCCAGTCCGCCGTGCTAACCGTAACCGTCGGAGAACCTCCCGCCGCGGACGACACGCCGCCCATGGTGGCGCTCGATCCGTTGCCCGCAGAGGTGAGCGGGCTGGTAGCTCTGTCGGCGACGGCGTCGGACGATACAGCAGTCACGCAGGTTACCTTCCTGGTTGACGGTCAGGCGCTCGACAGCGACAGCACCGAGCCGTATGCGACTACCTGGGACAGCGACCTGGCAACGCTGGGCGCGCACAGCATCACGGCGCAGGCCTGGGACGCGGCAGGCAACTCGGCCGTTTCTGCGCCGTCTACAACGACCGTGATTGATGCCACGCCGCCCGCGGTGGCGCTGACGAGTCCGGTCGCCAACCAGGTCGCCGGAATGGTCACCGTTGCCGCCTCGGCGACCGACAACCGCAGCGTCGACGAAGTACGGCTGTTCGTCGACGGCGCTTTGCTCGCCACCCTTTCGGCACCGCCGTTCGAGGCCGTGTGGGACACAGCAACCGTCCTTGACGGCGACCACACATTGCTGGCCGAGGCAGTGGACGGCTCCGGCAATGTCGCGACCAGCACGCCACGCGTTGTCACCGTCAACAACGCTCCACCGGCAGACGCCGAGGCGCCGACGGTAACGCTGGATGCCCCCGCCGCGCCGGCGCTCGTGAGCGGCACCGTAACGCTGTCGGCAACCGCGAGCGACAATATTGGCGTCACCGAGCTGCGCTTTTTTGCGAACGGCAACCAGGTTGCCGCGCTTGCCACGCCGCCGTTCACCGCCGACTGGGACACGACGTCTGTGAGTGACGGCGATTACAGCATCACGGCGCAGGCCGCCGACCTGGCAGGCAACACCGCAACGACAAGCGCCGTTGTGCTCACTGTGGACAACTCCTTTCCGACAGTCACCGCCCAGGCGCCTGCGGATGGGGAAACGCTTGACGCGTTCCCGGCCGGCATCAGCGTTACGTTCAGCGAGGGCATGGCGGCGCCGTTGTTTGACGCGAGCCGCGTCATCGTGATTGCGAGCGGCGGCGACGGCACGTTCAACGACGGTAACGAAACGGCGCTCACACCGCTCGGCATCACGATCAATGGCAACCAGCTCGACATCGGCCTGACCGCCGTTGCGCAGATCGAGGACACCTTCCAGCTCACCATTAGCGGCAGCGTGACTGACGAAGCAGGCCTCCCCCTGGACGGCAACGGCGACGGCAATGGCGGCGATGACTACACCACAACATTTACCGTCGATGGTTTGCTGCCCACGCTGCCGTCGATTCAGTCGCGAATATTCACGCCGAGCTGCGGCTTCTCGGGCTGCCATGGCGGCGCCAGCCCCCAGCTGGGCCTCGACCTCAGCAGCGCCGCCAGCAGCTACGCAACGCTGGTCGGCGTTGACAGCGCCTACCAAGTGGGCCTGCTGCGTGTCGCCGAATTCGACCCCGACAGCAGCTTCCTGATTCACAAGCTCGAAGGCACGCAGGCCTTTGGCAGCCAGATGCCGTTGTTCCCCGGCCCGCTGCCCCAGGCAGACATCGACGTGATTCGGGCCTGGATCGCGAACGGCGCCGCACCTGCGCCCTGACCAGAGCAAAGAAAGACAACTCACCAGGAGAAAAACCCATGAGAATTCCTGCGCAACTCCGCGCTGCCGCGCTGGCAGGCCTGATGCTGGGGTGCATGGCCTGCGTTGTCTCCGCGCCGGCCAGTGCGGAACCGTGGTTTGCCATCGACACCGGTCACCGCTGCGTCGCCTGCCAT
>JBCAXP010000284.1:0-6474 GCA_038533995.1 Pseudomonadota bacterium
GCGGAACAGCTGGCCGGCAATGCCGCTGACGAACACCATCGGGAAAAACACCGCCACCGTTGTAAGCGTGGCGGCAGTGACCGCTGATGCGACTTCGCCCGCGCCCATGCGCGCGGCTTCGACTATGCCCTCGCCAGACTCTCGTTTTCGGACGATGTTCTCCAGCACGACAATGGAATTGTCGACCAGCATGCCGATGGCCAGGGCGATGCCGCCGAGCGACATAATGTTGAGGCTGACGTCACTGCTGTACATGAGCACGAACGTGCCGATGACGGAAACCGGCATCGCTACGGCGATGATGATCGTCGAGCGTACGTCACGCAGAAAAAAGTAGAGCACAAGGACGGCGAGCAGACCGCCCAGCAGCGCTGCTGAGCGCACCTGGGAAATAGCATCGGAAATGAAGCGCGACTGGTCGTACACGTCGATCAGTTCCATCCCCTGGGGCAGGGTCTCGCGCAGTTCCTCGAGACGCCTGGACACGCGCGAGGCGATCAGCACGGTATTGGCGTCGCCTTCCTTGTAAACCGCCAGTTCCACCGACTCGCGGCCCTGCACGCGGGTAATTGCCTCGCGTTCCTTGAACCCGCGCTTGACGGTAGCGATGTCGCGCAAGTAGATCGTGCGGCCACTCTCGGTGGAGATGATGGCATCGCCGATTTCCTCGACGGTGGAGAACTCGTTAATCGTGCGCACAAGGAAACGCTGTGAGCCCTGTTCGAGGCGACCGCCCGACAGGTTCACATTCTCAGCCCGAATGCGCTCGGCCACGCGGTCGATGGAAATGCCAAGGCGCGCGAGCTTTTCCTGGTCAACGAGCACCTGGATTTCGTCCTCGAGGCCACCGCTGACCTTGACGGCGGCGGTACCCTCGACGGCTTCCAGCTCGTTCTTCAGGCGATCCTCGGCGAAGCGTCGAAGCGCCTTGAGACGAACTTCAAAGGCCGCTTCGCCCAGTTCCTCCACGCTCTTGTCCAGCGCAAGGCCAAATCGCAGTATGGGTTCGTTCGACGGATCGAAACGCAGCAGCACCGGGCGGCTCGCCTCCAGCGGCAGCTGCAGGATGTCGAGCTTCTCGCGCACGTCCACACTTGCGAAGTCCATCTCGGTACCCCAGAGAAATTCCAGGATGACGTCGGACTGCCCCGAGCGCGACACGGAGCGAACCTCGCGCACGTTCTTGATGATGCCCACCGATTCCTCGATGGGCTTGCTGAGCAGGTTTTCGATCTCCAGCGGGGCGCCGCCCGTGAGCTCGGTGCGAATCGTGATGGTCGGGTAGGACAGGTCCGGGAGCAGGTTGACCTTGAGGCGCGTCAGCGAGACCAGGCCGAACAGGAAAATGGCCATCACGGACATGAGCACCGTGATTCGTCGTTGGGTTGCGATTTCTATCAGGCGCATGGGTGTCTTCGCTGTGATGGGTGATTAGGGCCTGTCGGGCTGAAACACGGCAGCGGCTTTGTCGATCAGGGAACCTAGCCGGCCTGCGGCGACTTCGCGGCTAGCGCCGCGCGGTCGTCTTCATCGCTGTTGTCAGGTGACGGTGCACCGTCAGCGCCGACGACCTCGACCTTGCCGCCGTCTTTCAGGCCGCTCTGGCCAATCACAACGACGCGCTCGTTGCCGCTCAGGCCAGACAGCACTTCGACGTGGGCGCCGCTCGCGTAGCCGGTTTGCACCGGGCGCCGCTCGACGGTGCCGTTGCTCACGACAAACACGGCCTGCTCGGTCTGCTCGTCGACAATGGCAGCCCGCGGAATCAAGAGTGAGTCGGTGTGCACGTCGTAGACAACGCTGATGCGGCCGAACATGCCGGGCTTGAGCATGCCGGATGCATCGTCCACTTCCACGGTGACCTTGAACGTGCCGGAATCGGCGTCGATGATAGGGCTGATGCGGGCGATGGAGCCAAGGAAGCGGTTGTCCGGCAGGGCATCAACGCGCACATCGGCGAGCTGGCCCGGCTGAATCTTGTTGAAGTCCCGTTCCGGCACGAACAGGTAAGCAAGCAGCGGCTGCAGGTCGGTGATCGTGAACACCGGTTCGGTGACACCAATCGTATTGCCGAGCTTCACGTGGCGGACCGCCACGACGCCGTCGATAGGTGCGGTGACGTCGGTGTAGCTCAACTGCAGTTCGGACAGCGCCATCTCCGCCTTGAGGGCATCCATCTCAAACTTGGAATTTTCAAACGCGGTGCTGCTCAGCAGGCCTTTCTCGTGCAACTCCACGTTGCGGTTGTACTCCTGCTCCAGGCGCTTCAGGTTGGCCTTGGCGCGAGCGACCTCCAGCCGCAGCTGCTCGCCATCGACCCGTGCCAGCACCTGGCCGGCCTTCACCTGGTCGCCTTCCTCGACCAAGATCCGGGTGATCTCGCCCCCGACCTTCGCAAGCACGAGCGCCTCACCGTCGGTCTCGAGGGAAGCCGTGCCGGAGTAGACCGCCTGCACCTCGCCGCGGGATACCCGCGCCACTTCGACTGGAATCGGCTGGTTTTCCTCTTCCTCCGCCTCGGCACCGTTTTCGGCCTGGCCCTGCTCCGGGCCGGCACCACACGCAGCCAGGCCCGCTGTAATCAGCAAAGCAGGCAGCCACCGAGTCAGCAGTCGTGGTGATTCAGTCATGGGTCGCGCTCTCACGTTGGTTAGTTGTCAGTTAGATGCCGGAGCGGCGCGAATGGATGCACCGCTTTTTGTGCCGGCCGGAATCCGTCTGCCGGCACGCTTGTATTGGTCAAGTAGTGTTGTAGTCAAGTATAACACTAAATGGGTAATTCGCAAGCAACCGAATCGTGCATGCGGATTCTGTAAAGCGAAAAAGCAAAGACCCCGCCGGGGCGGGGTCTTTCGGGGATTTACTGCGGAGCGGTCAGCTAGCGGGTATCGGCTGCCGCGGTCTTGTTCGACGCCGTGAAGGTGCCCGCGTCACGAGCCATGTCCAGCACGATGCGGGCGGTCTCGGTCAGCACGGCATCCAGCGGCTCAACCTCGTCGAGCTCTTCCGGTGTCTCAAGCGGCTCCAGGCCGTGGGCCTTGCGCCGGGCATTTTCTGTCTCGAGCCGCGCCATGCGGGCACTTTCACGCTGCGCCTTGCGCTTTTCGATGTTCAGCGAAATCGTCGTGCGTGCCCGCTCGTTCTGGTAGTTCGAAATGTTGTCCAGCAGGTAGTTGAAGTCAGGGTCCTCGGCAGAACGCTCGTCATGCAGAGCCGTGAGCTTCGATACCGGGTAGGACATCGCTTCGTCGGCCTCGAAAATGGTCGGCCGGATCTGATCCCAGGGCAGGGCGGTTGGCCGCGTGCTCTCGCCAACCTCTTCTGTATCCACGGCGGACGGCATCGCGATGTCCGGCACGACGCCCTTGTGCTGGGTGCTGCCACCGGTGACGCGGTAGTACTTGCCGATGGTCAGCGTGAGCTGGCCCAGGCCTTCGGTCTTGCTGCGCGCGTAGCGGTTCAGGTCGTACAGGTTCTGCACCGAGCCCTTGCCGAACGTGGTCTGGCCGATGACGAGCCCGCGGTGGTAGTCCTGGATGGCGGCGGCGAAGATTTCCGACGCCGACGCACTGTAGCGGTCGACCAGCACGGCAAGCGGGCCGTCGTACACGACGCTCGGCACCGGGTCTTCCAGCACTTCGATGCGCTCGCGGAAATCCTTGAGCTGCACGACCGGGCCGTCCTCGATGAACAGGCCCGTGAGCGCGGTGGCTTCAGAGAGGTGGCCGCCGCCGTTGCCGCGCAGGTCGATCACGAGCCCGTCAATCTTCTCCTCGTCTACGAGTTCCTTCACCAGGCGGCGAACGTCGCTGGTAGTGCTCGTGTAGTCACGGTCGCCAGCGGCGCGTGCCTGGTAGTCCTGGTAAAAGCTCGGCACGTTGATCACGCCGATGGTGGCCTCGGAATCTTCCAGCGGCACCTTGATGGTGTCCTTCTGCGCCGCCTGCGCCTCGAGTTTCACCTTGTCACGCGTGAGCGCGAGAATCTTGGTGTCGCCGCCGGGAGGGGCGCCGGCCGGCAGCACCTGCAGGCGCACGGTGGTGCCACTGGGGCCGCGAATGAGCTGAACGACGTCGTCCAGCCGCCAGCCGATCACGTCCTGGATGGGCTCTTCACCCTGCGCTACGCCGGTGATTCGATCCTTCGGCTCCAGCTCGCCGTCGACGGCAGCGGCGCCGCCCGGGATGATCTCCAGCACCTCGACGTAGTCATCGGTGAGCCGCAGCGATGCGCCGATGCCGTCATAGGACAGGCTCATCTGGATGCGGTATTCCTCGGAGTTACGCGGCGAAAAATAGTTCGAATGCGGGTCGAGGGTGTCTGCGTAGGCGTTCATGAACGTCTCGAACACCTCGTCGCTGTTGAGCTGGTTGGTGCGCTTAAGCACCCGGTTGTACCGCTTCTGCAGCACGTCTGCGGCCTCTTCCCACGTTTTTTCCGTGAGCACGAGGCTAAGCATTTCGTTCTTTACGCGTTTGCGCCAGATCTCGTCTAGCTCCTCGGTGCTGCCGGCCCAGTCGGCATCTTCCCGGTCGAACTGGTAATCCTCGTCAATCGTGAAGTCAGGCTCGGTCTCAAGCAGCGCCAGCGCGTGCTGCAGCCGCTCTGCCGAGCGCTCGCGGTAAACGGAGAAAATGTCGAAGACGGGCTCGATGGCGCCTTTGCGGACGCTGTCGTCGAGGGTGCGGCGATACTTGTTAAAGCGTTTGATATCGCTGGCGAGAAAGTACACCTTGCCGGCGTCCAGCGCTTCGATATAACGGTCCAGAATGGCGGCAGACAGCGCGTCGTCGACCTTGGCTTTGCGGTAGTGGGAGTGCTCGAACAGCGTGGTGACCAGCCGGCTCTCCTTGCGGTGGCGGTCGCTGGGGGCAATTTCCTCGAACGCCATGTCGGCGGCCGTCGAGTCTACCGACGTGGTGGCAAGCAACTGGTCGGCGCTGCTGAAGACAGCCGAGAAGCCAAGAATTATCAGTGCGATACGCGTCATATACAGCGTTCCTTTGAAGGCGGAATCCAAGTCCGTTGCCAACCGTGCGGCTGGCGATCAGAATACAGGCTATGCGCAAACGGGCGCTCCGATCAAGCGCCCGCTACTCATTTTACCCGCTAAAGCATTTCAACGCAGTTTCAGGCAGGATTTCCATGCACCCGATGACCGTTATGACCGGCGTACTGCTTGGTACGTCATTTTCCATATTCTTTGGTCTCGCGGTCGTCGCGTTTATCTACGTCCTGCTGCTTCCGGAGCACCCCCGCCTCGAATCCGAGGTCAGGCCGCTCGTGGAGTCGGTTGCGTTATTTCTGGTTCTGACCGCGGTGTGCGCCGTCAGTTTCATCGGCGCGGCAAGACAGCGGCGCTGGCGGTGGGCCGCCCAGGGAATCATGTGGCTGGCGGTTGCCGCCGCGGTGGTTTACTACCTGCCCTGACTCCTTCGCCGGTGAACAAAACGGGACTCACGGCATCAGACGTTAAATAAGCTGCGACCAAACGGCGCGCAGTGACGTCAAAGTTACTGCGTTATCATGCGGCCCTGATATCTCAGGCAAACGACGGGGTAGTCGATTTTGAGCGCTACGCGGCGGTCCGCAGACCACGGATTTGCGGCCACGATTAAGGACCTGCGTCGGCGAAAGGTATTTCGCGCCGCTGCTGCTTACGGCGTGGGCGCATGGCTTATCGTCGAGATGTCATCGGTGGTGCTGCCCGCCCTCGAAATGCCGGACTGGACGCTGCGGGCGGTAATTTTCGCGGCCGCTGCCGGCTTCCCGCTGTTTCTGATTCTCGCCTGGATTTTCGATCTGACGCCCGACGGGCTGGTGCGGTCAGTGGACGCGGCCGATCTTCCTCCCGACGAGGACGTTGCGCCCACACTTAAGGGTGGCGTGGCGCGCGCCGTCGACGCGGTCATCATAGGCATATTATTGCTACTCGCCATGTGGCTGTGGCAACGGCCGGCCATTAGCGGCGAACAGCCGCCGGCGGACATTCCGTCGATCGCGGTGCTTGCCTTCGACGACCTTAGCGAGGCCGGTGACAGCGAGTACTTTGCTGACGGCATTGCCGAGGAGCTCCTCAACGCGCTCGCAAAGATCGACGGCCTGCATGTGCCGTCGCGCACTTCCTCGTTTGCCTTCAAGGGTAGCCAGGAGGACATTCGCACCATCGGCAAACGCCTCGACGTGCAGACCGTGCTGGAAGGCAGCGTTCGCAGGGTGGGCAACGAGGTCCGTATCACAGCCCAGCTCATCGACTCGGAAGACGGGTACCACCTGTGGAGCGAAACCTACGACCGCGAGCTGACCGACATCTTCGCCGTGCAGGACGAAATTGCCGCTGCCATCGTCGAGGCGCTCAAGCAGCACCTCGCGCTGGATGATGACATGATGGAGTCAATGACTGTCTCCTCCGCCGAGGTGGCCAGCATCGAAGCCTACGACCTTTACCTGCTGGGGCGTCACCACTGGCACCAG
>JBCAXP010000285.1:0-6469 GCA_038533995.1 Pseudomonadota bacterium
GGGTGTTCCAGGCGCTTTACGTGCCGGCCCTGGTGCCGTTCTTTCTCGTGTCGGTAGTGGCGTTTGCGGTGTACGGGCTCGACAAAGCTACGATCCGCAACATAGCGTCCGAGACCTACGGTCGCATGATCAACACCGTTATCGCATTGCTGGGGGCGCTGGCCATGGTGCAACTGCTGATGATGGGTGGCGACGATGCGATGGTCATCATCATCGGGGAGAGCTTTGCCGGCCTCGCCGGTGGATCCTGGCAGCTGCTGGCTCCGCTGCTTGGTGCGCTCGGATCGTTCTTTTCCGGCTCGGCCACGATCTCCAACCTGACCTTTGCCGGTATTCAGGATTCGATTGCCGCTGACCTTGGGCTGAACCGCACCGTGCTGCTTAGCCTGCAGTCGGTCGGCGCGGCGATGGGCAACATGGTGTGCATCAACAACATCGTTGCCGTCTGCTCGATCCTGGGTCTTGCCAATAAGGAAGGCTGGATTCTGAAGCGCACCGTGTTGCCAATGCTCGTGTATGCGCTGATTGCTGGCGCCGTGGGTCTGGCGCTCTAAGTACCAACTTCTTTGGCTTACGCACTGATCGCCGGCGCTGTGGGCCTGGCGCTGTGACGCCTACTTCCGAACGGCAGCAGCCTGCAGGCGATCCAGTTCCTTTGCCAGGTCGGCGCTGTTGTTGGGTGCGTCCAGCAGCAGCACGCGCACGTCGTGGGCGCCCACCGTCGTGCCGATGCGCGGTCCCGGCTCCGACACGGTGATCTGCTGGCCGGTGAAGGCATCGCGCCAGTCGCCGCTGCTCAGCCACCGGTCCACTGCAAAAACGGCGGGCTCGTCGCCCTTGTTGAGCATCACCAGCGCGGTCTGGTCCACGCCGTCCTTCTGGTAGACGCGGTAGAAGGTTGCCGTGTCGCCTTCAAACTCCAGGTTGGCCTGGAGGCCACGCTGCAGCGCCGGCGAGGTGCGCCGGACCTGGGCAATGCGCGTGAGCGCTTCGTGCACCGGGTGGTCCGGCGCGGCGTCGACGCGCTCCTGACCAAAGAAGTCGCGGTTGCCGCCATGCTCCGGCCGGCCGGCGCGAAACGCCACTTCGGAACCGTAGTAGATCACCGGGATGCCGCGCGCGGTGAACAGCCAGTTGTGCGCGTCGATAAAGCCGTTCTCGTCGGCGTTCATCCGTGGCATGTCGTGGTTGTCGTAAAAGCTCATCAACTCGTACGGGTTCTGGTAGACGCCGTCTTCGAGATGCAGAGGCTCAAGCAGCGTCGCGTAGTCGGTGTCAGGGTTTTCCAGCAGGTCAGTGATGGCCTTGCGCAGCGGGAAATCCAGCACGCTCACGCCGCCGTTCTCGGGATACGTGTGCGTGGCGATCTTGGTCGCGTCGTAGTCGAAGCTCTCGCCGAACATGAAAAAGCCTGGATGCACCTCGCGGATGCGATCGGCAAAGGCCTTCCAGTAGGAATGCGGCATGTGGCGGATCGTGTCCACGCGAAACGCATTCGCGCCCTGGTCGATCCAGCGCAGGTAGGCGGCGACAAAATACTCGAGCACGGCGTCGCTGCTACCGTCGAAGTCGGACAGCTCCGCCAGGTCCGGCTCGCGGTTGAACCACGCATGCAGTGGGTTGGACGGGTCCAGCTCGGTCGGGTGCAGGTTCTGGTGGTCGGCAACGAGCGAGCCGCCGGCGTCGTACAGCTCGCCAAAGAGCGGCTGGTCTTCGGGCATGGTGTAGGCCGGCGAGCCGTGGTTGCAGACGATGTCGAGCACTGTCTTCATGTTGTGCTCACTTGTAAGCAGGGCCGTCAGTTCCGCGAAACTGAAGTCCGCCGACGGCAGGTGCTCGTCTACCTCAAAGAAGTTGACGCCCCAGTAGCCGTGGTAGCCGGTTTTGCCGTTGTCCGCGAAGATGCCCTCGCCGAGCTTCGAACCGCCCGTGAAAGCCTCGTCCGGGTTGTTGACGATCGGCGTCAGCCACAGCGCGGTGAAGCCCATGTCGGCAATGTAGCCGGCGTTGTTGGCGATGCCGCGAAAGTCACCCCCGAGGTAGCCGATGTTGCCGGTCTGGCCGGCGTCGTTCGTGATTGGCCGGTCAAAGGTGCCACGCTCTTCACCGCCTTGATTGCCGTGGTTGTTGGACGGGTCGCCGTCGACGAAGCGGTCGGTAACAACGAAGTAAACCGCTTCGGACGCGAACGGCTCCAGCGTGCCGTAGTAGTCGCGCTCTGGCAGGCTGCTTGTGCCGCAGCCCACGGCCAGCAGTGCGCTGCCCGCCGCGATGGAGGCTCGAAGGAAGGTCGTTTTCATGCTCAAGGCTCTGCCTCCCGGTCAACGAGCAGGGTTGATGCTGCGCCTATGATCATCAGCACCCCGCCCGTTACGAGCATGAAAATCGACTCGCCGCCGAACAGGGATTTGAGGAACAGGCCGAGCACCGCGGCCGCCAGCAGCTGGGGTATCACGATGAAGAAATTGAAGATGCCCATGTAGATGCCCATCTTGTTGCCCGGCAACACGCCGGCCAGCAGCGCATAGGGCATGGACAGAATCGACGCCCACGCGATGCCCACTCCAATCATCGGCACGACCAGCATCTTCGGGTCGGAGATAAAGAAGAAGCTCATGAGCCCGAGGCCGCCCAGCGTCAGGTTGATCACGTGGGTCCAGCGGCAGCCCAGCGCGCGGGCGGTAATGGGAATCACGATGGCCGCGAGCGCGGCAAAGCCGTTGTAGGCGGCGAACAGCACGCCGACCCAGTTGGCGCCGTTGTTGTAAACCTCGGACGCGGTGTCCAGCGTGCCGTAGTGGTGGCTGGTCACCGCCGCGGTGCCGTAAATCCACATGGCAAAGAGTGCAAACCAGGAGAAAAACTGCACCACCGCAAGCTGCTTCATGACGCGCGGCATGCGGAACAGGTCGGTCATTACCGTGTGCAGGCCGCCGCCGGTTTTGCCGCCGGACTGCATCGCGGCGGTCACGAGCTGCAAGAGGCCAAAGAAGATGAAACCACCTGCCAGCACATAGAGCTGCTTTTCAAGGCTCGCGCCGATGATCCAGGCGAGAAGGGCGCCGCCGGCCACCAGCCAGGCGATGCCGCCCTTTTGAAACGTCGACGTGGGAATTGGCGCAGGTTCCGGTGTGCCCGCGTCAGCATGCGCGTCGTGGGCAGCGAGCACCTCCGGCGGATACTCCCGCGTCGTGAACACCGTCCACATCACGGCACCAAAAAAAGCGCCGCCGCCGAGATAGAACGACCATTTCACGGAATCCGGCACTTCGCCAGGTGCCGCCGTATTCGCGACGTCGAACCAGTTGGCCATCATCCACGGCAGGGCAGAGGCGACCACAGCGCCGACGCCAATGAAGAAGCTCTGCATGGCAAAGCCGCCCGTGCGCTGCTCTTTCGGCAGCATGTCGCCGACGAAGGCGCGAAACGGCTCCATCGAAATGTTGATGCTCGCGTCCATGATCCAGAGCATGCCGGCGGCGACCCACAGCACCGGTGAGTTCGGCATGACGAACAGCGCCAGCGTGGCGAAGATCGCTCCGACCATGAAATACGGGCGCCGGCGGCCAAAGCGGTTCCAGGTGTTGTCTGACATGTGCCCGATGATGGGCTGGATGAGCAGGCCGGTGACCGGGCCGGCAATCCACAGAATCGGCAGGTGTTCCATCTCGGCGCCGAGGGTCTGGAAGATGCGGCTGACGTTCGCGTTTTGCAGGGCGAAGCCGAACTGGATCCCTAAAAACCCAAAGCACATGTTCCAGATCTGCAAGAAGCTCAGTTGGGGTTTTTGCTGCATGGCATGTCCCGTTTGTTTTTGACCTGGTGGAAACCCGGGGTCGACCTCAGGTTCAGACAGCCCGGGCCGCGCTCAATATAGTGGAAAATTCCACCCGAAAACCATGTGTTAGCGTACCTGCGGGCATGAATACGATTGCATGCGTTACCATACACCGCCTACTCCCCCGAGCCGACAGGAAAGCTCAATGTTCAAGAAGCACGACATGATTCCCAGCAGCGCCATGGGCAGGCCCGTTCACCTGTGGCGGTACGGTCACTACGGCCCTCCGCTCATCGCCTTTCCGTCGGCCTCGGGGATGGCGCACGAGTGGGATGCGCACGGAATGATCGAGGCGCTGGGGGATTATCTCGAGCACGGCCGGCTCAAGCTGTACTGCGTCGAGAGCAACGTGGCGCAGGCCTGGACGCGCAAGGAAAACCCGCCGGAGTGGCGCATTCTGCAGCACCGCGCGTACGAGCGCTTTGTCATTGACGAGCTGGTGCCCGCCATTCGCAACGATTGCGAAAGCCCCGACATTCCCATCGCGGCCGCCGGCACGAGCATGGGCGCGTACTACGCGGCCAACTTTGCGCTGAAGTTTCCCGAGGTGTTTCGCTACGCGCTGTGCATGAGCGGGCGCTACGACGTTACGTGGATGACCGACGGCTTCTCAAACGACGACGTCTACTTCAACAATCCCATGGCGTACGTGCCGGGCCTCGACGGCCCCATGCTGGACACGATTCGCAAGCACACCCACCTTGCTCTCGTCTGCGGACAGGGCAAATGGGAAGACGGCAACATTGAAGACACGGTTGCCCTGGCCGGGCTGCTGAACGGCAAGGGCATCAGCCATCAGCTCGACCTCTGGGGCCACGATGTGTCGCACCAGTGGCCCTGGTGGTGCCGCCAGGCGCGCCACCACTTGAGCGGCTGGCTGCATTTCAATCGCTGAAGGCGCCGGGATGCTCCTTGCGCCTTCGCGACTCATCTGAGCGTCGGCGCTACTCGATGGTGCCGGACTCGAGCCGCTTCGCGTGGATCTGCTGCAGCTTGTAAAGGTCCTGCTGTAGCTCGAAGAAGCCGTGCCAGTGGGCGTAATCGGCGGCGCCCATCAGCGCGCCCTGCCGGGCGCGGCGTCCCTCGTGATGCCACAGGTAGTAGTAGGTGATCTGGAACTCGTCGGCCCACGGGTTTTCCATGAGCAGGCCGTTTTCCCGCAGTTCCTCCAGCATTGCCGTGGCTGGCTTGTAGTACGCCTCGTTGTACAGGTGGATCGCCTTGTCGCCCTGCGCGAAGAAGCCGTCGGTGTGCAGCGAGCTGTGGCAGTTGTTGCACACCATCTTCATTCGCCGGCGGCCCTCGGGGCCGTCGCCAAGGAGCGGGCTCATCGGGTCAGTGGAACCGCGCACTTTGGATTCCTTGGCCCACAGGTTCCAGTACAGGCGATCGCTGATGTTGTGGGTAACCGACAGCTCGCCGATACCGCTCATGTGACAGGTGGCGCACGTCGGGCCGCGGTAGTCACCCGGTTCCCAGGCGTCCGGCGCGGTGTCCCATTTCCACTCGTCACCCTGCGTGTTGAAGAGGTGGCCGTGCTTGGAATTGTTGAAGATTTCGATGTTCGGGTGGTCAGGCCCGAGGTGGCAGGAGGCGCAGGCTGCGGGCTTGCGCGCTTCGGCGATGTTGAACGAGTGCCGGCTGTGGCACGCGGTGCAGTTGCCGGTGGCGCCGTCTGGATAGATGTTGCCCATGCCGTTGTTGGGCCACGTTTCCGGCGTCGGCCGGTTGTTGCTGTCCAGCTCAATTTTCGTGCCGTGGCACTGCATGCAGCCGGTCTCGTTCGGCGCGCCCTGAAACTCCGGATGACTCTGGCCCTCGTGCACCTGCGTTAACGCATGCAGGTTGTCCTTGGGAATGATCTGGTGGTAAGCGCGAAAGTGTCCGGATGCGTTGAACTGCTCGACGGCGGCCGTATGGCAGCGGCTGCAAACGGCTGGTGAAACCAGAACGGACACGTAGACGCTGGTGCCCTCGAGCGTCTCGTGCTGGGTCGCCATGGGGGAATCCGCCGGCACCTGGTGGCAGTCGATGCACGACACGCCAACGTGCGCGTGACGGCTTTCTTTCCAGTCGGCGACCTGTCCCGGCGCAACTGCCTTGTGACAGTCGATGCAGCTCTTGCCGACCTCGGTGAGCCGCCGGTCGATGTCCAGCGTCTTCACGCTGGCCATGCCGCCCATCGACTGCGCCTGAGCGGTGTTGCCCAGGGTGAGGGCGGCGCTGCTGATTACGAAGAAACAAATTCCAAACAGTACAGAGAGTCTCATGGCGGTGTCTCCTGTCCGGGTTTTTTCCAGCCCATGGCTTCCAGGTGATTGCCGAGGGCGTCGTGTCCTACGTGCTTGTGGCACGACACGCACTTGTGCTCGTCGGGTTGTGCAAAGTAATCGCGATGCGGAAGAAACGCCTTGGTGTTTGCCAGGCTGCGCTCTTCGAGATTTTTGTGGCAGCCCATGCACGCCGAGTCGTACACGTAGCTCTCGCGCTTCTCGCGATACGCATGCCAGTCGATGTCGTAGGGGTCGCTAATCAGTTCCACCAGCGGGTCACGGATGCCGTGAACGGTCTTCACCCACAGGTAATGCAGCGAATTGTCGTGCGGAATGTGGCACTGCGCGCAGGTGGCAC
>JBCAXP010000286.1:0-6409 GCA_038533995.1 Pseudomonadota bacterium
CTGCTGGCGGCAGCTGGCACCGCAGGAAACCTCGTAACGGATGCCCACCGAAGCGAGCGAAGTCATGGTCGAAGGACACAACGGTGGCGTCCCTCGTCAGGGCCAGCGCGGCAAGGTGGGCATCCGTTACGAGGTTTCCTGCGGTGCCAGCTGCCGCCAGCAGGCCGCGGAGCGTTTTCCAGTGATCCGGCTTTTCGGTTGGCACCGCCACGATTGGCAGCGACAGCCACGCGTCGACTCGCTGTGTGGCCTGTTGAACGGTCAGCGGCCGGGGAAAGACCCGACTGTGGGTCGTCAGTCGAAGGAATCCGCTCAGCACCGTCCATGCAAGCCCCACGGTTTCATCGCCCCGGATGGCGTTCATCCACCAGTTCAATGCGGTGTTGTGCTGGGGGGAATCTTCGTTGATTGCGTAGAGCAGTACGTTTAGATCGACAATTTTCACTTTCGAAGCATTAGCTTGCGCAGCGCTTCCTCGTCGTATAGCGCGCCGGCCAGCCGCAGGGCGCTATTAAGGTCTTCCTGCGGTTCCCCCATTGAGAACGTTTGCTCCAGGTAAGCGGGTGTGTCTTCGACCCGGTCGGCGGCGGCAAGCCCTGCGCGCAACACCCGGTTTACCAGCCTGCCGAGCGATATGTTTTCGTGCCGGGCGCGGTTTTTGAGCCTGGTTAGCAGGTCGTCATCAATACGAATGGTGGTTCTCATAGAAAACATCATAGCATCAAATAAATTGATGTCATAGCATCAAAATCGAGAATGGAGTAGAAAGGACGTCGGTTCCGCGGATTGCGGGCACTTTGAAATTCGGGGGAAAAACAAACGATAATGCGGTTCACTACGAGTTTCCGGGCGGGCACATGGAGTTGCGAAATGTCTCACCGGTTATCGTCGCTGCCGCCGCGCTGGTGGCATGCGCTCCGCCGTCCGAGAAACCGCAGGACCTGGAAGCCAATGCCAGCATGAAAACTTCCGCAGACGCGACAGCGCCCGTATCGCGGGACCCGCAGCAGCGGCTGACGGCGACCTACGCTCGCTTCCGGTCTTCGCAGATTGCCAACGTCGACTACGACCTGGCGATTTCCCTGCCGCCAGAAGCCGAACGTTTTGCTGGCACTAGCACCGTTACCTTTGATCTCCTCAGGCGCGATGCGCCCGTGACCGTGGATTTCAAGGGCGGCGAAATCTCGTCGGTCGTGATCAATGGCAGGCCGCTCGAAGTGGAGCACAACGGCGCCTGGCTGAGGCTGCCTGCCGACGCGCTGGCGGAGGGCCGCAATTCGGTAGCCATCGCGTTTACTCAGGACTACAGCCGGGACGGCGCCGGCCTGCAGCGTTTCGAAGACCCGGAAGACGGCCGCATCTACCTCTTTACCCACTTTGAGCCCTTCGACGCCAACCGGATGTTCCCGTGCTTTGACCAGCCGGACCTGAAAGCCACGTACCAACTCACCGTGGACGCTCCGGCCGAATGGCAGGTGGTGAGCGCCGCGGCCGAAGCGAGCCGCACGGAGGTAAAAACGGACGCATTTCCCGATGCTGCCGTCCGTTGGGTTTTTGACCGGGAGGCGCGCTTCAGCACCTACGTGTTTTCCCTGCACGCCGGTCCCTATGCGTCCTGGGAAAGCACCGCGGGCGACGTGCCGCTGCGAGTGTTTGCGCGCCAGTCGATTGCGGCCTTTGTTGATGCCGAACAGTGGCTGGGGCTCACCCGCGATGGCATCGCATTTTTCAATGAGTGGTTTGACCTTGCGATGCCGTACGCGAAGTACGACCAGGTCATCGTGCCAGGCCTCAACATCGGCGCGATGGAGAACGTGGCCGCCGTCACGTTCAACGAGACCTACCTGAGCCGTGGCGGCGCCCACACCCGCGCGGAGGCCGAGGCCCTGGCCGACGTGCTGCTGCATGAGCTCTCCCACATGTGGTTCGGCAACCTCGTGACGCCTGATTGGTGGGACGGCCTGTGGCTGAAAGAGAGCTTTGCCACCTACATGTCGCACGTGGCGGTGAGCGGCATTACCGGCGATCCGTCAATCTGGCAGACGTTTTTTGCCAAGGACAAGCAGCGCGCCTATCTCGCAGACCAACGCGTTACCACCCACCCGGTCGACGTGCCTGTCGGTGACACGCGTGATGCCTTCACGCATTTCGACAGCATCACGTACAACAAGGGCGCCTCGGTGCTCAAGCAGCTTGCGCACTTCGTTGGTGATGACGCCTTCCGGGCCGGTGTGCAGCAATACCTGCGAGAGTTTTCCGGCAAGACGACGCGCCTGGCGGATTTTGTGGCGGCACTGTCGGAACACTCCAGCCTCGACCTTGAGGCTTGGTCGAACGAATGGCTCTACACCGCCGGCGTGAACACGTTTGCTGCGAAGGTCGACTGCAGTGAAGGATCGATCACGTCGCTGACGCTGCAGCAAACCGCGGCCGACGACCAGCCGCGGCTTCGCACGCACAGGGTTCGCGTTGGCCTTTACTCGGTGCAGCCGGACGGAACGACGGCGGAGATCGCGATGCTGCCTGCCTCTCCAACCGGCGCAATTTCCAGCGTCGACGTTCCGCAGAATACGCCCTGCCCGGACCTCGTTTATCCCAATGCCGGCGACTGGGCCTACGCGCGCGTTGTTCTCGATGAGCGCACCGTGCAGCTGTTACGTGAGCACATTGGTGCAGTGGACGATCCGCTGCTTCGAAGCATGTTCTGGCAAAGCCTGTGGGACATGGTGCGGGACGCAAGCCTGCCGCTGCAGGAATTCTTAAGCCTGGCGCAGCGGGCGCTGGCGATCGAGGCAGACGAGCGCGTTGCCGCGCTCGTGCTGGACCGCGTTGGAGATGGCATCGCCACGCTGAAGCGCGGATTGCCGGAGACGGCCGCGCTGCTCGGCGAATTTGGTCCGCCGCTGGAAGCCCTGGTGTGGCAGCGCGCAACGCAGGCGGGCGATGCCACCACTCGCCTGACCTGGTTCGACGCGTACCTTGGCATTGTGCACAGCGCCGAGGGCCTCGCTCGGCTTGAGCGCATCCCGTTCGACGTTGATCCCCGGCGGCACTGGAGGGCGCTCATCGTGTTGAGCAGCTACGGTGTTGACGGCACCGACGCGCGCATCGATGCGACCCTCGAGACTGACCCTTCCGACTTTGCCATGCGCCGCGCGATGGCGGCGAAGGCCGCCGTGCCCCAGGCGGCGGTGAAGGACGACTGGCTGGCACGCTTTAACGACGCAGACGACTCGCTCACGCTCGCCCAGGCGCGGGACGTCATGCTGCACCTGTTTCCGGCGCACCAGTCGGAACTCACCGAGCAGTTTGCCGATTCCGTGCTGGGTGCCTTGGCCGGCCTTGCGGCCCAACGCAATGACGCCTTCCTGCGTGCGTACAACCGCGTGCTTCCCCGGTCCTGCTCATCGGCTTCGCTCGCCCGGATGGGGCAGACGATTGAGCAGGGCGAAGCCCTTCACCCGGAGTCGCTGCGCGCGTTGAAGGTGCTGCGTCAGGAACAGGAAATCTGTTCGCGCATGCTGCAGCTTGCGAGTGAGAGCTGACGAAGTGTTGCCGCGTTTTCCATTGCCAGCACTGCTTTGCGCTGCACTTCTTTTGACGCTGCCGCAAACGGGCCGCGCCGAGCCAGGCGCGTGGCTGGGCGACCTCACCTGGAAAGAAGCCGAGGCGCGGCTGGCCGACATGCCCGTTGTAATCATTCCCTTTGCCGCGGGCGCCAAGGAGCACGGGCCGCACCTGCCCCTGCGCACTGACCAGGCGGTGATGGAGTACCTGTGCGAGGCAGCCGTCGAGTCGCTGCCGGTGCTCGTGGCACCGCCCGTGCTGCACGGCTGGTTTCCGAGCTTTCGCGACTACCCCGGCACGGAAGTGGCCCACCCGGAAGTCTTCCAGGCGTACCTGCGCGACATTGCACGGTCGCTTGCGCGCAACGGCGCTCGTCGCATCGTGTTTCTCAATATGGGTATCGCGAAGGCGACCGGGCTGCCAATCTCCATCGTGGCGCGCGACCTGCGGGTTGACGACGGCGTGGCAACGCTGGTGATCAACTGGGACGACCTGGAGACTGACGCGGTCCTGGAGTACACGGGGCAGAAAGAGGGTGGTCACGCCGACGAGATCGAAACCTCCATCATGCTGTTCCTGGCGCCGGACAGCGTTGACATGGAGGCCGCGCAAACCGACTATGGCGACCGGCCGCCGAAGGACTACGCCGGCTACCGACCGGGGCTGTTCGCGCGAGACAAGGACGATCCGAATTTTTCCGAGACAGGCAGTTACGGCGACCCGACGCTCGCGACCGCCGACAAGGGGCGGCGCACGCTGGAAATCATGCGCACCGAGTGGCTGGCTGCGCTGCGCGACTTCGCCGACACACCGCTGCCGCCAGCCAGGGGCGCCAGCCGCCAGTAATCCACCAGACACGAGGTTTCCGTGCCTTTCAATTTCCGCAGTGACAATGAATCGCCGGCGGCGCCGGCCATCCTGAATGCTTTGGTCGAGGCGAATACCGGCTCGGTGCACAGCTACGGCGACGATCCGTACACGGCGCGCCTCGGGCGTGCGATGGCCGAGCTCTTTGAGACCGATGTGCAGGTGTGGCCGCTGGCTACCGGCACCGCGGCGAACTCGCTGGCGGTGGCCCAGCTGTGCCCGCCCTACGGTGCGGTGTACTGCCACGAAAACGCTCATCTGCATACTGATGAATGCGGGGCGCCGGAGTTTTTCGCCGGCGGCGCGAAGCTTCTCACGCTGCCTGGCGAGGACGCGAAAATCGACCCGGCGGAGTTGGAGCGGGTGCTGGCATCGGCCGGCGTTCTTGGCGACCACGAGTCCATGCCGGCTGGCTTAAGCCTGTCGCAGGCTACGGAGTTCGGTGCCGTTTACGCGATTGACGAGGTGAAGCGTCTGAGCGGCATCGCCAAAGATCACGGCCTGCGCGTGCACATGGATGGCGCCCGCTTTGCCAACGCGGTAGCACACCTCGGATGCAGCCCGGCCGACATCACCTGGCGCGCCGGCGTCGACATGCTGTCCTTTGGCGCAACCAAGAACGGCTGTGTCATGGCGGAGGCGCTGCTGGTGTTCAATTCCGACCTGGCTGAGCAGCTCGGCCGTCGGCGCAAGCGCGCCGGACATCTGCTGAGCAAGATGCGCTTTGTTTCAGCGCAGCTATGTGCCTATCTGGAAAACGATTTGTGGTTGCAACTTGCCAGCGGCGCCAACGCTGCAGCGAGCCGGCTGGCCGAGGGCCTTGAGGCCGTGGCGGGCGCTGAGGTTTTGCACCCGGTGCAGGCGAACGAAGTGTTTGTCGCGTTGCCCAACACGCTCGTAGAGGATCTCCACGGCCAGGGCTTCACGTTTCATGACTGGCCTGGACGCCCGGGCGTTTATCGCCTGGTGGCGCCGTGGAACGTCGAGGCTGCCGATGTTGATGCGTTTGTGGCCGCGGCACAGCAGGCTGCGCGCTGAACGCGCGGTACAGCCTTACAACAAGTTTTTAAATCATTAGAGGATGTTAGTGATGAAGAAGGGAAGTTTGGTACTGGCCACGACTCTGGCCGCCACGATGGCGGTGACGGCCTGCACCACCGTGAACCCGTACACGCGGGAAGAGCAAACCAGCAAGGCCGTCAAAGGTGCTGCGATTGGTGCCGCCGTCGGCGCGGTTGCGGGCCTGGTGACCGGCAACGACAGCCGCGACCGGCGTCAGCGCGCGCTCATTGGCCTCGGCGTTGGCGCGATTGCCGGCGGCAGCGTGGGTTACTACATGGACGTGCAGGAAGCCAAGCTGCGCCAGGAACTCGAAGGCACAGGCGTGGCGATTGTGCGCCAGGGCGACAACATCATCCTGAGCATGCCGGGCAACATCACGTTCGACACGAACAGTGCCGACATCAACGCCGGCTTCTACCCGGTGCTCAATTCCGTGAACACGGTGCTGAAGGAGTACGACAAGACGCTGGTGGAAGTCACCGGTCACACCGACAGCACGGGCAGCGATGCCATTAACCAGCCGTTGTCAGAGCGTCGCGCAAGCAGCGTGGGGGCCTACCTTTCCGCACAGGGCCTGATGTCCCAGCGGATCGCGACGTTTGGCGTTGGGTCCAACTACCCGGTGGCAACGAACGACACGGCCGACGGCCGCGCGCTCAATCGGCGGGTGGAACTCGCGCTGGTGCCCGTCACCGGATAGGAAGCAACAAAAAGCGCCAGCCCGCGACCGCGGGCTGGCGCCTGATCTTTCATTGCCGAAGCGAGCGACTAGTCTTTGAGCACAAAGGTGACACGCATGTTCACCCGGTACTCGCTGATCTTGCCGTCCTCGACGACGATTTTCTGGCCCTCGATCCAGGCACCCTTCACGTTTTTCAGTGTTTCGGTGGCGCGCTCGATGCCCTTTTCGCAG
>JBCAXP010000287.1:0-6372 GCA_038533995.1 Pseudomonadota bacterium
TTTGCTGCCACACCCAGTAGCGGCACGCTTCCTTGAGAAGCAGGCGTCGCATCAGCCACGGTGTGCAGATCGGCGGCGTTTCCAAGGCGCTGCTTGCCCAGACGATTCTCGGCGCGCAGGAGCGCGAAGTGTGGAAGACAGTGCAGCAGGACGCCCGCAACAGCACACCGTGGCTGATGCGACGCCTGCTTCTCAAGGAAGCGTGCCGCTACTGGGTGTGGCAGCAAACCGGCACACTGCTGTTTCCCGCCGACGTGATCATCAGCGGCGCAGACGGCAACTACGAAATCGATTTGCCGGCACTGCCGGGCCTCGCCGCGCCCCCGAGCGCCTCGCTGCAACGGACCGAGGCGGGCGGCGTCGCCGTGGTAACTCCGGCCGGCGCACCGGCAGAAACCGGAAGCAGCATTTACACCAGCCTCGGGCTGGCACAGACAAGCAACCAGGTGGGCTGACCTAACGGGCCTCGAGTATGGAAAACGACAATGACAAATAGTGACTCAGCGGCAACGGAAGCCGCCCCAGAGAACGATAAACAAGAGAATGACGATCAAGGCGGCGAACGCAAACTTGAGATCGGCGATTTTCGCCGCGTCGACTTTGACGGATGGAACCCGTCCATTCGCACGAGCCAGTCGACCATCTGGTACAAGGGCGCGCTGGTTGTAGGCACAGGCCGTGCGCCGCTCGGCACGTTCGGCAAGGCGAACGCGGATTCTTCGCCGCGAATGCAGGGCATGAAGCCGTCAGGCTCCGGCACGGAAGACCTCGATCCGTACGGCGCCCAGGTGTTTCGCTTTGATCCGACCGACGAAAGCTGGCAGCTCGTGTACGACAGCCCGGTGGAGCCTGGCCTGGACGGCAAGCCCCGGGCACGGGACCGCAGCATGCGCGCCGCCGCCATCTACCAGACAAAGCACGACGACGAGCCGGTGCTGTACGTCGGCATGGGGTCCCTGGAACGCCAGGTCGTATTCCTGCGCAGCGAGGACGGCGTCAACTTCGAGGAGTGCAAGGAAAAAGGCCTCGGGCTCGGCGAGGACGTGGACACGCCCTCGGTGCGCAGCCTGACCGGGCTCAACGGCAAGCTGTACACCTCGCCGACCGGCAAGAACTACGGCCGCGGCATTCTCGACGACAACCACACCGACTACCCCATGGTGTTCGAGACCGACGATCCGCTCAACGGCCACTGGCGCCCGGTCAGCGAACCGGCCTTCGGCGACCCGAAAAACCTTGCGATCAACGAGATTGTCGCGTTCGAAGGTCACCTGTACGTCGCCACCATCAACTCGCGGCGCGGCTACCAGGTGTGGAAGTCCGACGCGAAAGGCGAGCCCCCGTACAAATGGACCAAGATCATCGACGACGGCGCATGGCGCGGAGCGCCAAGCAGTCTGCCGGCGGCGATGACGGTGTTCAATGGCGCGCTGTACGTGACCGGCGCCCTGCCCCGCCAGGGCCGCAGCGGCCTCGACTCGTCGCACCTTGATCTCTACGGCCCCTTCCCGGCGGAGATGATTCGAATTTTCCCGGACGACAGCTGGGAGCTGGTCTCCGGCCGGCCGCGCTTTACGCCTGACGGTTACAAGAAGCCGGTCTCCGGCATGCTCGGCGGCTTCGACTCGCGGTATACGCACGTGTTCTGGCGCTTTGCGGAGTACGACGGCTGGCTGTATCTCGCCACGTCAGAGTGGCGCTGGTTCCCGATCTACCTGACAGGCACCAGGGACGACCTGTCAGACGAGCAGTTGCAAAAACTCATTGACGATACGGACGCGTACGATGCGCCGGAATTTGGCCTGTGGCGTACCCGTGACGGGGCAAAGTGGGAAGCGGTGACCCGCAAGGGCTTCGGCGACAACCCCTACAACTACGGCATTCGCGAACTCGTTTCCACACCGCACGGACTGTTCGTGGTGCCAACCTCCACGAAGTCCAGCTCCTCGGGCGGTGGCCTTGAAATGTGGTGGGGCAAGTAACCATGGCGCGACCACTTTTCATACTCACGCCCGCGCGCTCGTTCAGCTCGGTGATCAGCGCAATGATCGGCAATCACCCGGAGCTAATGGGCCTTGCCGAGACGCACCTGTTCTTTCGCGACACCTACGAGGACATGCACAACATCTACCGCGCGCGGCCGCAGACCCAGGACGGGCTGCTCCGCGTCGTGGCCGAGCTGGGCCTCGGCGAGCAAAGCGAGGTCAACATCGAGGCGGCGCGTGCGCTGCTCGAAGAGAACCGGCACGCTCCCACTGCAGACATTTTCGCTGACCTTGCAGACTGGGCCGGTCCCCGGGAGCTGGTGGACAAAAGCCCGATGTACCTGTCGGACGTCAAGTGCATGCAGCGCATGCACGCGGCCTTCCCGGAGGCCCGGTACCTGCACATCACCCGGCACCCTCGCTCGACCTGTGATTCGCTGCATCAGCTCATCAACGCGCCGGGCCGGCAAAAGAAGTTCGTGAAGCCTGAAGACATGACGCCGGAGAAGATGTGGCTGGAGCCGCATTTGCGCGTGCTGGAGTTTGCGCAATCGATTGAGCCGGACCAGTACATGCGCCTTCGCGGCGAAGTGCTGATGGAGCAGCCGGAGGTGTACCTGCAGCAAATCGCCGAATGGCTCGGCATCAGCAGTTCGCAGACAGCCGTCGAGAAGATGCTGCACCCGGAGAATTCACCGTTCAGCCGCTTCGGGCCTGAAAACGCACGCTTCGGCAACGACCCGAAATTCTTAGGCGACCCCAAGCTGCGTCCCTACAAGGCCAAGCAGCTGGACCTCGAGGAGCCAATGAGCTGGGACCCGTCGGTGACGTTCAGCGAAATGGTCGTGCAGTACGCGTACCGCTTCGGTTACGGGTGACATACGTATGCTGACGCTGAAGCACTTCGAACGGATTGGCAAACAGGGGGTTGGTAACCCTCGCAGCCAGATTGCGCACTCCATGGCCCGGTTCAAGGACCGCATCTACCTGGGTGTGACGCATCCTAAGGCTGACGGACCCACCGACGCGGCGCGGATACTGCGCTACGTCGAGGACACCGGTGAGTGGGAGACAATTCACAAGTCACCGCTCGTGCGCAGTGACGAGAACGCCACGGTCAAGGATATCTACCGGCAGAACATGGGCGAAGGCGGCGGCGCGCTGTCCACGCCAACGTCGCCGTACGTGCCGCGTGACCGGGGCTACCGCTGCATGACCCTGTACACGCCCAACGGCAGCGATGAAGAGGTGCTGTTTACGAGCACGCTGTCGCACTGGGGCTCACGGCTGCTCGTCAGCCGCGACGGCGAGACGTTCGAGGTGGCCTCCGAACCAGGCCTCGGCCGCGAGGACATTCTCTCGTTCCGAAACCTTGTGCCGTTCAACGGCAAGCTGTTCGTGGCGCCGGCCGGCAGCGTGCAGGACGGCGTGATGGACCGAAACTTCGGCGACATTGCACGGCTGTTCGTTTCTGACGACCCGCTCTCGGGCGAATGGCGCGAAGCCATGGAACCGGGCTTTGGCGATCCGAACAACCTGTCGATTTTCTGTATGCGTACGTTCAACGGCTATCTGTACGCAGGCACGGGCAATCCGAAACGAGGCTTCCAGCTCTGGAAAACCCGCGCCGAAGGCGAGCCGCCGTATGAATGGGAGTGTGTCCTTCATGACGGCGCGTATCGCTACAACATCAACGAAACCGCCGCGACGCTGGTGGAGTTCAACGGCCAGTTGTACCTGAGCAGCGGTATCCCGGGCCTGGGCATGGATATGGCGAACGACATCGGTCCCGCCGCGGCCGAACTGATACGCCTTGACCCGGACGACAGCTGGGAGCTGATTGCCGGGGAGCCGCGCTTTACGCCGGACGGCCTCAAGGTGCCACTGTCCCTGATGGGGCCGGGCTTCGATGATCCCGAGAACTCGGTTTTCTGGAGCATGACGGCGCACGACGACGCGCTGTACGTCGGCACTCACCACAACCGGATGTGGCGGGACTCACTCGGCGGCGCCGATGAGGTCAAAGGGGGCTTTCACCTTTGGGCAAGCACGGACGGCGAGGAATTTGAAGCGATCACGCTCAACGGCTTCGACGACCCGTACGCCACCGGCGTGCGCTCGCTGCTGTCCACGCCCGAGGGCCTGTTCGTCGGCACAACAACTCACCGGGACGTCGAACGCCTCTGGCGCCTGCGCACCCGCAAGGGCGGCCAGGCCGGTATCGGCGGCCTTGAAATCTGGCTTGGCGCAAACCGCTGAGGGCGGGTGCGACAGGCAAGTAAGAAATGCATGAGGCAAAGACAATGAAAATTGAGCCACTGAGCGAATACGTGGGTATTCGCCTCGAGTCGGAAAACCGCTCGAACGTGATGGACGTGGATCCCGAACAGGTCAAAGACCTGTACCGCGAGCACGGCGCTGTGCTGCTGCGCAACTTCGACATTGACGCAGACTCCTTCGAGGCGTTCACGAACCAGTTCAGTGACGACTACATGGACAACCAGGGCAGCGGCTCGCTGCGCGAGACCATCAACAAAAAGGGCGACGGCACGATCCAGTCAGTGAGCTACGCCGTTGGCCGCAAGACCCAGCTCAACTTCGGTCTGCCGCTGCACGCCGACCGCTCCTACGTCGCTGACCAGCCGGAGCTCATGTGGTTCTATTGCGTGCGCCCGGCAGACACCGAAGGTGAGACAACGCTTTGCGACGGCGTGCGGTTGGCCGAAGAGTTCAGCCCGGCCACGCGGGAGCTCTTTAAGACGACCGACATCAAGTACCTGCGCCACTACCCGTCCGGCGACTGGCAAAAGCTCTACCACACGGACGACGAAGACGAGGTTCGACGCCTGTGCAAGGTCAACGAGCTTGAGCTGGAGTTCTCGGAAGACAACACCCTGCACACGGTGTACACCACCCGCGCTATCACGAAGAGCAAGTACGGCGACCACGACACGTTCAACAACAGCATCCTGATTGTTCAGTGGCAGGAGGACGACCTCGATCGCAAGGTCAGCTTTGTGAGAATGGCCGACGGGTCACGAATTCCGGATGAGGTGCTGGCCGATGTTCGCCGCGCAGCGGACAAGGTGACCTATGCGGTGCCGTGGCAGCCCGGAGACCTGGTCATGATCGACAACACGCGCCTGCTCCACGGCCGCAACCAGTTTGCCGACCCTGACCGCACCATCTACGTGCGCATGTGCCGGTCGGTGGACTGGTAGCCGCAGCGCTATGACGCGTCGTCTTCCGAGTCGAAATTCTTGAGTGCGCTGTCCAGCAATTCGAGCTCTGCCTCTGCGGCTTCCAGGATGCCGCTGAGAAGGGCAATCTGGTCTTCGAGAAAGGCCTTGCGCCTGACCGGGTCCACCTCGTCATCGTCGCCGGCGATGGTCTTGAGGCCGGCACCGAAGCGCAGCGGATCGGCGAAGAAGCCCTTTACGAGGGCAAGCTGTGACTTGCGCCGTCCCTTTTTCTCCACCAGGTCGTCAAGAAACGCGTTGAGCTCCGGGTCGGCATCGGCGTCTTCCTCAGGCAAATCGGCGTCCCTGCGCACCTGCTCAACCTCGGACTTCAGCGCCGCAAGGCGCTCACGGCGACTGTCGGCACCACGGCGCGCCTCAGGCTCGCCGGCAGGCGCCGCGCCGTCTGTCGGCTCGTCGTGGTCTTGTGCGCTGCTCATGGGGAAGTGCTCATCGTCAGGTGGTGGGGAGTATATCGGTCGCGTACCGGTGCAACAATTCACTGTAAACCGGGCTTGAGCGCCATGTCCGTTGATCCGTCACAGTTTTTGAACGTGAATGGCCAGCCGGCGCCGGGTGAGGCCAGTCAGGCAGCCGCTCACGGCTACCCTGCCCCCCTCTTCATCCTGGGCTCGCCTCGCTCCTTCACGTCGCTCGTGTGTGCGATGCTGGGGCAGAACCCGGGCGCCTACGGGCTGCCGGAAATGAACCTGTTCCTCGCCGATACGCTCCAGGAGCTCGTGGGCGAACTGGCGGGTGGCTACCGGCAAATCCAGCTGCACGGGCTGCTGCGGACGGTGGCTCAGCTCTACGGCGGCGAGCAGTCCATGAACAGCATTGACCTGGCCCGCCGCTGGCTCATGCCGCGCCTGGCGCACGGCACCGGCGAGGTCTACCAGGAGCTGGCCACTCGCATTGCGCCACTGGTTTTCGTGGACAAAAGCCCAAGCTACGGCCTGAAGCGGGAAAACCTTGACCGCCTCGCTGCGGCCTTCCCGAACGCACGCTACCTGCACCTGCTGCGCCATCCGTTGACCCAGGGCGAATCGATCATGAAGATCGCTGGCGGTCTGATGGTGGTGCTGGCCGATTCGATCGACTACGAGGCTAACCCGCCGGTCATTGACCCGCAGATCGTGTGGCACGAC
>JBCAXP010000288.1:0-6360 GCA_038533995.1 Pseudomonadota bacterium
ACTGGCTTCTGGTTCTCTTTCATTGGCTCAAAGCTGTCCTGACAACGTCATCTTTACGTTACGCCCCGCTGAAGGAAGGGAACTAAGGTGCGTGCGGTATCCGTTATCAAACAGGTTATCAACGCCCAGCGTCATCGACAGACCGAAGCGTTCGAGTGCGCCGGGCCGCCATGTCGCAAAAATGTCGTGCACCGCGTAGCCCGGCGTCTCGGGCTGCCCGGGGGCAACGCGGTCCTGGCGTTGGTAAAACGCACTGCGCCAGCCAAGGTTCAGACCCCACGGGTCGACCGCCTTTTCAATTGTCAGCTTGAGGCTGGCGCCAGGAATGCCGCTGAGCGGCTGGTCGTCAGTCTCGTTGTCACCGACAAGGTAGGACGCAGCCAGCGACGTGGCAAAGCCGCTGGGGCCGTGGCGGTAATCCACTTCCAGCTCGCTGCCGTAGGTGCTCGCCTCGCCGATGTTGTCAAACGTGGTAATCGTTGTGGTTACGATCGAGTCGATGAAGTCTTCGTACTCGTTCGTGAAGGCGGTAAGGCGCAAGGCGAGCTGGTCGCCGTCGAACATCACGCCTGGCCTTGAATAGCGAATACCCGCTTCAAGCCCCTGCGTCAGGGTTTCGGATGTGAGATTGGGGTTGGGCACAAAGTTGTTTGCACCGAAGTGCACGCCGGAAATATAGAGTTCCTGAAACGCCGGGGCGCGGAATGCCTCGCTGTAGCTAAGGGCGAGACTGACTGAGTCAGTCAGGTCGTAGAGCAGACCGGCGCGCGGCGACCACGCCGAGTCGCTGGTCTCACGGTCGACGCCAATTTCCTCACCGCGGTCGGACTCGCTTTCGAACTCGTCGTAACGAAGACCAAGCACCAGCGACAGGCGGTCATTCACCGCTACCTCGTCCTGGATGAACGCGCCAACGAAGGCCGAGTCGGCATCCGGAAATGTCGTGCTGGCCGCATCGCCGCGGGTGCTGCGCATCTTGTCCTCGAACGTTTCCACGCCGTACGTGAGCCGATGTCCCAGGCGGCCCGTCGAGAAGTTGGACGTGTTGCGCAGCTCTGCGCCGCGCGTATCAAAATCGATGATGTCCAGGCGGCCGTCGGTGCCGATGCGTTTCTCGCGAATCGTCTGCCGGTTGCTGTAAATCGCGGTGTCGAGGTTCAGCCATCGGCGGCCGCCGTCGCCGTGCCGCAGCGACAGGCGGTCGGTGGTGACTTCGGTTTCCCGGTCGGTCAGCACCGCAGTGGCCGAGGCGCGCGCGTCGGCCTGCGCCGGCACTTCGCCCGACGAGAAAAGGTATTGGCGCGACAGATTCAGACGCGTCTCATCACCCGGCGTCCAGCCGAGCTTCGTGAGGCCCGCCCATGAATCCGCGCCGCTGTTGTCCAGCGTCTCGCCGCCCCCTAAGCGAATGTCGTCGCTGGAACGGCGCGTGCCGCTCGCCATAAAGTCCAGCCCGCCGGCGAGGTCGGTGCGTCCGTACACGATACCGGTGCCGCTTTGCTCTTCACTGGCACCCTGGTAGCCAGCCTTCACTCGAGCGCCAAAGGACTCACCGGGAGCGAGGTAGTCGCTGCCGTCCTTCGTGGTCATCGCAATCACGCCGCCAAGGGCGCCGCTTCCGTACACGGCGGATCCCGCGCCGCGCTGCACCTCGACGGCTTTGAGCATCTCGGTTTCGACGAACACCCTTCCCTTGTGACCGGAGTCGAAATTCTGACGGGCGCCGTCAACTGTGATCAACACGCGCTGGCCACCAAGGCCGCGAATGGTGGGTTCCTGTGCGATGGCGCGCGGCCCGGAGGAGAACTCCACGCCCGGCACGTTGCGCAGCACTTCTGCCAGCGATTGCGACTGGAGTTTTTCGATCTCGCTCTCGTCAACACGGCTGATGGTATCTATGGAGTCGAGCAGGCGGCGGGACGTGCGCGTGCCGATGATCACCATGGATTCCAGGTTGCCGGCCGGCGCGAACGAGATCGGCGCCAGCACGTCGTCGGCTACCTCGCCGTCCTTCGCTTCTTGAGCCTGCCCGGCGGCAAACGACGACATCAGCACGCCAGCGGCAAACGCCACAGCCTGCTTGCGATTGAAGGCACGCGCAATCATGGATTCATCGTGATTTCGATGTATGGCCGCGGATCGAAGCCAAGATCGGATGCCCGGCACGCCGGATCAGACGATTCCGAGTCGCAGAAAGCCGCAACCGGGATGAAGCCGGTGTCGTCTCGGATGACCGGGTAGTTTTCCTGGCTCAGGGCGAGTCCTGCGCCGACTGAGTTGTTGGCAATCCACTCTGCAACCAACGCGGTGATGTCCACGCTGAACCACTGACCCGCTGTGCTCTGCACCAGCGTTGCGAACGGCGTTCCGTCCTGATGGACCATGCTCCAGGACAGACTGGCGTCGTTCTCAAGCCACGGCGTGGTTTGCAGGAAGACATCGGTCTTGACCGTTGAGACATCCGGCGTGTTGGGATTGTCAGTGTCGGGGTTCAGTCCCGGACAACTGCTTACGAAACCACCTTGCTCACAAACGGAGTAGAGCCACAACGTTGCCGTGATGCCGCCAGTGGCAGCCGCGATCGCAGCATCGTCCGCCACCGCATCGGCAAACCCGACAACTGCCTTACCGCCGTGAACGTTCTCGTGATTCCACACGGACAGACCACCGCTATCGCCCGAGAGCGTAACGCCGTCGTCTTCAAAGCCAGACTGGTTACCGAGGAATTCATAAACGTACGTGTCCTGCGTGGCGTGGTGTACGGCGCCCACAGAGATAACGATCTCGTCATTCGCCAGCGCACCATCTGCATCCATGACGGTGAGGCGGGCGACGTAGCGACCCGGTCTCTCGAAGGTATGGATTGCATCGGCATCGAACACACCTGGCGAGCCGTCGCCGAAGTTCCACTCAATGCTGACCAGTGTGCCGTCGGGGTCGGCGCTCTCGCCCGAACTGAACGTCACTTCGAGTGGCGCGATACCCGTCGTTGCGCTAGCGGTTGCCACCGCCATCGGCGTCTGGTTCGCCGGATCGTTGATCGTGACCGTCACGGAGTCCGTATCGGACTGACCGCTCGCATCTGTCACCATGAGCGTGAATACGAACTGTCCCGCGCCGACGACGACCTGCGGTGAGACTTCGTCGTTGGGGTCGGGCGAACCGGTCCAGACGTAACTTACGATGTTGTTGTCCGCGTCCGAGGACCCGCCACCGTCGAGGGTCACCGTTGCCTGGCCGCCTCGGGTGTCGAGATCAATCGTGAGATCCTCACCGGCGTTCGCAACGGGCGGCGGCCCCGGGTCCGGCTCGCGCACGATGACCCGAGTTGATCGCTGAACGGCGGCGGCCGCGCCACGCGAGTCTGTGACGCGCAGGGTGACGTCGTAGACGCCCGGCGTATCGAAAGTGTGCGCAGTGGTGTCGCCTGACGCACTGGCGCCGTCCCCAAAATCCCACGAGAACGTCACCTCGCCGGAAACACCGGAAACATCTGCTGTGAAATCGACGCTGAGCGGCGCCACGCCGTCCGTTGCGCTGGCAGCCAGTGACGCGGTGAGTTGCTGCGCACCGGGCTGCGGGATAGTGAATTCGGGTGTCATCGAAACGTAGCGAAACGCGATGTTTCCCGGTTCGGCATCGCCCTCAACCAGCCCGTAGTAGCCAAGCATCTCGAGCGCAAAGGAGATTCCCTCGGTGCTGGTAACCATCCACGTGTCGCCCGACGGGCGCAGCAGGTGGTTTTCCGAGGGGAAGTAGTCGTACCAGCCGAGAATTGCGGATGGTTCTTCCGACGTACCGCCAATAACCTCGCCACTGCCCAGGGTCAGAAAGGCGAACGCCGCGGTTTCCAACGACAGCCGGCTTCGATTTACCTGATTGTTAGCGAGACAGTAACTGTCACTGTCAGCGTCATCGAAGCCCGGCGCGCAGACCGAGAAAAACAGGTTGTCACCAAGTTGCAAGAGCTCCTCGTCGGACAGCACGTCAAGACTGCGGTCAGCGACGCCGACTCCTGCCGCGCCGGGTTCGGCCTGCAGCAACGCCGTGTCCTTCACCGCGGCGACGGTGACACCGCCACTGCCGCTGACGCCGCCGTTCACCTTGACCTTAAAGCGCTGAAACGCCACGTCCCAGCTGTCGTCAGACAGAGCGTCCGTGGGCGTCACCACCGCGAACCGGTCCAGATCAACGTAAACCCAGACCTCGTTTTCCGTGGCGTCGATCAGCTGGGTGGCTGCACCGTCAGCGTCGAAAAACGCCTTGTCGGACGACGAACTCTGCGCGTTCCCAGTTGTGGACTGCGCCTCAGCTTCGAGGTCAGAATCCTTGCAGCCAGCAACAAGGAAGCAGGCGAAAACCCACGCCAGTACTGGAACAAGCCGTGTGGCCCGCCTCATCGCCTGCCTCCGTGCCCGCGAACTATGCCGAATCAGGCCTTGCGGCGAATTGCGCCAAGGCCCGCAAGCGCCGCGCCAAACAGCCACACGGCAGCCGGCAGCGGTACCGGCCGAATTTCAAGAAATGGAGCGAAACTTCCGCTGGCGCAAAAACCGCTCGACGACTCCGAATCGCAGAACTGCGAAACGGGAATGGAGGTGTTGTCTGCGCGGATAACGTCGTAGGCCTCCTGGCTCAGCACGAAGCCATAGTCAACGCCTGACAGCAGGCTCGCCTGAATCAGGTCAGTAACGTCAATGCTGATCCAGCCGCCGGTGCCAGACTGCTCAAATGTGGTGAAGAGCGCGTCGTCGCGCGCCGAAATGTCACCCCACGCGAGCGCCGCGTCGGCCTCGTCCCAGGCGGTGGCTTGCAGGTACACATCGGTCTGAGTGGTTTCTGCCCCATCGTATCCAGGGCATGCACCCACGAAGTCGCCCTCAGTGCAGTAGGAGTACAGGTTTAGCGTCGCCCGGAAGTTCCCGTTCAGCGCACTGTCCTGCATCCACGCGCTATCGAACTGCACCAGCGCCTGAGTGCCGTGCACGTTTTCGTGGTTCCACACGAGGATGCCCTCGGAATCGCCGGTGCCACCGCCAAGGTTGCCGACGAACTGGAATTCGTAAATCGAGGTGTCCTGCTGTACGCCGTATGTGGCGCCCTGAGCGAGCGGCGCAGCGAGAATTGCGAAGGTTAAGGCGGCGCTCACGCGGCGCAGCAGCGTTGTTTTTTTCATGTTGTCTCCCAAACATTGTCCTGAGGCACACGCCTCGTCGCCTGGGCATTCCTACCAGGCGGAGAAATGGTAATGCGAATCATTCTCATTGTCAAAAGCATTCGCAGGTAATACACTCGCATCTTCGACCCACCAAGGAGAGGCACAGAAATGGCTCGTAATTTCGCTCATCCGGTCATGGTCGCCGCGCTCGCGCTGGCTGCCTTCGCCGCATCCACCAGTGTGTCTGCTGAGATCCACCGATCGCTGCAGGACACCTACATCTACGAATTCCTCGGAAACCAGGGCGCCGGAACCGGTGACAGCGGCGGATTGCTGACCTGGAACCATGAAAATATTCACGGTAGCCAAGCGCTGATTCAGATCGGGTCATCGTGGACGGAAGACCCTGCACTCGACGGTGAGTTCGTGGCCCTCCTCTACCTGTACCAGGCCTGCGCACCGGGCGGTTTCATTAGTGCCTGTCCCGGTGATCCCGGCGCGCCTTCGACAACCACCGACGTTGTTTTGCAAGCCGTACCCTGGGAAGAAGAGAGCTTCACACTCGGCTGGGAGGAGATTACGCAAACCGGGCCGAGCGTGACCTTCACGCAGACCGAGGCCCTCGGCTGGATTTCCGTTGACGTCACGTCGCTCGTGCAGGCTTGGTTGCAGGGTGCGCCGGACTACGGACTGGTACTGACACAAGAAGCCTACCCGGTCATCCGCGATACCAACGGCTTCATTCCCGTCTCCGCATTTTGCGACTCCGAATCAACGTCCGAGGCCTGCAGCGGTGGCGGGCTGGCGCCATACCTCGAAATTATCGGCACGGCGGACACCGATAGTGACGGCGTGGCGGACAGTAACGACAACTGCACGGACGTCGCCAACCCGGATCAGATCGACAGCAACGGCGACGGCTACGGTAACTTCTGCGATGCCGATCTCAATGACGACTGCGGCGTGAACGCCGGCGACCTGGCACTGCTGAAGCAGGTGTTCTTCACCACCGACCCGGACGCTGACTTCAACTCTGACGGCCAGGTGAACTTTACCGACCTCGGCATCATGCGCGACCTGTTCTTTGCGGCGCCTGGCCCGAGCGGAACGACCGAGACCTGCGAGTAACACGATTTGATGGCGGCTGTGTTGCATGCCGACACGGCCGCCCTACCGACGGAGACAAGAGATGAAAACGAAAC
>JBCAXP010000289.1:0-6336 GCA_038533995.1 Pseudomonadota bacterium
CGCAGATTGCGCCGGGCGACGTCGTGAGCTGGACCTACATCGTGACAAACACCGGCAACACCACGCTCACCGGCGTATCGGTGGTCGACGATCAGGGCGTGGCGGTTACCTGCCCGATGGACACGCTGGCACCCGGCGAGTCGATGACCTGCACGGCCAGCGGCCTTGCAGACGACCTGCTGACGACCGGCTTCACCACGGTACCGGGCCTGTGCGGTGAGTTCCCGGACACGCCGCTGTATCAGAATATGGGTACGGCTACCGGCCAGTCGGTGAACGGCGACTTTGTTGAAGACGTTGACGCCAGCCACTACTGCAACCCGCAGACGCCGGGCATCGACATCGAGAAGTCGACGAACGGCGTGGACGCCGATGATCCCAACGCGGGCGATGCACCGCAGATCGCACCCGGTGACCTGGTTTCCTGGACCTACACGGTGACGAACACCGGCAACGTGACGGTGAACAACATCGTGGTTACCGATGACCAGGGCGTGCCGGTTACCTGTCCGATGGACACGCTGGCCCCGGGTGAGTCGATGGACTGCACCGCCAGCGGCCTGGCCGATGACCTGCTGTCGACCGGCTTCACCACGGTGCCCGGCCTGTGCGGCGCGTTCCCGAACACGCCGCTCTACGAGAACTTAGGAATGGTGACCGGCCAGTCGGTGAACGGCGACTTCGTCGAAGACGTCGACCCGAGCCACTACTGCAACCCGCAGACGCCGGGCATCGACATCGAGAAAGCCACGAACGGCGTTGACGCGGACGATCCCAACGCGGGTGACGCACCGCAAATTGCCCCGGGTGATCTCGTGAGCTGGACGTACATCGTCACGAACACCGGCAACACGACGCTTACGGGCGTAACGGTGAACGACGACCAGGGCGTGCCGGTGGCATGTCCGATGGACACGCTGGAACCGGGCGAGTCGATGACCTGCACCGCCACGGCTTTCGCAGACGACCTGCTTTCCACCGGCTTCACGACGGTGCCGGGCCTGTGCGGCAGCTTCCCGCAGACCCCGCTGTACCAGAACATGGGTACGGCGACCGGCCAGTCGGTAACCGGTGACTTCGTCGAAGACGTTGACGCCAGTCACTACTGCAACCCGCAGACGCCGGGCATCGACATCGAGAAAGCCACCAACGGCGTTGACGCGGACGATCCCAACGCCGGTGACGCACCGCAGATTGCCCCGGGTGACCTGGTGAGCTGGACGTACATCGTCACCAACACGGGTAACACGACTCTGACCGGCGTCGCCGTCACTGACGACCAGGGCGTGCCAGTGGCATGCCCGATGGACACGCTGGAGCCGGGCGAGTCGATGACCTGCACCGCCAGCGCGTTTGCTGACGACCTGCTGAGCACCGGCTTCACCACGGTGCCGGGCCTGTGCGGCGAGTTCCCGAACACGCCGCTGTACCAAAACATGGGCACGGCAACCGGCCAGTCCGTGGACGGCGCGTTCGTCGAGGACGTTGACCCGAGTCACTACTGCAACCCGCAGGAGCCCTCGATTGACGTCGAGAAGCTGACCAACGGCGTGGACGCTGACGATCCGAACGCCGGCGATGCCCCGCAGATCATGCCGGGCGAGCTGGTGAGCTGGACCTACATCGTGACCAACACCGGCAACACCACGCTCAACGACGTCGTCGTCACCGACGACCAGGGCGTTGCGGTTACCTGCCCGATGGACACGCTGGAACCCGGCGAGTCGATGACCTGCACGGCCAGCGGCTTTGCCGACGACCTGCTGTTCACCGGCTTCACCACGGTACCTGGCCTGTGCGGCTCGTTCCCGCAGACCCCGCTGTACCAGAATATGGGTATGGCAACCGGTACATCGGTAAACGGCGACTTCGTAGAAGACGTCGACGCCAGCCACTACTGCAACCCGCAGGAGCCTGGCATCGATATCGAGAAGGCGACCAACGGCGTGGACGCCGATGACCCGAACGCGGGCGATGCGCCCACGATTCCGGTCGGCAACGCTGTCTCGTGGACCTACGTCGTCACCAACACCGGCAACACCACGCTCACCGGCGTGACGGTGGTCGACGACCAGGGCGTCATCGTGACCTGTCCGATGGACACGTTGCAGCCGGGCGAGTCGATGACCTGCACGGCTAACGGCATTGCCGATGACCTCGATACGACCGGCTTCACGACGGTGCCAGGTCTGTGTGCCGGCTTCCCGCAGGAACCGCTGTACCAGAATATGGGTATGGCGAGCGGCCAGTCGGTGGACGGCGGTCTCGTCGAGGACGTTGACCCGAGTCACTACTGCAACCCGCCGATGCCGGCCATCGACATCGAGAAGGCCACCAACGGCGTTGACGCCGACGATCCGAACGCCGGTGACGCACCGGTCATCGGTGTCGGCAACGTGGTGAGCTGGACCTACGTCGTGACCAACACCGGCGACGTGACCCTGTTCGACGTCGTAGTCACCGACGACCAGGGCGTGGCGGTGAGCTGCCCGATGGACAGCCTGCTGCCAGGTCAGATGATGACCTGTACGGCGACGGGTATCGCAGATGACCTTGACGACACGACGTTTACCACCGTGCCTGGCCTGTGCGGCGGCTTCCCGCAGGAACCGCTCTATCAGAATATGGGTATGGTCTCGGGTGAAACGATCACCGGCCTGACGCTGACCGACACCGACCCGAGTCACTACTGCAACCCGTCGGCGCCCTCGATTACGGTCGAGAAAGCCACGAACGGCGTTGATGCAGATGACCCGAACGCCGGCGATGCCCCGCAGATTGAGCCGGGCGACCCGGTCAGCTGGACGTATCTGGTCACCAACACCGGCGACGTGACGCTGTTCAACGTGATGGTCACCGACGACCAGGGTGTCACCGTGACCTGCCCGCAGGACACGCTGGACCCGGGTGAGTCGATGATCTGCACCGCGGACGGCATCGCCGAAGACACCACCAGCACGGGCTTTACGACCGTGCCGGGCGTCTGCGGTGAAACGCCGAACACGCCGCTGTACCGCAACATGGGCGTGGCCACGGGCGACACCATCACCGGCACCACCGTGCAGGACGATGACGCAAGTCACTACTGCAACCCGCCGGGCCTTGGGTGTCTGATCATCATTGATGAGGACGGCGTCGACAACGGCATGTACACCACCGAGAAAGCGGCGCAGGCTTGCGGCCTCGGCGACCGCGACGACCTGCTCGTCAACGACAACCGGCCCACGGAGTTCGGCAACCCGCCGCTGCTGTGGAACGAGCTGGTTGCCGACGGTCAGTGCGGTGCATTGCCGACAGCCAACATCGACCCGAACACCAATCCGGGTCGCCTGGCGTTGATGCCAACCGGTGAAGTGGACGACGAAGGCTGGTTCTCGCTGCCGCCGCGCCGCAACGTGGACGGCCGTGACGTGGTGGTCTACAGCGAGGACGGCAGCTGCAGCGGTGGCGATAACTCGTTCTCCCGCTACGGCCTCACCTACGACGAGTGGGTCGGCGACTTTGCCGCCGGCATCCTGAGCCAGGATCAGCTCGACAAGGTGTGCGACGTGCAGCCGCTGCGCAACCAGGACCTCGTGCAGCTGGTCGGCAAGACCTGCGTGGCTGTCGTGTACGACAGCGACATCAGCATCAACTCGCAGCCGCTCGATGCCAACCTGCAGGGCGAACGCTATGGTCTGTTCAGCTTCACGGTTGACGCCATCGAGGTGGTCGGGCCTGGCAGTTTCCTGCCGGAAACCCGCTCGTCCACCAGCCTGTACGCCATGTGGCTGGAAATCCTGCCGCCGCAGCAGCCTGAAGCCGGCTTCCTGGCCAAGCTGCAGCAGTACGAGCCGGACTCCATCCAGGTGACTCGCGCCGAGTACGACGCCGATGCCGATACGCTAACGGTTTACGCCGACAGCAACTACCCGGGCATCGACAACACGCCGCCGTACATCGACATGATTCCGGCACCGGACGATGACCTGATTGCCTACATGACGGTCTCGGTCGACGGCGCTGATGGCGGCATCGATCCCGATGTGGCACCGGCTGTCCTCGAGGCACCCATGACGTTCAACCCGAACACCCGACGGTACGAGGTGGTGCTACAAAACGTCACGGAGAATCTGAATGGACGGCGGCTGTCCATCCAGACCGATGAGGGAGGTGTAGACAACATCATAATTGGCAACGTGTCGGTGGCAATCAGGCGCTAGCACGCTGTGCTCCTACCCCTGGCGTGACGCTTCGCGTTGCGCCAGGGTTTTTTTTGGGCTTCGAAAAAGTACGGCGGAACAGCAACCACCGCAGTCTGACTCGTCACGCAGCGGAGAAGCGTTTCCGATACTCGCCGGGGCTCACGCCATACACCTTGCGAAAGTGATACTGGAGCCTGGCGGAACTGCCGAAGCCGACCGCCGCGCTGATTGACGGCAGCGTTGAACCCGACGACTCGAGGAGATCGCAGGCCCTCGACAGGCGTTCCTGTGTGAGCCATTTTCCGACGGGCATTCCGACGAGCGCTACAAAGCGCCGCTGAAAGGTACGGCTGCTCATGGTCGCCCTGTCGGCCAGCGACGCGACCGAATGGGGTTTGTCGAGGTTTTCCCTCGCGAACTGAATCGTGTCCGAGAGACGGTCGGCTTCATAGTCCACGGGAACCGGCTGATCAATAAACTGCGCCTGGCCGCCCTGCCGATGGGCGTGCATCACCAGCCGTCTTGCCACAACGTTGGCGACTTCCGGACCGTAGTCCTTTCGCACGATGTGAAGACACACGTCGATGCCCGCGGAGCTGCCCGCGGACGTGTAGATGTTGTCCTCATCGACATACAGACGATCCAGTTCCAGCCTGATCGCGGGGAATTTGGCCTGGATGTCCTGCGCGTAGCGCCAGTGGGTGGTCGCGCGTCGCCCGTCGAGCAGACCGGCGGCCGCAAAAACGTACGCACCAGAGCAAATGGATACCAGCCGCGTACCCCTGGCGTGGGCCTCGCGCACGGCCGCGGTCAACCGCGCCGGTACTGGCGTGTCCTTTCCTCGCCAACCCGGAACGATCAGGGTGTCTGCGCGTTCGATGTCTTTCAGGCCGCCGGAAGTCCTGACGGTAATTCCTCCCATGGCCTTTAGAGCCCGCGTCTCGCACGATGCCGTGGTGAACGAGTACCACTGGTCTCCGAACTCCGGCCGCGGCAAGCCGAAGATCTCTGCCACGATGCCAAATTCGAAGGTGCACAGCCCGTCGTACAGCAGGGCCACGACGCGGTGGCCTCCTCGCGGGCCGTTTGTCACGAATTGAGCGTCTGTTGTCATTTTCTGTTCTGGCATCTTTTAAGGGTACGTTGACATACTGCCATAAGGCAAACGGCTAACAGGAGACAGACCAATGAACAACATTGACGAATTACTTGAGGCAGTGGGCGTGTACTTCGACGCGATCTACTTCTGCGATGTGGCGCGGCTTGACCGTGTGTTTCACGAGGGGTCCAGCCTGTTCGACGCGGACAACGGGGAGATATTCGTCGACCCGATTGCGAGTTTCAGGGCAGACGTCGGTTCGCGACCTGCGCCATCGGAACGGTCGCAGGTTCGCAGCGACGAGATCATCTCAATCGACTGGCTGTCGGCGATCAGCGCCGTGGTGAAGCTGCGCCTGCAGTCTCACGAGAATGTTTTTGTTGATCATCTTTCGTTTGTGAAAGGCAAATCCGGATGGAAGATCGTTGCGAAAGTCTGGCACCTTGAGAGAACTGCCGAGGTTTTGGAGGAAGGGCAGCGATCGCAGAGTGGCTGACACTGGCGCCTCACGGCGCTGATCCGCCTCGCGGCTGGGCTACGGCTTGCGCGCCTGACACTCGGACTCTATATTTTTTGTGTACCAGTTCTCGAGACTAGGAAAGGCGAATGACGATCAAGCCGTTTCTTAAGCTGGCCGCAACGGCAGTGTTGCTGAGTGCCGTAGGTACCGCGAAGGCGACCAGCATCTCGCTGACGCCCCAGGTGTCCAACGCAGCCGTAGGCGATATCGTCGCCTTCGAAATCATCGCCGACTTCCGCGACGTGATCCTTCTCGGCGGCCCCTTTGATGTGCACTTTGACCCCGACGCGCTGGGCTTTGTGAGCTGGACTGCCTCCTTTCCGGGAGACCCCGGTTTTTCACGCGATCCTGATGTGCTGAATGGTCTGCTGGAGGGCTTCGCGTTCGGTGATTTCAACGGGATATCGGGCCTATGGAACCTCGGCGTTCTGGAGTTTGAAGTGCTGGCGGCCGGTACCTCCAAAATTACGCCTAGCGACAGCAGTTCGCTCGCCGGCCCGTTCATCGATGCCATCACGTTCCAGCCGATCAAC
>JBCAXP010000290.1:0-6333 GCA_038533995.1 Pseudomonadota bacterium
GTTGACCGTGAGCAACAGTTCGCGCATCCAGTTGAATGCGGGCGCTGGTTCTGTGCTTGCCGCCTCCGCGACCCCAACGGTGAACACCGGCGAGCTTGAACTGTTCGGTGACTTCAACAACGACAGCGCCATTACGATTACTGACGGCGTGATCGATATCGGCAACCTCGTCGGCGACGAGTGGAGCAATACTGGCTCCATCACGCTGACGAACAGCACGGTCGAACTGGGCGGCGCTTTTACCGCAGCGGACATTGGCACGATCACCGGTACCGGGCTCTCTGTGATCAACGGCGCGCTGGACAACTCAGGCCAGGTGCTCGATCTTGGCGCTTCCCTGCCAACGCCTATCGAACTGCGGAACGGTGCGTCGATTCTCGGTGGCACGCTTTCGACCACGCCGCTGTCGCTGTTCGAGTTCAGCTCTGCCACCCTGGACGGCGTAACGCTTGCGGCGGATTTTGAGGTGCAGCGCGGGTCGACCCTGACGGTCAACAATGACCTGACTCTCAACAGCGCCACGGTGACTCTCACCAGCGATAACAATTTCACCAACCTAACGGTCAGCGGCGCCAACGGCGACACATCGACGATCGGTGGCACGGGCGAGATCCTGCTCAGCGGTACCGCCACGGTGGACAACCGCAACCGGATCCTGGTGAGCGGCGCGGGTCACATCCTCGACATTGCGCCGGGTGTGACGGTACGCACCGACACAACGGGTGGTGAAATCCGGCATAACAACAACGGCCCGATGACCCTGCGCGGCGCTATCGTTTCGGACGTGCCGAATCGCACGTTGACTATAAACAGCACGACGCCGGTTTCGATTGAAGGCAACCTGAGTGTCGGCGCAGGCAGCGTCATCGATCTCAACAACTACGCGCTGGCGTCGTCCGCCGAGCTGGACGTTGAGGTCGGCGGCCTTGCCACGGCGGACTTTGGCCGCTACATGGGCGACGACGGCACGCTTGCCGGCACGCTGGACATCGCGCTCGTGAACGGCTTCTCGCCGGGGCTCGGCGACACCGTCGAGATCATGTCGTTCAACGTTAGCCGCACAGGTACCTTCGACACCGAGAACGGCACGGGCATCGGCGGCGGACTGTCGTTCCAGGTGAACTACAACGCATCGGACGTGACGCTGGAGGTCATTAACTGATTCTCTCCGGGATCATGCTGTAAAGAAACGGGCCGGGCCGCGCTAGTGAAGTGCGGTCCGGCCCCTTTTTGTTCCTTAAGTGCCCGCCGCGCGTCGGGCGGCAGAATTGACCGTCGCACACCTCACACAATAAGCTAGCCGCGTCCCGAAGCTCTGCGCGACGAGTGCGCGCGCCAACACCAGGGAGGAATGTGTGAGCAACCAGTCGGAAGAACAGCGTAACCCATATGCAACGCCGGAATCGATGCAGTCACTGGGCGATGTGGAGCCCCGGCGTGTTTATGGCGGCATACAGCGGCTGCCGTATTTCGGCTTGTCCGTGGTGGCCGCCATTGTTTTCCAGGTTATCACCTTTTCCCTTGGCTTCTCGGCGGAACCAGAGCGGGCCACGGGGAACGCCGGTTTGTATTTGATTTGGGTTGGCATGTTCATCGCGGTAACCCTATGGCTCGTCGCGTCGCGCTCGATAAACTCGGGGTACAGTCCCTGGTGGTGCCTGGCGTACTTCGTACCCATTCTGAACATCCTTGTGGGTATCCGCTGCCTCGCCTGCCCCGAGGGCTACGCGCAGCACAAAACGCTCGACACGGCCGGCAAGATTGTCGGCGCTATTTTCATTGCGCTGATGGTCCTGGCATTTGTGGGCGTGTTTCTGGCCGCCACCGCCTGAGGCAGGAGACCACGCCCTGACGTTGAAAAGCACCACTGACGTACTGGACTTGCTGGCAGGCCCCGGCACCCGCCGCCGCCTCGCAAGAGTCGACGACGGCCTGCGCTGCAAGACGTCGAAGCAAACCTATCCGCTTGTCGACGGCATCCCCTGGTTGTTCGCCGCGCCGAGCGCGGCGCTCGCCGAATGGCGCCGGCGCTTTGGGCGGGAAACGCAGGGGCTTGATGCGCAGGTGGCGAAAACGATCGCCGAAATCCAGGGCAACCCGTCTCTGCGAGAAAGTACCAGGCAGCGCCTCGCGCTTACGGCGGCTGGCTACGCGGCCCGCGCGAAGGCGCTACGCGCGCTTCTTGCACCGCTCGGAGAAGGCGGTGACGCCATCGCACAGGAAGCACTGCTAGCGCTGCGCACCCGCTTGCCACCGACCCAGGGGCTGACGACGTACGAGGCCAATATCTTTCGGGACTGGTGCTGGGGCGATGAGGAAAACGCGCTCTCGGCGGAAATTGTCAGCGCGCGCTTGCCTGCGTCGTACGACGCAATGCTCGTGCTGGGCGCGGGCGCCGGGCGCCTTGCCTACGACCTTCACCAGGGCGGCAGTCACGCTCACACCGTGGCGCTGGATATCAATCCGCTGCTGGCGATGATTGGACGCCGCGTCTGCGCCGGCGAGACCTTGTCACTTCGCGAATTACCGCTGGCGCCGCGGCGGATGGCAGACGTTGCCATTGAACGCACGCTCGCCGCGCCAGCGGCCGCCCGGCCAGGTCTGGAGTTCGTGCTCGGCGACATTGTCGCCATGCCGCTCTCCCGCGGTGCGTTTGACGTGGTGGTGGCGCCGTGGTTCGTGGACATTGTCGAGACAGACTTCGAGCAACTGGCCCGGCAAATGAGCGAGCTGCTGAAGCCGGACGGCAGGCTCGTGCTGTTCGGGTCCTTGTCATTCCGCGCGGCCGACCCGGCGGCGCGCTACAGCTTCGAGGAAGTGCTGGCGGTTCTACAGGAGGCGGGTCTCGACGAGCCCGAGGTGGAAGAACGGCGTATTCCGTACCTCAATTCCCCGGGGAGCCGCCACGGCCGGGTCGAGGAAGTGGTAGCGCTCGGAGTGTCCAAGCGGCGGGACGTGAAGCCGATCTCAAAACCGGCGGCGCTTCCGGAGTGGCTGGTGGCAGGCCGCGAACCTGTACCGCTCACCGAGGCCTTTCAACAGCAGATCACGGCCACACGAATCCACACTTTCATCATGTCGCTGATTGACGGCAAGCGGTCGATTCGCGACATGGCCGCGGCTATCGAGGCTCAGCAACTCATGCCGCGAAAGGATGCCGAGGAAGCGGTGCGACGCTTTCTTGAAACGATGTGGGACGAGAGTCGACGGTCAGACTTCTAGGGAATCTTTACCAGCCCCACGCGGTTCGAACTGGTCTGGTGGATCAGCAGGTTTTTGTCTTTCGTGACCCAAACGTGCCTTACGATGCCGACGCCTGACGGTATCGCCCAGCTCTGGAAGGTCTCTTCGGTCGGGTCAAAGCGCACCAGGGCATCGGGCCGCATGCCTGATTCGTTGTACCACACCACGTCGTCAATCACGGCGATTGCATACGGGTGCGACGTTGGGCCGCTCGGTGAATCCCATTGCCTGACCTCGCCAGTGGCGGGATCGAGCCGGCCGATCTTGCCCAGCGAGGAATTTACAAACCAGACGATGCCGTTGCTGTCGAGGTCGAGGCGGCGGATGCGCGTACGCTCGTCGGGAACCTCGTAGTAGCGCACGGTCATGTCGTCAGGGTGTAGCGCGCCGATCTTGTTCGTGCCGTTGTAAGCGATCCACAGCGTGCCGTCAGAGCCCACGCGAATGCCGTACGGCCGGCGTTCGGTGTCTATTTCGGTGAGCGCGCCTGTGTTCGGATCAAGGCGGCCCAGCACGCCGGCATGCTGGGCAGTGAAGTACATGTTTCCGTTTGGATGGAAGATCGCGGTGTGCGGATCGCCCGCCTCAGTGTTGAACTCGGTTACTTCGCCGGTAGCCGGGTCCAGCCTGCCGATCGTGCCGTTGCTGTTGCCGGTGTACCAGATGTTGCCGTCTGCGTCCGGCAGTATCGAATGCGGGCGCGCAGACGGCGGCAGCGGGTACTCCTTCATGGCTCCGGTCACGGGGTCGAGGCGCCCGGCGAGACTGGCCCACATGCCAGTCCACCAGATTGCGCCGTCCGGCGCTTCCACCGGATCGCGCGTGCGCTGGCCGAGCGTTGGCGTTTGCCACTCGACGATCTCGATCTCGGTGTCGCCGGGCACAAGCGTTGGCGCCCGGCTTGCGTCCTTCGGAAAGTGCTTTGCGAGGTACGTGGCGATACTTTTCGCCTGTTCGTCCGGCAAGGCAACCATCGTCGCGATCACCCGGCGCCATTCGTCTGCGCCGTCAAAGCCGGCGGAGCGTAGTATCGTTCTGGCACTGTGGCAGGCGGTGCAGACCGCCTCGACCTGTTTTTTGCCTTCGCCCTCCGGCAAGGCAGTGGGATTCCCGTGCGCGGTCCCTGCGCTCAGTGCGAGAATGCCCAGCGAGAGGGCGTACGTGTTGCGCTTCTGCTGCATTGGTAATTATTCTCTGCCTGACGTTCGCGCCAGTATGCACGAAAAGCCCTGTGCACTGCACTTTGACTGCGCCCGTTTGGAATCCGGTTTCCAATGAGAGAACGAATGACCGAAAGCCTGCAGAGCAAGATGAACAGAGTCCGCCCGCCACGCGTGCGGATCACATACGATGTCGACGTTGAAGGCGCCACAAGCAAGCGTGAGTTGCCGCTGATTGTCGGCGTCCTTGCCCACCTGTCAGGTGTACCGGCGGCGCCTTTGCCGCCGCTCGACGACCGGCAGTTTGTGGACATCGACCGGGACAACTTCGACGAGGTCATGGCGTCTTGCCGCCCGCGACTGTTGCTGGACGTTGTTGATGTGCTTGCCTATCCTCCCGGTACCACAACGTCTGCCGAGTTTTCCTTTTCGTGCCTCGAGGATTTCGCGCCGCTTGGCCTTGTCCGGCAAATGGAGGGCGCCGCCAATCTGCTTCGACTCCGGACGCATCTGACGAACGGTCGTGTAAACCTCGAAGGCGAGGCGGAGGGAAGCGCCGTTCGCGTTGCAGAGATCGACCAACTGCTTACGCGGCAGGCCAACCACGTGATGCAGGAGCCAGCGTTCCGGCGGCTGGAGGCAATGTGGCGTGGCCTGTATTTCCTGGTTGCCAATTCGGAAACCGGGCCCGGGCTTAGGCTTCGGGTGCTCAACGTGACTCAGCAGGAGCTTCGCGATGACCTTGCGTCAGCGTCGGCTCCCGGGCAGAGCGCTCTTGCGAAAAAGCTCAACACGAAGGACGGCAAAGACGATCCGGTCAGTTTTTTGGTCGGCGCGTACGAAGTCAGCGACCGCGAAGGGGACGCAGACTTCCTGGAGGGCATGGCGTCGGTGGCCGCGGCTGCAACGGCTCCGTTCCTTACCTCGGCGCCTGCCGAAGGTGGCGGCCCTGATCGCCAGTCCGAGGCTGACAGTGGCGAGATGCCGTCGATGCACCCGTTCACACAATGGCGATGCTTGGGCAGTGACGGGAGCGCTCGCTTCGTCGCACTGGCAAGTCCTGAGTTCAAGCTGCGCCCATCGTATGACCCCGAGGTCTATCCCGCCGAGGGGTTTGCCTTCAGGGAGGCGGGGACAAGCGACGGCGACGCCGGGGCGCTATGGGGGAACGCGGCCTTCGCATTAGGGCAGCGCATCACCAGCGCGTTTTCACTCCACGGCTGGCTCGCTGCTATCCACGGCGACGGGGAGGACAGTGCGGCTGACCGCAGGCGCGCCGACGCGGCCGAATTGCCCAGCCTGCTTAATGCAGCGCGCTTTGCGCAGTACATCACCGTGATCATGCGAGACAGGGGCGCGTCGTTCCCAAACGTTCAGGAAGCATCAGACTTTTTGAACACCTGGATCTCCCAGTACGTACTGCTTGAAGACGACGCTCCGGTGGCAGTGCAGGCAAGGTATCCGTTACGCCAGGCGAGAGTGTCCGTGACGGAGCGTTCGGGCATGGCCTTGGGGGCTGAGATCACGCTGACGCCGTGTTTCCAGGTGGAAGGGGCCCTGGTCCCGGTGAGCTTGATGATTGACCTGCCCGGGTAAAGGCCCGGACCACGAGGGCCCGGGCCAGCCTTTGGGTGGGCTAAGGCGTGCAGGCATTCGGCACGCCGCTGGGTCCTGGCGGCTGGAAGAAGATCGACTTCAACAGGCCAACGTCAAGGAAGTTCACGGCGCCGTCGCCGTCAAGGTCAGTCTCGGCATTCGAGCTGAACATGAATTCCTTCATGATGCCTAAGTCCTCGAAGTTGATCCTGCAGTCGGCGTTGAAGTCGCCGTCACAGACGTTGCCGAAGCCGTCGCCGTCCGTGTCACGCTGGTCCGCGTTGGCGGCGTCCAGGCAGTTGTCCAGCGACCGCGAGATGCCGTCTCCGTCAGG
>JBCAXP010000291.1:0-6332 GCA_038533995.1 Pseudomonadota bacterium
ACCCATGTCATTCGCGGCGACGATCACCTGAACAACACGCCGCGACAGATAAACATGTACAGGGCGCTCGATGCCGAGGTGCCGAAGTTCGCTCACTTGCCCATGATCCTCGGCGCCGACGGCGCGCGGCTGTCAAAGCGGCACGGTGCGGTGAGCGTGATGGCCTACCACGACGACGGCTACCTGCCGCACGCGCTGCTTAACTACCTGGTGCGCCTCGGCTGGTCGCACGGTGACCAGGAGCTGTTCAGCAGAGACGAGATGATCGAGCTGTTTGACCTGGCCGACGTCAACAAGTCGGCGTCAACCTTCAACCCCGAGAAACTGCTGTGGCTGAACCAGCACACGATCCGCTCGACGCCGCCGGCCGAACTGGTGCCGGCGCTCGAAGGGCAGTTCGCGGCGAAGGGTATCGACCCGAGCTCCGGTCCCGCGCTGGATACGTTAATCGAGGCTCAGGCGGAGCGGGTCAAGACGCTGGCCGAGATGGCTGACGTCAGCCGGATGTTCTACGAGGAATTTGACGAGTTCGATCCGCAGGCGGCCAAGAAGCACCTGCGGCCGGTTGTGCGCGAGCCGCTGGCGGTGCTTCGCGAGCGCTTTGCCGGCCTTGAACCCTGGACCGGCGAGGGCGCCCATGCAGCGGTCCTGGCGGTGGCCGAGGAGATGGAGCTTAAGCTGGGCAAGATTGCCCAGCCGCTCCGGGTGGCGGTCACCGGAGCCGGTGTCTCGCCTGCAATCGACATCACCCTGGCCCTGGTCGGCCAGGCCCGGACACTCGAGCGGATGGACCGGGCGCTGGCCTTTATCGACGCCCGCGCGAGCGCCTGACTTTTGCTTGCGCCCGGGGTCCCGGACGTGTTGACACGTTTGGGGGCGCCATGTACAGTTCCGGTCCGATTTTCGGGGCTATAGCTCAGCTGGGAGAGCGCTTGCATGGCATGCAAGAGGTCGGCGGTTCGATCCCGCCTAGCTCCACCAGACCCCTCTCGTCGGCAGCCTGGGATGCCGGCGTGAAGACAGTAAAGACTTACGTAGAAGGTTACTTAAGTCCCCATCGTCTAGAGGCCTAGGACTCCGCCCTTTCACGGCGGCAACAGGGGTTCGAATCCCCTTGGGGACGCCACCAAATAAAAAGGCCCGCCTTGTGCGGGCCTTTTTATTTGGCGCGTCCCAGGGGATCGAAACCCCCCAAAAGGGGTTCGACAAAATGCGAGAGCATTTTGGGCGTCGCCGGCACGGCGACGGGGCAACGCCCCGAAGATCGGCCCAAGCCGATCTGAGCCAATCCCCGTGGTAGTGAACTCGAAGCAATCACGACGGTGTTAGCACGGGCCTTTTTATTTGGCGCGTCCCAGGGGATCGAAACCCCTCCCAACATGTCACGAGCCGTTCGACAAAACGCGAGAGCGTTTTGGGCGCCGCCGGCACGGCGGCGGGGCAACGCCTCTCCGGGCACCCCATCAAGCGGATGCTCTGCTAAAGTGTTTGTATACCAGCACTGGCCGAATGTTCTCCTCGCGACGCTGCCATGGCGAATCCATTCACCTACGACATCCAGCAAGCCGGCTACGGCTTCGACCAAGTCGACGCTAAGGGCGAGGCGACGTTCGAGGTGTTTGCGGCCGAGTTCAGGAAATTCCCCTGGAAGGACCAGGTTGGCCTCAAGACGGGCGGCTCTGAACCAACGATATCGGTAAAGAACACCGCTGCGAGCTTTGACTGCTGGGTGTCCGTACTCGGTACTTCTGAAGACCTGGCCTACCTGGTTGGCATCGTTTATCCCGAGCGCGTCAGGCGATTTTTCGGGTTGGGTCCGGAAAAGGAAGTACGATGGCTCAGTGCGAATATTGTGGAAGACCCGCGTGACGTGGAGTCGCTGTTCCAACTCCACTTTGCCTCGAAGTTCGACGAGCTGAAGAGCGCTCTCGGCCGTTATCCGCGTTTTCTTTCGCAAGCGGCCCGACAACCGGGTTGAAGCCCCAAGGAGAGTCTGACAATCGTGAAACAGGCAATCGTCCACATCGCGCTCGTTGTGAAGGACTACGACGAGGCAATCGCTTTCTACACCGAAGTACTCAACTTCGACCTTGTCGAAGACACGTACCAGCCGGAGCAGGACAAGCGCTGGGTTGTGGTTTCTCCGCCCGGATCGAGCGGCACGACGCTGCTCCTGGCGCGAGCGTCAAACAGTGAGCAAGCCGCTGCAATTGGCAACCAGACCGGTGGTCGCGTTTTCCTGTTCCTGAATACCGATGACTTCTGGCGGGACTACAACGACCTCAAGTCCAAAGGCGTAGAATTTGTGCGCGACCCGAAAGAGGCGGACTATGGCACGGTAGCGGTATTCAAGGATTTGTACGGCAACCTCTGGGATCTGTTGCAGCTCCGCGAGGATCACCCCCTTGGCAGACGAGGTATGAGCACGCGAGGTTTGAACTGACATGAAACAACCCCCGGCAGGAACGGAAGAGCGCATCGCGAAGATGACGATCGCCCAGATCTATCCGATGTACGTGTCCAAGGTCGAAAAGAAGGGCCGCACGCAGGAAGAACTGAACACGGTCATCGAGTGGCTGACGGGCTACGACGAGAAGCAGCTCAATTCACTCATCCACGACGAAGTCACCTTCGATGCCTTCTTCGACCAATGCACGCTCAATCCCAACGCGCACCTCATCAAGGGCGTTATCTGCGGCTACCGGGTCGAGGAACTGGAGAACGAGCTGATTCGAAATACGCGGTACCTCGACAAACTGGTCGACGAGCTCGCGAAGGGCAAGAAAATGGAAAACATTTTGCGAAACGAGTAGGGCGTCTGGCCCGGCTCAACGTGTCGTCGCGGAGTCTGCACCACTTGGTGCCAGCAATTCTCTGAGCGTGTCACGAATCTCGGACGGATTCACCCATGGCTGGCGCAATATCACGGTGCCGTCACTGTCGATCACGTAGGCAGGCGACGGCGCCGACCCAAAAACTTCCCACGTCCGGTTATCCATGTTGTCCACGGCCACGGTGCCGGTGAGGCTCAAGCGCTCCGTTGACCATGCGGCCTGTTCGATGCGTTCTTCGAGGCTTCCGGGCTGCGGGATCTTGTTGCCAGTAAAACGGTTGAAATTCGTCAGCCACTCTTCGCCTTCCCGGTACGGGCTGGGCGAGCCCGCAGGGTGCGCCTCCTGTGTGTACAAAATGACGAACTGCACGGTGTCATAAAACTCTTCGTAGAGGTCGTGAACCTCGTAACTGCGATAGCGATACACCGGGCACGAGTGGCTGCCAACCTGCAGCACGATGGGTTCGCGGCCCAGCAGGTTGTGCAGACGCACGGTGCCGCCGTCGATCGTGCTTAGCTCAAAGTCGGGAACCGTGTCGCCGGTTTGCGGCGCCTGGTCAGCAAAGTGCGCCAGGTCGTCGCCTGCCTCGGTGGGAAACAACAGCGTGCAGCCACTATTGCCAATTGACGCGAAGGCGACCAATCCAAAGGAGACGGCCAGGCGGGCATGAATGGAAGACATGAATGGAATTAGGCGACGGTGTGTCGGACGTTAGAGGGTGATGCGTGCTGTTGGTTCCCAGGCCTTCGGTGAGGCGTCGGTCAGGCGAAGCTGAGGAACGCGATGGACACGTAGAGCAGTATGGAAAGCCCGGCCGCGGCAAGCGCGAGCGGCAGCTGCGTGAGCACGTGATCCATGAGATCCGCTCCGCAGGCCATCGCCGACAGCACCGTCGTGTCCGAGTAGGGTGAGCACTGGTCTCCGAAGACCGCGCCGCCGAGAATGGCGCCAAAGTTCAGCACGAAAAAAAGCGGGTCCGGGTTGATCGCAAACGCGAGGGGCAGCGCGATGGGGTACACGACGGCGTAGGTGCCCCACGAGCTGCCGATGGAAAATGACACGAACATGCAGATGATCATGAGCACGCCCGGCAGGATGTACGGCACGCTCTCAAGCACCGCGCTGCTGTTGTCGATAACGTAGTTGGCGGCGCCCAACGCCTCGGACACGTTGCCGAGCGTGACCGCCAGCCCAAGAATCACGGCGCCGATGGTAACGCCCTTGATGCCGCTCAGCATTCCGTTGAAGACTTCGTCGAGTGACATGCCTCGGATCACGGCCAGCACCATGGCCGACACGACTGACAGCCCAAAGGCCTCGAAGATCATCGGCGAGCCGCCGAGCAGCCACGGAATGATAGACATGCCCAACAGGACAGCAATCGGCAGGAAAAAATCGAGGAGCGAGGGCGTGTAGCCCGTCGGGATGCGCGCGGTGCCCAGCTCGCCACTGATCAATGGCGTGGAGCCGGGCGCGTCCAGCTCGCCGGTGTCAATGGCACGCTGACGCGCGGCGTGCATGCGCTTGCCAACCCACGGCAGCTTGTCGATAGACAGCAGAAAGGTAAACGTCACCGCAAGCATGGCGTAGAAGTTGAATGGTATCGCCTTCATGAACCAGGCGAGGGCCGCCTGCTCATTCGGAACGATCTGGGCAAGCGAATCGATGACGATCAGGCCGCCGATGTAAGCCGGCCACACGTTGAACGGGATGATCGTGGCAATGGGAGAGGCGGTGGAGTCCACGACGTAGGACAGCTCCTCGTGTGACACCCGCTCCCGGTCTGCGACCGGCTTCACCGTCGTGCCCGTCAGCACTGTGCTGATCGTGCCGCCCTGGTGGAAGATAACGCCCATTACCCAGGCAAAGAGCTTCGCGGAGCGGCGCGACCGCACGAAATACCCGGCCGCCGTAGTCGCAAAATGCTGCGCGCCGCCGGTCCGGTTCCAGACGCCGATGAGGCCGCCGAGGGCCCACAGGTACACGAGCAGAATTTGCGCGTAGCGCTCGCTACCGAGGCTCGGAAGCAGGAAAGCCTTGATGATGTTGTACTGGCCGGTGACGATGCCGCCCAGGGCCACGCCGCACAGAAGGCCGAACAGGACGTTTTTTGTCCAGAAAGCAATGATCAGCGTTGCCAGGGCCGGCAACAGCGACAGCGCACCGAGGTCGGCGGTTTCCAACTAGACGTCCGCGAAAGAGGCCATCGGGGGAGCCTGACCCACTTGCCGGTTTGTTGCAAGCATTGCGGCGGTTGCCGCGCCGTGCACAGTACCGATACAGTGTGCGCCGGGATGAGACTGTGTCTACAACAATGCGACTTTTCGAGGGTGGTTCACAGGCGCGCCGCGGTCGCCGTGACGCTCGCCCTGTTGCTGGCCCAGCTTCTATTGATCGGCGGCTGCCAGAGCAACCGCTTCCTGCCCGACGGCGTGTCGTTCGAGGGGGAGGCGCACCCGGCCACCGACGTGCGCTTTCTGCGCGACAACACCTGGGTGGATGAGAACGGTGAGCGCCAGGTGGATCAGCAAGTCTTCGATGCGGTGATGGGGGTCATCACTGGCGCCGAGCGCATCATTGTGCTGGACATGTTCCTGTTCAATCCCTCGCAGGGCCCAGTGCCGGAGGCGACGCGGGCGCTGTCTTCGGAGCTCACCGATGCGCTGGTGGCGCGCAAGACCGAGCGGCCGAACATCGAGATCATCTTGATCACCGACCCCGTCAACACACTGTATGGCGGGCTGCCTTCAGAGCAGTTCGAAAGGATGGAGCAGGCGGGTATCGCGGTCGTTGAGACCGACCTCACCGAACTCCCCGACAGCAATCCCACCTGGTCGATTATCTGGCGGCCGTTTATCCAGTGGTTCGGCAACAGCCCTGGTGGCATTCTTCCCAACCCCATTGGTCCGGGCAAGGTCGGTTTTCGCAGCTACTTTGCGCTCTTTAATTTCAAGGCTAACCACCGCAAGACGATTCTGGCCGACCAGGGCGACGGCTTCACCGCGATCGTGTCTTCCGCCAACCCGCATGACGGCAGCAGTGCGCACCGCAATGCCGCGATCCAGTTCAACGGACTGGCCGTGCAGGACCTGCTCGACACTGAAGACGCGGTGCTCGCATTCTCCGGCGCGCCCACCGTCGATGAGCCGCTCGGCGTTGCTGCAGAATCCGGCGATCTCACAGTACAGATTATTTCGGAGGGCAAGATCGGCGCCGCGGTGCTAAATGAAATCTATATGTCACAGCCGGGCGATGAGATTCGGCTTATGATGTTCTACCTGTCAGACCGGCGGGTGATCAAAGCGCTCGCCAGTGCGCAGGAGCGTGGCGTAACGATGCGGCTCATTCTCGACCCGAACAAGGATGCGTTCGGCAGGGAGAAAAGCGGCATTCCCAATCGCCCGGTTGCCAAGGAACTGGTCAAGGTCGGCACGCCGGTTCGCTGGTGCAACACTAAAGGAGAGCAGTGCCACGCCAAGATGATTCTCGTGGACCGGG
>JBCAXP010000292.1:0-6313 GCA_038533995.1 Pseudomonadota bacterium
ACGTAAAATCGCGACCGGAAGTCATGTTCTTCATGTGCGAAAAGCCTGCTGACAGCGATGGCGAAACAACCGTGTGCGACGGTATCGCCGTGTATCACGCCTTGAGCGACAGCACCCGCAAGCTGCTCGACGAGAAACGCTTAAAGTACATCCGCCACTACACCGAAAGCGAGTGGCAAACGCTCTACCAGACCGATGACTTCGCCGTGGTCGAGGCGTACTGCCGCGACAACGACATGACGCTCGAACGCACAGACGACAACGGCATTCACACCGCCTTCATCCAGAGCGCGGTGCCACCGACCAAATGGCAGGGCGTGCCGAGTTTCTGCAACAGCCTGCTCATTGGCCTGTGGCAGGAATACGATCTTGGCCGCAAGACCACATTCGTGCGCTTTGAAGACGACAGCGAGATAACGCCGGCGCTTCGCCAGGAGCTGGAAGAGGTGTCGGAGCGGCTGACGGCCAACGTGCCGTGGGAAGCCGGCGACATCGCGATTGTTGACAACACCCGAATGCTGCACGGCCGCCGGGCCTTCACCGACGACGACCGCGCGGTACTCGCGCGGATGTGCCGCAGTGTAAGCTGGTAGGCGACAGACCTGCCGGGTGTCAGGCGAACGCTAAAAACCCGGCTCCTCGCTGGGCTGCGGGCTGCACCCGCAGGTCGGTATCAGCGCCCGAAGCGTTCGCCGAAAAAATCGCCCTCGTTCCAGGTCGGCGCCTCGTCGGCGTTTGCGATGGCCTTGAGCAGCCGGTAGTTCACTTCACCGAAACGCATTCCTGCCGCGTAGTCGATGGGCCGCGACGGGTCATCGCTCGGCCGGTGGTAGTGCGTCGTGAGGAACTCGATGAATACCTCCAGCCCCTTGCCCTCGCCTTCCGACGACGTCGAGCCGGTGGCCAGCATGATCGACGGCACGCCCTGCTGAACGAAGCGGAAGTGGTCCGAGCGCACAAAGATCGCGCGCTCCGGAAACGGGTCGGGGCTTAACCCCAGGCCCATGCTGGCAAGCGCGTCCCGCATTGTGCCCTCGATACTGCTGTGCGTAGCCCCGAAGCCAATCAGATCCTTGAAGTCGTACAGCAGCACCGGCATGTCGAGGTTGACGTTGGCGACGATGGCGTCGATTGGCACCGTCGGGTTGAGCGCAAAGTACTCTGACCCGAGCAGCCCCTTTTCCTCGGCGGTAACGGCAAGGAAAATCACCGACCGACGTGGCGGATCCGCCTGCAGTGAGCGAGCCGCCTCAAGCATTGCCGCAATGCCAGCCGCATTGTCCAGCGCGCCGTTGTTGATGGCGTCGCCGTCGACCGGCGGACCGATGCCGAGATGATCGAGGTGCGCCGTAAGCACAACGTGTTCGTTGCGCAGCGCCGGGTCGGTGCCTATGACCATGCCTGCCACGTTCGCGCTGGTGCGGTCTTCCTGCCGGCTACCAGCGGCCATGTCCAGCCGCACGGACAGGGGAAAGCCGGCGGGTGCGCCGTCAACGGCCTGCTTGCGCACTTCCGAATAGGAAAGCGGCGCTCCTTCGAAAAGCGCGTTGCCGACGTCAGCCGTAACGATGCCGCTGAGGCGAATCGACGGCGCCGAACTGTGCGGCACGCCGTCCTTGCCAACCCAGGACATGGCCATGGCGTCCGGGTTGCGGGTCATCCGTTCCCAGGGTGACACCTTTTCGATCGCGTCCGTGTAGACGTAAATCATCGCAATGGCGCCATGAGCCTCAGCGGTGCGCGACTTCGTTGCGCCGGAGCTGTAGAACGCACCCTCCTCGCTTGGCCAACCGGCCGGGTAACCGGTCAGCACCACCGCCACCTTGCCGCGCACGTCGAGACCGTCATAGTCGTTGTGGCCCCGATTCGGCGCGTCGATACCGTAGCCGACAAACACGGTCTCGGCTTCAACCACTGCCTCGGTACGTTGCGGGGCGTTGCGTAACAGGAAGTCCTGCTTGAAGGTCAGCTCGGTACGCGAACCATCCTGCTGCAACGCCAGGCGAATGCGGTCGGCCTCTCGCCACGAAGCCCGCAGCGGTACGGACTGCATGAAGCTGCCGTTGTCACCGGCTGGCGACAGCCCCATGAGCTCGAACTGGGTTGCAACGTAGGCTGCCGCAATGTCGTAGCCGCGCGTGCCCGCCTCACGGCCCTCAAGCAGGTCACTGGCCAGGAAATTGACGTGCGCTCGGAAAGCGTCCGGGCTCACCGCGGCCTGGGCCTGGGTCGGAGCGTCATCCTGGGGCTGGGGCGTCGGGGTTGTGCAGGCGCTGAGCAACAATACAGCGATAACCGTGAGTTTTTTCATGCGTGGTCTCATAAATCACAAGGCGACAGTGTGACAGGGCACGGCTGCAGTATATCTCGCGCAAGGATTCTGACTGGCCCGGCTACGCGTCCGGCCCTTTTTCACCTGGGGCTATTACGCTGCGGCGTCGCAACAAATCATGCCTCGCAAGCGGAAAAAGATGTTCGAGCAACACAAAAAAATATTGCTACACTACGTGGCAATCAGGGAACAAACGGACTCGGGGGTTTGACATGGCCGCAGGCATGCAGCATCTGGACTACATCGACAGGTACACCCGCAATATTCAGGACGTCAACGCAGGAACGATGCGCCTGGCGGATTTCATGAACCCCAACGCGCCACCGCCGCCGCCTCCCAACCTGCCGCCACGGCGCATGAAATACATTAACCCCGCCGTCAATGCGCGCTCGCTGACCGTGCAACGCGAGTTCGATGCAGCCATGTGGTACGGCGCGTCCATCGCGCCAGCCGGCCCTACGGTGAAGCGCGTGTTTCAGCTGCTGTACAACGCGGGCGTCATGTACCGGTCCGGCATGAACTGGCTCGACTGGCGGGCGTCAGGGCACCCGGTGGCCACTGTGCTGTCGCACGGTAGCCGCGTGATGATTCAGACCCGTGGTTTCGTCGCCCAGCATAAGAAGGTGCTCTCGGATGTCATGACCGACCCGGTATGGACCTGGCTGTGCCAGCCCGGCCACATCCAGAGCCGCACAGCGGCCACGCACGGTCTGTCAACGAGTAGCGCCAAGGTAACGATGCGTGGCCACAAGCGCCACTGGACCGAAAAAGGCGGCGGCGTGTCCGGCATGTACCAGTCCGCCAAGGGCGCTATTGCCGGCCGCCACTACAGCTTCAACGTGGCGCTCGGCGGTGTGAACTACTACAACCCGGTGAGTCGGGCGACCACTATTGATCAGCAAAACGGCCGCATCAACGCCGTGGCAATTCAGGAGAACGGCCTGAACGGACACGTTTACGTGTACTACCGGCCACCGACCCAGAAGCATCCCTACGGCGGGCTGCTGGTCGGCTGCGAGAATGCGGAGCACGGCGCCGGCATCAACCCGCACACCGCGTGTGGCCACGGCCTTGGCGGCGCGCAGCCAGTGAGCGCCGGGGGCGGCGCGAAATTTAAGGCGTGGTCAGGCGCGCAAGGGCCAACGAAGAGCTACACGGGAATGTTCTGCAACCTCGTGCCATTCTCCACGGATGCCGCTGCGACCACCGGCTGGCTGACAAACGCGGCCAACATTTTCGACGCCGACAATCTCGACCAGGCACCCCGGCGGGTACCAAACATCGTGCCGCCCATGCCGACGTAAGGTGGGCAGCCGTCAGACAGCAAACAAATCGCTGACGGGAACGGCAAGATCGGGCACCAGGTTTGGTGCGGTGAGCAGGTCCGACCCGGTGAGCACCTGCGGCGCTTGCCCGGCTTTGTAAATCGTTACTGCCTGACGCTTCGGGTCGGCTACCCATACGAGCACGGTGCCCGCAGACAGGTAATCAGCGACCTTTTCGGCAATCGCCTTACGAGTGTTTCCGGGTGACAGCACCTCGACCGCAAGGTCCGGCGCGCCCGGGAAGTACTTGCTTTCGTCTTCCAGTGACAGGTACCGCTCACGCTTAATCCACGCCACATCCGGGGCACGCACCGTATCCGGCGAACGCTGCAGAATAAAGGCGGGGTCACCCGTGAGTACAACGCCGTCGTGACGGCGAGCATACTGGCAAAGCAGGTTGCACAGGTTTGCCTCCACAAATCCGTGGCGTACGCCGGGAGGTGGCTCGGAAATCAGGCGCCCCTTCACCAGTTCATGGCGGTACTCATCGTCAGGCATACGATAGAGATCGTCTGCACTCAGGAGTTGCTCGTGGCTCTGCACCATCCCTCGACCGTAACAGAAATCGAAGGACCGTACGAAGAGCAATTTGCGCGCGATTCAAGCCGGAATAAAGCACCCGTGGAAACCCAGCGGAACGTGCCTCGCCATGGTGGCCGTCGCGACTGGCCCGTCGGCTAGACGGTCGGCATCCAGAACGTGTACACCCGTCTCCTGTTTGGCGTAGTCCAGGAACGTTCCCACCAGCCAGCCCGAGCCAGCCTTGCCAGGCTTGGCAACAAACAGCGGCTCCTCGGCTATCTGCCATTTCGGCAGTGCGTAACGGTCCGCGCGACCGCTCTCGGGCTCGACACGCACGATCGCGTTCGAGTAGCGCGCATCGCTGTCTGAGGCATGCCCGACACCGAAGATCGCCGTCGAGCCATCTGCATGACGTGCGTCCACGCCGGGAAATTCAATGAGTGTGTCGTTGCTTTCGAGGCGCGACTTGCCACTCGTGAGATCCAGTCGCAACGACGCGAGGCGGGCGCGTGAGTAATCTGGGTAGGTCGCACCCTCGGACGCCTTCATGAGTTCAAACATGCCGTGGGACATGACGCCGGCATCCGGGTACAACGCCATGCGCGCCACCACCTCGCCCTTGCGCTCAAAGGCGTGCGCAAAGTGAAACACGAAACCGGCAGGCGTTTCGAACAGCCGCTGGGAAGTGAGGTCGTTCTTGTCAACCAGCAGAACGCGGCTGCCGCCGCCAGGCTGCCACTGGAAGTTGTCGACGAAGTTGTCCGCGCCGCCGGCAAAGCGATGCGCCGACAGGTAGAACACCAGGTAACGCTCAGTCATGGCGAAGCTGTGCATGTAACTCGCCATCGGCAGCGGTACCGACTGCACGGCCTGCACGCCACGGCCCGGCGCAACGCGGTAGATGACGATCATGCCGTTTTCGCCCGCATACGGCGCCGAACCGAAGTTCCACATCGTGCCGTCGGCCTCGACTAGCGGGTGCGCCGAGAACGGCATGTGCTTGAGGTCATCCCGCCAGTCCTTGCGCCCGAGCGTGTCGAGGTTTTCGGGATCCAGCCGGTACGCAGAACCACCCTCCCACAGGGCGAGCAGTTCATCGTCCCACGGCAGAAGCGACGTGTTGGCGACGTTGCCCGTGTCGTTGTTGCGCGACGGCTTTTCATCAGGCAACGCCGTGCCCGCGCCGCCATAGATAAAGCGGCCGGCCGCCTGCTCCTCAAGGAATTTTTCCGTCTGCACAAAGCGCGCTTCGTGGCTTGCACTGTTGGCGTTCAGGCGGAAGTGCTGGACCATGCCGTCGCCGTCGAACCAGTGCCGCAGGTGCACCCCGGCGCGCGCTACTCGTGAAGGCCCGTTGCGGTACAGGCTACCGCGCACCGGCTCCGGAATTGTTCCCTCGACACGCATCGACAGCGGTGAATACTGGTCGGCCGTTGTGCCTTGCCAACCGAGGGTCCAGTCGGGCGCCTCAAAGGCCGCCGCCGGTTGCCCCGCCCTGGCGGCTGCCCAGTGACTGGCCGCAACAGCGACGCTTGCCTGCAGGAATAGCCGGCGATTCATGACGGCCTCCGGCTAGCGCAACTTGATGACAACGGCGTTCGTATCGCCGTCGTTGATTTCAAAGGCCGCATCGTCGAAAGGCGGCGCCCCGAAACGGCCGCCCTTGCCGCTGAAACCGTAACCCTCGCTCGGCAGACCCATCATGTTCCTGTCCATTTCGCCGTTACCGTTGGCATCGTGGTACAGCTTGATCGCGTAGCGGCCGGGGTCAAGATCGTCGAACGTGACCGAGACTTCTTCGCCTGTCACTTCAATCTTTACCGCCTTCACGGGCGCACCACCGTCCTCGTACGCCTCTGCGGCGTCGAACATCGCGAGCATGATGGCACCGCTATGCTCGTCGATATCCGTAACGGAAACGGTCAGCGACGCCGAGTGGGCTGCAGCCGAAAACAAAGCGCACCCCAGGAAGCCGATCAGGCCAGCGACAATCGAAAAAGGCTTGCGGTTCATGCGGCATCTCCTTGTGACACAGTTGAGGAATGCCTTCATGCTACGCCCTGCGCCGTTACAGCGAATGTGCCAAAAGTCACGTAGCCACAGCTATTAATTGGAAGTAGCGTTGCCGTCGTCG
>JBCAXP010000293.1:0-6278 GCA_038533995.1 Pseudomonadota bacterium
CCTTGCCTGGTTCGAGGACGCGAGCACCGGCAAGGTCGAGCTGCTGCAAGTGGCGGTACGCATCCATGCGCATGCCGTGCTGCAAATCCTGGGCGAGGTTTCTCCACAGCAACAGGTACGCGTACTCGAAAAGCGACTCGCCAGCCCAGATGGCAAACGTCAGCACGCCGAGAAGCAGCATCTGCTGCGCCGGCTCTGTGACGCCAATTGCGGCGACAAAGGAATCCTGCTGGCGCACAACGACGTCAATCGCAACGCCGATGAGAATCTCCGGCATCACGTCGAACAATTTGTTGAGCACGGAGGCGCCGCTCGCCAGCAAAATGCGCGTACGGTAGCCGCGCGCGTAGCGCAACAGGGCAACAAGGGCGGCGAACGACGATGACGAGTCGGCAGACACGATAGGCGGTTCCTTAAGAGACAAGTGCCGGGGCCAAAAAACCAGAAAAAAGGCCGCGCGGGCGAGCCATGCGTCGAAAACCATGAATTGCGCGCGGCGGTGGCCTATGATTGCCTCCAAAACACGCAATCGCAACACCGGGGCGAAGTCTGGCTGGCGCATCGCCCCGAAACACTGTGTATCACCGGACGGGCGACGAAGAGGTCACTCCGATGAAAAATGCGACAGCAGTCGAAGGCCGGCCACGCGTGGCGCCCGGGCGTACGGCAGCGCTGATCTAACGATGCGTAAACCGTCACACGTTACGGCGCTGGCCGCCGTGCTGATGGCCTTAGGCGTAGCGCTCTTCGCCTACAAGGCCACCAACTTCGGCATTCCGCTCAAGCCCGAGGTGGAGGCGCCAGTCTGGACCGTGGAGGCCCGGCTGTCGTTTCGCAGCAGCCAGGGGCCCGTGAAGGCCTCCTTGAAAATTCCGCACGAGTCCCGCGGTTTCGGCATCCTTGACGAGAACTTCGTGTCCCGCGGCTTTGGCCTCACGACCGCCGTCAATGGCGACAACCGCGAAGCCATGTGGGCCATACGGCGTTCGCGCGGACCGCAGGCGCTGTACTACCGCGTCTCGGTTTTCCAGGATCCGGCGCGCGACGTTGAAGCAAGCGCTCCACCCTTTCCCGCCGTACCGTCCCTCGAGGAGCCTTACGCAACCGCCCTTGAGCAGCTTGTAGCCAGCGCGCGAGCACGCTCTGCTGACATCGCCACGTTTACCGCCGAGATGCTGCGCATGCTGGCCGACGACACGCCGGATGAAAATGTGCACTTGTTTCTGGACAGCGGCGCGTCGAGCAGCAAGAAGGCCGAAGTAGCCAAGACGCTGCTCGCCGGCGCGCGCATACCTACCCGCATTGCCCACGGCCTGGAACTCAGCGACACGGTGCAGGCGGCAGGCCTTTCAACCTGGCTGGAGGTACACAACGGCGATCGGTGGCTCTCGTTCGCCCTGGACTCCGGTACGCAGTTCCAGCCTACGCGAAGACTTGTGTGGTACTACGGCTCCGGCAAGCTCATGTCGGTCCAGGGCGGCCGCGGAGCGGAGACGATATTCTCCGTGCAGCGGAGCACTATCGGCGGCCTGGAAGTGGCCGAGCGGCGTGCCGCACAGCAGGATTCGCACGTTTTCGAGTTCAGCCTGTTCGACCTCCCGATTCGCACGCAGGCGGTGTACTCGGTGCTGCTGATGATTCCCGTTGGCGCGCTCGTGATGGTGCTGATGCGCAACGTGGTGGGCGTACCGACCTTTGGCACGTTTACCCCGATCCTCATCGCCCTTGCCTTTCGGGAAACCCGCCTGCTCTACGGCATTGTGCTTTTTAGTCTCGTCATCGCCCTTGGGCTTGCAGTGCGTTTTTACCTGGAGAAGCTGCGCCTGTTGCTCGCACCGCGGCTCGCCTCCGTACTCACGGTGGTCGTGCTCATGCTCGCCATCATCAGCGTGTTGAGCCACCGCCTTGAACTGGAAACCGGGCTGTCCGTTGCGCTCTTTCCGATGGTAATTCTCACGATGGTGATCGAGCGCATGTCGATCGTCTGGGACGAACGCGGGCCCGGCGCGGCAGCCACCGAAGGACTGGGCACGCTTGCGGTCGCCATTGTTGCGTACGTGGTGATGAGCATCGACCAGCTCGAGCACCTGGTGTTCGTGTTTCCGGAGCTGCTGCTGGTGATGCTCGGCGTCATGCTGATGCTGGGTCGGTACACCGGTTACCGACTCTCCGAACTCGTGCGGTTCAAGACACTGGCTGACAGGCCGAAGTGATGTTCGGCATCGTCAAACGGCTGGCAGACGCCGGCGTGGTGGGTATCAACCGGCGCAACCTCGACTTCGTGATGGCGCACAACGCGCGCCGCAACTACCCGCTGGTCGACGACAAAATGCGAACCAAGCAGCTGGCCCTGGACGCCGGCATGGCGGTGCCGGAACTCTACGGTTCCATTGCCACGCAGGGCGACGTACGCAGAATCGGCGACATTGCCGCAGACCGCCCGTTCGTGGTGAAGCCTGCGCACGGCAGCGGCGGCGACGGCATCCTGGTTATCGACGGCAAAACGGCAAAGGGCTACCGCAAGCACGACGGCACGAGCATCAGCGAAGGGGAAATGGCGTACCACGCCTCGACGACGCTGAGCGGCCAGTACAGCCTCAGCGGCCTGCCAGACACCGTGATGATCGAATACCGCGTGCAGTTCGATCCGCTGTTCGCGAACATTGCCTACCAGGGCATTCCGGATATACGGGTTGTTGTGTATCGCGGTTTCCCCACGATGGCCATGGTGCGGCTGCCCACGCGCCAGTCAGGCGGCAAGGCGAACCTGCACCAGGGCGCAATTGGCGTTGGCATCCGCATTGCGGACGGCGTCACACTCGCAGGCTGCTGGGGCAACGAGAAGATCGTCGAGCATCCGGACACTGGCCACGACATCGCCGGCATCGAAATTCCGGACTGGGAGACGATTCTGATGCTCGCGGCCCGCAGCTATGAAATCACAAAGCTCGGTTATCTCGGCGTGGATATCGTGCTGGACCGCGACCGTGGCCCGCTCATCCTGGAGCTCAATGCCAGGCCGGGACTCAACATCCAGATTGCGAACGATACCGGTCTTGACTCGCGGCTCGCACGAATCCCCGCTGACAGTGACCTGTCGCCCGCGGAACGCGTGGCCTTCAGCGTAGAGACGTTCGCCAACAAAGCCTGACTGCGTTGCTGGCTTAGCCGATATCGTCTTCGTCGATCTTGTGGCCCCAGTCGCGCTTCGCGGCAAGGTAGCGGCGGTTGCGCTGGTCCACACCAACGACGTGGCGCTCCGGCGTAATGTTGGTGAGCCCATGGGCCGCCAGGTCCGTTGTCTTTTTCGGATTGTTCGTTAGCAGGCGAAACGGCCGGTTGCCCAGGAAGTGCAGCAGCAGCGCCGCCGCATCGGAAAAGTCCCGCGAATCGTCGGGCAAGCCGAGCGACCGGTTGGCCTGGTAGGTATTCTCGCCGGCATCCTGTAGCAGGTACGTAGCTGCTTTTGCCCACAGGCCAATGCCGCGACCCTCGTGCCCCGCCATGTAAACGATCAGCCCGCCCTGTTCCTCGGAGGCAATACGATCGATGGCGGCGTCGAGCTGCGGACCACACTCGCAGCGAAGCGAACCGAACACGTCGCCGGTAAGGCAACTCGAGTGCACGCGAACCAGCGGGCTCTTCGCCGTCTCGTAATCGCCAAGCGCGATGACGCTGTTCACAGCCATGGACGAGGTCAGCGACGCAAACAGCGATTGCCCGCCCTGGCGGCGAAGGTCCGTCGCCAGTTCTTCCACGCGTTTGAGCTCGGTGCGCCGCACGGTTGCGTACCAGTTGACGGTGAGCTCGCTGTCACCCCGGCGCAGCGGCAGCGGAATGGGCCCAAGAACGTTGAGCACCGTGTCACCCGAAGGCGGCGCAACGCCCTCCTCGATGCGCTGGCCGCGGCTGTCGATGCGCAGCAGCTTGCCTTCGCTGACAAGGCGTTCGCGCACGGCAGGATCGATGTACGTGAACACGGAGTAGCTACGACAGGGAGGAAATGCTCGGCGGATTGGCCACCGCCATGCCGAGCGAGGCGATGCCGCCATCGACGACCAGCGTCTGACCGACTACGTAATCGCCCGCGGCGGACGCGAGGTACAGTGCCGCACCCGCCATATCGCCGGAGCGGCCGACACGTCCTGAGGGCACCACCGTGGCCACCGCGTCGGGCGCATCCCGCGCGGCCTTGTTCATATTGCTGGCAAATGCGCCCGGCGCAATGCCGTTGACGAGGATGTTCTCGCGAACCAGTCGCTTCGCCATGCTGCGAGTGAGGTGAATAACAGCCGCCTTGCTCGCACCGTAGGAGTAGGTCTCGTCGTCGGTTACGCGAATGCCGTCGATGGACGCAATATTGATGACCTTGGCAGGCCGCTCATCCGTTGCCGCCTCACGCAGCAGGCCGGCGAGTTCCTTCGTGAGAAAGAACACCGAACGGACGTTGATGTTCATCACCTTGTCCCAGCCGTGCTCGGGAAACTCATCGAACTCCGCCCCCCATGCCGCGCCAGCGTTATTGATGAGGATATCGAGGCTGCTCTCGCGCTCGGACAGGTCGGCGACCAGCGCTGCGATGCCGTCCATGTCGCTGAGATCATGAGGCAGCGCGATGCACTCGCCGTGCGCCGACAGCTCGTCGGCCGTTGCCACGCAGGCCTCGGCCTTGCGCGCTGTGATGTAGGTGCGCACGCCACGTTGAACGAAGGCTTCGGCAATCATGCGGCCGATGCCGCGCGAGCCGCCGGTTACCAGCGCCACGCGTCCGCTCACGTCAAACAGCTTGTCCATGGGTCCACTCCGCCTCAAAAGTACGCGCTGCGTGTGCGTCGGGAGACGGTATCGCGGCAGCCGGTCAGGCATGCCGGAGTCACGCAGCGGCTAGTGCGATGGCCGCAGGCGCGGCCGGGACCGAAGTATACAGTGACGGCACGATGGCCGTCACCGAAGGAGGGCACCGCCCGCGCTTAGCGGGCGATGTGGGCTAGTACTGGCGGGAAAGGCGTCAGGCGCCTTCCATCTTCGAACGCAGAATCGCCAGGTCCTGGAAGTTCACCATGCCGTCGCCATTCAGGTCGTTGGTGGCATCAAAACCCTGCTCGCCACTGGACGTAAAGAAGGAATCCGACATGTTGTGCACCATCGGGTCCATCTTCTGCGGAGGCTCTGACTCGGCGCCAGACTCGATGGCGCGCAGCGCCGCGAGGTCACCGAAGTTAATGACGCCGTCACCGTTCAGGTCGGAGCTGGCATCAAAGCCTTCCATGTCCGACGTCGTAAAGAACGACTGCATCATGTTGGCGAGCGCCGGGCTGGGACGCTGTGCCGGGCTGTCGGCCGGCAGCCGATCGGCTGAGCCCGCAGCAGCGTTATCAGGGTCGAAGGCCACCTGCGTTTCGCGAATGGTCTCGTTGCCCTGAACGCCGACGCGGCGCGTCACGGCTTCAATACCCTTGTCGGTGCGGGTGATCTCCGTCGAGCGGGACACCTCTGCACCGTTCTGGCCGGTGTAGGTGACCTGGCGCGAGACCGACTGCGATTCCGGATCGAAGGTCATGGCGACCTCACGCGTGAACTGGCGGCCGTTAGCCGTCGTCACCAGGCCTTTGCCGGTGAAGCCGTTGCCATTACGTGAGTAGGTCATGTTGACGTCCGGCGAATCCGCGTCCGGTTTGCCAGCCGTTCCCGGCTTGGACTCTGCCATCTGCAACAGGCGCGCCGAATCCGTAAGTGACACACGGTCACCCGGGGCCCGCCGGCTGCTGTCGACCACGGTGGGTTCCGAACCCGAGCGCGTGGTACCCGCCCCGCCGGTCCGCGGCATGACGGGTTGCAACATCGAGGTTATTTCGTTTGCCATAACTGGTGCTCCTGACTTTCATAATGTCCTACCCCGCTACAGCGACGGGGAATCCGGCAAGTTGAGCGCAACCGCCCGCGGCGCCGAGGCCGTCGACCGGTCGGGCCGCTCGGCGTTTGCTCACGCCCCTGCCCACGCCGTAAGGAGCAAGTTCCGTGCCACCGTTGCCGAACCCACCGGCCCTGGTCGCCTCCAGGCCCACAAAAACAACATAACTTGCTTATTCATAATAAGTTTTTCACCAAACCAGGAATCACCAACGGGCGCTCAACCCGGCGGACGCGTGGCTGCCGCCCCGATCGTTGGACAGATGGCGGCAACCATTTGCCGGCAAGCGGCAAAGGGCCACCAGCGCCCGGACTGCCCCAGCAACCGTCTCGGATCACCGACAGTGGTAGCATGGCGCTATTCGCGG
>JBCAXP010000294.1:0-6256 GCA_038533995.1 Pseudomonadota bacterium
TTCGACGGGGACCAGATGGCCGTGCACGTGCCGCTGTCCATCGAGGCACAGCTCGAGGCCCGCGCACTCATGATGTCGTCGAACAACATCCTGTCGCCCGCCAACGGTGACCCGATCATCGTGCCGTCGCAGGACGTGGTGCTCGGCCTGTACTACATGACGCGTGAGCGTGTGAACGCGCTGGGCGAGGGTGCGACCTTCTCGAACGTGCAGGAAGTGCATCGCGCCTACGAGAACCGCGAAGCGGAACTGCAGGCCGTTGTGAAAGTGCGCATCAAGGACACTGTGCGCAACGAGGACGGCGACCTGGTGCCGCGCGAGCGCACCGTGGAAACCACGGTGGGCCGGGCGCTGCTGTCCGACATTCTGCCGGCTGGCCTTAGCTTCGACGAAGTCAACAAGGTCATGAACAAGAAGGCGATCTCCAACGTCATCAACTCCTGCTACCGCCGCGTCGGCCTGAAGGAAACGGTGATGTTCGCCGACCACCTGATGTACACCGGCTTCCACTACGCGACCCGTTCCGGCGTGTCGATCGGTGTGGACGACATGGTGGTGCCGCAGGAGAAAACAGACATCCTGGGCAACGCCGAGGAAGAGGTGCGCGAAATTCAGGATCAGTACGCCTCCGGTCTCGTCACCAACGGCGAGCGCTACAACAAGGTGGTGGACATCTGGTCGCGTACCAACGACCAGGTGGCCAAGGCCATGATGCAGAAGCTCGGCACCGAGTCGGTGGAAGACGCCGACGGCAAGGCGGTAAGCCAAGAGTCGTTCAACTCGATTTACATGATGGCCGACTCTGGCGCTCGTGGTTCTGCCGCGCAGATTCGCCAGCTCGCCGGCATGCGTGGCCTGATGGCCAAGCCGGACGGCTCGATTATTGAAACGCCCATCACGGCCAACTTCCGTGAAGGCCTGAACGTGCTGCAGTACTTCATCTCCACGCACGGTGCTCGTAAGGGTCTGGCTGACACCGCCCTGAAGACCGCCAACAGTGGTTACCTGACCCGCCGCCTCGTCGACGTGGCGCAGGACCTGGTGGTGACGGAAACCGACTGTGGCACGAGCAACGGCCTGCTGATGACGCCGCTCGTCGAAGGCGGTGACGTGGTTGAGCCGCTGCGCGAGCGGGTGCTCGGCCGCGTGGTCGCCGCACCGGTGAAGGTGCCGGGCAGCGACGAGATCGCTGTCGAGGCCGGCGTGCTGCTGGACGAAAAACTGGTGGCGCACCTCGAGGAGCTGTCTGTCGACCAGATCTTCGTGCGGTCGCCGATCACCTGCGAAACGCGCTACGGCGTGTGCGCCCAGTGCTACGGCCGCGACCTGGCCCGTGGCCATCGCATCAACCAGGGTGAAGCGGTTGGCGTTATCGCTGCCCAGAGTATCGGCGAGCCTGGCACCCAGCTGACGATGCGCACGTTCCACATCGGTGGTGCGGCATCGCGGTCGGCTGCGGTCAACAGCGTCGAAGTGAAGAGCAAGGGCGTTCTGCGTCTGCACAACATCAAGACCGTGCAGCATCGCGACGGCCACCTGGTCGCCGTGTCGCGCTCGGGTGAGATTGGCGTGATGGACGAGTTCGGCCGTGAGCGCGAGCGCTACAAGATCCCGTACGGTGCGGTGATTACCGCGGAAGACGGTGCGGAGATCGAGGCTGGCGATGTCGTTGCAAACTGGGATCCGCACACCCACCCGGTCGTGACCGAGGTGGCGGGTGTCGTGCAGTTCGTCGACTTCGTCGAGGGCGTCACCGTGGATCTCACGGTCGACGACATTACTGGCCTGTCCAGCCTGGTTGTGAGCGATCCCAAGCATCGCGGCGCAACTGGCAAGGACATGCGTCCGGTGGTGCGCCTGATTGACAAGGACGGCAATGGCCTGAACTTCGCCAACACCGACATTCCGGCGGTGTACGCGCTGCCGGCAGGCGCCGTCGTCAACCTGACCGACGGTGCCGAGGTGAGCGTGGGTGACGTGCTCGCGCGTATCCCGCAGGAATCGTCGAAGACCCGTGACATCACCGGTGGTCTGCCGCGTGTTGCCGACCTCTTCGAAGCCCGCCGGCCGAAGGAAGCAGCCATTCTGGCTGAAGCCACCGGTACCGTGAGCTTCGGCAAGGAAACGAAGGGCAAGCGACGTCTGGTCATTACCGACGAGCACGGCGAGAAGCGCGAGGACCTGATTCCGAAGTGGCGTCACCTGCACGTGTTCGAGGGTGAGCACGTGGAGCGCGGCGAAATCATCGCGGAAGGCGAGCCGAATCCGCACGACATCCTGCGCCTGCAGGGTGTGGCGCAGCTGGCTGACTACCTCGTTCGCGAGATCCAGGACGTGTACCGACTGCAGGGTGTGCGCATCAACGACAAGCACATCGAGGTGATCATTCGCCAGATGCTGCGCAAGGTCGAGGTGGGCGACCCGGGCGAGTCCAGGCTGCTCAAGGGTGAGCAGGTGGACCGGTCGCGCGGCCTGGAGATCAACGAGGAACTTGAGTCGCAGGACAAGATCCGGGCCAGCTTCGAAAACGTGCTGCTTGGCATTACGAAGGCATCGCTGGCAACGGAGTCGTTTATCTCCGCCGCCTCGTTCCAGGAGACCACCCGCGTTCTGACCGAAGCAGCGGTGCGAGGCCTCAAGGACGACCTGCGCGGCCTGAAGGAAAACGTCATCGTGGGCCGCCTGATTCCGGCCGGTACGGGATCCGAGTATCACCGCGAGCGGCGTGCCGCCCGCGCGGTGAAAACGCCGGAAGAACTGCTGGCGGAGGCCTCGGCTGGCCTCGAGGGCACGCCGAGCGATGCCGAAGCGCCAGCGGACGGACCAGTTGAGGGACAAGAGACGGCAACGGATGCGTCCGCGGAAAGCGTGCAGGATCAGGCGGATACGGCTTCTTAAGGGCGCCAGATAGCGCACTGGGACCGGGGATTGTGGTGCGGGCTTGACAGCCTGCACCGGCGCCCATAAAATTTCGCCCCCTTCAGCGATTGCCCACAGGCCGGCTGCATGTCGGCCTGTGGCTTTTTGCGCGCATGGTCACCGTCCGCAGGTCGTGGCGGAGTGGTGGAAAATTTTTACTGAGAGACAATGACTTATGGCGACGATTAACCAGCTCGTTCGGAAGCCCCGAAGCAGCAAGAAAGAGAAGAGCACGGTGCCGGCACTGCAGGCCAGCCCCCAGAAGCGCGGAGTGTGCACTCGTGTGTATACCACCACGCCGAAGAAGCCCAACTCTGCCATGCGCAAGGTGGCGCGTGTGCGCCTGACGAACGGCTTTGAAGTCACCAGCTACATCGGCGGCGAAGGCCATAACCTCCAGGAGCACTCGGTGGTCCTGATTCGCGGCGGTCGTGTGAAAGACCTGCCGGGTGTGCGCTACCACACCGTTCGCGGCACGCTCGACTGCGCCGGCGTCAACGACCGACGCCAGGGCCGTTCGAAATACGGCGCAAAGAAACCGAAGTAGGCAAGAAGCCCAAGTAACGGCCAGACCAACACCTAAGTAACTTTAAAGATCACTACAGGCTCAAAAGCACATGTCCAGAAGAACCGCAGCGCCCAAGCGCACCATTCTCCCCGACCCGAAATTCGGCAGCGAGATGCTGGCCAAGTTCATGAACATGGTTATGAACGACGGCAAAAAGTCGGTTGCTGAGCGCATCATCTACGGCGCGCTGGACCGCATCGCCGAGCGCAGCGGCCAGACCGACGAGAAGTCGCTGGAAGTGCTCGAGACCGCACTGGAGAACGTGAAGCCGACGGTTGAGGTGAAGTCCCGCCGTGTGGGTGGCGCCACCTACCAGGTGCCTGTCGAAGTGCGTCCCGCCCGCCGCCAGACGCTGGCGATGCGCTGGGTGATCGACGCCGCGCGCAAGCGTTCCGAAAAGACCATGGCGCACCGCCTCGCGCACGAGCTGCTGGACGCCGCAGAGAGCCGCGGCAGCGCCGTGAAGAAGCGCGAAGACACTCACCGCATGGCAGAGGCGAACAAGGCCTTCGCCCACTACCGCTGGTAAGTTGACCGGCCCCTTTAGCACGCGGGGCCAGGTCGAAGAGACGTTTTGAGGATTTCACCGTGCCACGCACCACGCCCATTGAACGGTACAGGAACATCGGCATCATGGCTCATATTGATGCTGGCAAGACGACGACTACCGAGCGCGTCCTGTTCTACACCGGTGTGTCGCACAAAATTGGCGAGGTGCACGACGGCGCTGCCGTGATGGACTGGATGGAGCAGGAGCAGGAGCGTGGCATCACGATCACCTCCGCGGCTACCACCTGCTTCTGGTCCGGCATGGACAAGCAGTTCCAGGAACACCGTATCAATATCATTGATACGCCCGGGCACGTCGACTTCACCATTGAGGTAGAGCGCTCGCTGCGCGTGCTGGACAGCGCGGTTGCCGTGTTCTGCTCGGTGGGTGGTGTCGAGCCGCAGTCCGAGACGGTCTGGCGCCAGGCGAACAAGTACACCGTGCCGCGCATGGCGTTCATCAACAAGATGGACCGCGCCGGCGCGAACTTCCTGCGGGTGGTGAAGCAGATCGAAGAGCGCCTGGGTGGCAACCCGGTGCCGATTCAGCTGCCGATTGGCGCTGAGGAAAATTTTGTCGGCGTGGTCGATCTGATTGGCATGCGCGCGATTTACTGGGATGACTCGACCCAGGGCATGAGCTACGAGGCCCGCGAGATTCCCGCCGAGATGATGGACGAGTGCCAGCAATGGCGCGATCGCATGATCGAAGCGGCCGCCGAGGCTGACGACGAGCTGATGGAGAAGTACCTGGAAACGTCGGAGCTGTCGGAAGAGCAGATCCGCCAGGGCCTTCGGGCGCGCACGCTGCGTAACGAAATCGTTATCACGATGTGCGGCTCGGCGTTCAAGAACAAGGGCGTGCAGGCAGTGCTGGACGCGGTTATCGAGTTCATGCCGTCGCCGGTCGACGTGCCGGCGGTGAAGGGCATTCTCGACGACGAGAGCGAGGGCACGAGGCCGGCAGAAGACGACGCACCGTTTGCCGCGCTGGCGTTCAAGATTGCCACCGACCCGTTCGTGGGCAACCTGACGTTCTTTCGCGTCTACTCGGGCGTGCTGAAGTCGGGTGACACGATTTACAACCCGGTGAAGCACAACAAGGAACGCATCGGTCGGCTGCTGCAGATGCACTCCAACGATCGTGAAGAGATCAAGGAAGTGCGCGCCGGCGACATCGCCGCCGCGGTGGGCCTGAAAGACGTGACGACCGGCGACACGCTGTGCGCGCTGGATAAGACGATTACGCTCGAGCGTATGGAGTTTCCCGAGCCGGTTATCGCCGTCGCGGTGGAGCCCAAGACGAAAGTTGACCAGGAGAAGATGGGCGTTGCCCTGTCGAAGCTGGCGAAGGAAGACCCGTCGTTCCGCGTCCACACGGACGAGGAGTCGGGCCAGACCATCATCAGCGGCATGGGCGAACTGCACCTGGACATCATCGTTGACCGCATGAAGCGCGAGTTCAAGGTGGAGGCCAACGTTGGTAAGCCGCAGGTGGCGTACCGCGAGACCATCCGCAAGGCGGTGGACCAGGAAGGCAAGTTTGTGCGCCAGTCGGGTGGCCGCGGCCAGTTTGGCCACGTTTACCTGAAGCTCGAACCGCGGGAGCCGGGCTCCGGCTACGAGTTCGAGAACAAGATCGTCGGCGGCGTGGTTCCGAAGGAATACATCCCGGCGGTCGACAAGGGCGTGCAGGAAGCGATGAAGAACGGCGTGCTCGCCGGCTTCCAGATGGTAGACGTCAAGGTCACGCTTTATGACGGCTCGTACCACGACGTCGACTCGAGCGAGATGGCCTTCAAGATCGCAGGGTCGATGGCGCTGCGCGAGGGTTCCGGCAAAGCATCGCCGGTGCTGCTCGAGCCCATCATGAAGGTGGAAGTGGTGACGCCCGAAGATTACTTCGGTGACGTCATGGGCGACCTGAACCGGCGCCGTGGGCTGCCGCAGGGCATGGAAGACACGCCGGGTGGCAAGTCGATTCGCGCCGAGGTTCCGCTGGCCGAGATGTTCGGCTACGCAACGGATCTGCGCTCGATGAGCCAGGGCCGGGCGACGTACTCCATGGAGTTCGCCAAGTACAACGAAGTACCCAATAACGTGGCCGAGGCCATCCGGGGCGGCGCATAACGCGCTCGCCGGCAACACAAGCAGACAAATAAGTACAGTCAAGAGGTAAAGACCGTGTCGAAGGAAAAGTTTGAACGCAATAAGCCGCAC
>JBCAXP010000295.1:0-6244 GCA_038533995.1 Pseudomonadota bacterium
GTACGTCGCCTTGATGGTACGGAAACGGTCGAGATGTTCTCCGCCAACGTGGTCGAAGCGGGCAAAGTGTTCCTGGAAAAGCCAATGGAGCAGCCGTTCATCGCGCCATGGAACCGGGTGCTGAATGCCGTGCCGGATGTCTTGCGGCGGTTGTACGACGCAGTCGAAGAAGACTGGGAAGAGTTCGGCGGACGGCGTGGAGACGACTGAGTGAGCAGTGCCTCGTCGGCCATGGCGGAGCTCGAGCACCGCGTCGCCGTGCACCTCGAGGCGGTGTATCCCGGCGCGGATATCGCGAGCCTGACCCGTCGGCTTATCGACACGCTGGCCCTAAGCGATGTTGTCATGCCTGCCTCCCACGAGAACAAGTGGGACCAGGATGACGTGCTGCTGATTACCTACGGCGACAGCGTCGTGCGCGAGGGCGACACGCCGCTGCAAACCCTGCACAAGTTTCTCAAAGAGAGGTTGGATGACACGTTTAGCAGCGTGCACATTCTGCCGTTTTTTCCCTACAGCTCCGACGATGGCTTCTCGGTCATCAACTACCTGCAGGTTAATGAATCGCTGGGTGACTGGGACGACATCGAGCGCATCGCCCGCGACTTCGACCTGATGGCAGACCTGGTCATCAACCATGCGTCCAGCCGTTCCCTGTGGTTCGAGAATTTCAAGAAGGGCGTCGATCCGGGCCGTGACTACTTTTTCACGGTGCCGGGCGATACGGATGTGTCGCAGGTTACGCGCCCGCGGCCGTCACCGCTGCTGAGGGCGGTGCGAACTATGGAGGGAGAGCGTCACGTCTGGTGCACGTTTAGCCCCGACCAGGTGGACCTGAACTTTGCCAACCCGGAAGTTCTGGTGGAGTTCACGAACATCATGGCGCGTTACCTCGAGGCGGGCGTACGCACCCTGCGGATGGACGCGGTGGCGTTTCTGTGGAAAGAACCCGGCACGACATGCATCCACCTGCAGCCCACTCACGAGATAGTGAAGCTGCTGCGGCTGCTGGCCGAAGTGAAGCGCGCCGACGCGGTGATTATCACCGAGACCAACGTGCCGCTGCGCGACAACCTGACCTACTTCGGCAACTCCAACGAAGCGCATGCGATCTACAACTTCTCGTTGCCGCCACTGCTGATACACGCACTGATCAGCGGTGACTGCCGGCATCTGAAAACCTGGATGATGCGCATGCCACCGGCGTGCACCGGCACGTACTACCTCAACTTCATTGCGTCGCACGACGGGGTGGGCCTGCGTCCGGCGGAGGGCCTGCTGGATGACAAGGATTTCGCAGAGCTGTTGAAGACCTTGGAGAGCTTCGATGGCTTCATCTCCATGCGCAGCGATTCGGAAGGCAAGCTCCGCCCCTATGAGGCCAACATCACGCTGTGGAGCGCGCTCGCTGGCACCATTGCGAACGGCAAGGATGATCTGCAGTACGAGCGCTTCATCTGCGCGCACGCGATCATGATGGCGCTGGAAGGCGTGCCGGCGATCTACCTGCACAGCCTGTTTGGTACGCCGAACGACAGCGCTGGCATGAAGCGCTCGGGCCGTTTTCGCTCGATCAACCGCTATGTGTGGCCGGCCGACAAGCTGGAGGCCGAGCTGAAGGACCCCGAACATCGTACCGCGCGCGTGTTCGCCGAGATGACGCGCTTGCTGCAAATCCGGCGGCGGCAGCCCGCGTTTCATCCCAATGCCGTGCAGTTCACGATGCACCTCGGGCTCGAGATCTTTGCCTTCTGGCGCCAATCGATGGACCGCCGGCAGAGCATCTTCTGCCTGTCGAACGTCACCGCGTCACCACAGACGATCCACCTGACGCAGGTGAACCTGATTGATACCGAAGCCTGGGTGGACCTCGTGTCGGGCCGCGCCGTCGAGGACCTGAGTGGTGAAATCGAGTTGCAGCCCTACCAGACGCTGTGGCTGTCGAACCGCATCGGCGAAACGCGCGCCGATGCTTCAGAGTTGCCGTAGACGTTTCACGGTGCGGTTGTAGTCGGCCCGAATCGAGGCCTCGGCGTGATGCCGAAAATCGCGAACGCACCAGCGCCCCGCCACCATGACGTCGCGTACAAGCGGCTGGTTGCCGGCGAACACCAGCGAGTCGAGCAGTGCGTGGTCGGGGGTGTTGGCCAGCAGCGGGCTGGTGTCATCCAGCACGAGCAGGTCGGCACGAAAACCCCGTTCCAGGCGCCCGACGGCCTGGCCAAGCGCCTGCCGGCCGCCGGCCAGCGCGCGCGTGAAGAGCGCCTCGCCGGTATGCGGCGTGCGCTTGTCGGCGGAAACGTTGCGCGACTGGTGGCGCAGCCGTTGGCCGTATTCGAGCCAGCGCAGTTCTTCCGTGACGCTCACCGATACGTTGCTGTCCGACCCGACTGCCAGCTGGCCGTCCGCGTCGAGGAACGAGCGCAACGGAAACAGGCCGTCACCGAGGTTGGCCTCCGTGGTCGGGCACAGGCCGACGACGGCGCCGCTTTCCACGATTCCGGCGAGCTCCTCCGCATTGATGTGCGTTGCGTGGACAAGACACCATTGCTCGTCGACCGGCAGGTGCTCCAGCAGCCACTTCACCGGACGCTGCCCCGACCACTTGAAGCAGTTGTCGACTTCCGCAGTCTGCTCGGCGACGTGTATGTGAACCGGGGAACCGGGTGACACTTCGTTGAGACCGGCCAGCACCTCGTTCGCTGCGTCCTCCGGCACGGCGCGCAGGCTGTGAAGCGCAAGCCCCACGCGCTGCTGATTCGGCGCCGGCAGGTACCGGCGACAGCTTGCAAGAATAGCGAGCAGCCGGTCCGGTGAGTTGACGAAGCGCCGCTGCGCCGGCGCGGGACGGTGCTCGCCGAAATTGGCGCCAACGTACAACACTGGCAGCAGCGTCTGGCCAATGCCCACGTGCGCGGCGGCGTCGAGCAGGCTCATCGAAAGCGTCGCGGGATTGGCAAACGGCGTGCCGTCCGGCTGGTGGTGCAGGTAGTGAAACTCCGCAACGCTCGTGAAGCCGCCCTTGAGCATTTCCACGTACACCTGCGCGGCGATGCGCTGCAGGTCATCCGGCTGAATGCGGTCTGCAAACCAGTACATCGTGTCGCGCCAGGTCCAGAAGCTGTCGGCGCTGCTCGTGCGATGTTCGGCGAGACCGGCCATCGCTCGCTGAAAGGCGTGGCTGTGTGCATTGGGCATGCCTGGCACCACGATGCCGGCGTTTTCGCCGACGTGCTGGCGGCAGTCCGGCGTTACCTCCTGAAGCATGCCGGTGGCGGAGATGCGCAGCCGGACGTTGTGCGCCCAGCCATCCGGCAGCAGTGCGCGCCGGCAGAAGAGGGTGGTGTCAGCCATCGTTATCAGTCACTGCGGTCAGCCATTGTCTTGCGCTTTGTCGCGTAACCCGGAGACCGCGTTCGCATGGGCGTCGAAGCCCTCATACTCGGCCAGCCGGCGGGCGTGCGGTGCGAGCTCGCGATAACCCTCGGCGGTCACGCGGCCCAGCGAGCACGATTTCAAGAAGTCGAAGACGGACAGCGGCGAGGCGACGCGCGCCTTCATCGATGTCGGCAATACGGCGTTGGGACCGAGCACGAAGTTCGCGATGGAAATCGCGGTGTGCTCGCCCAGCAGAATCTCGCCGGCGTGGCGGATCTGGTCCAGGTGCTGCATCGGGTCCTCGGCGAGCACGGCGAGGTGCTCAGGCGCGTAGTCGTTCGTAAACGCGATGGCGTCGTCAAACGAGTCGCACAGCACAATGCCGCCGGAGTCTCCGCCCAGCACGGTGGACGAGAAATCCACTCGCTGCTCGCCCATGTGCTGCCAGTATTCGGTAACAGCCTCGATAACGGCATGCGCCAGCGTTTCGCTGTCGGTCACCAGGAATGCCGAGCTGTCCGGGCCGTGCTCGGCTTCGTTCAGAAGTTCCAGCGCCGCGACGCGCGGGTTCGCAGTTGCGTCGGCGAGCACGATGGACTCACTGGGCCCGGCGGGCGTGCCCGGCTCCAGCCGGTCGGCCAGCAGGCGCTTGGCGGCAACAACCCACGGGCTGCCGGGGCCCACCAGCTTGTCGCAGCGGGGCACCGACCCGGTACCGTAGGCCACGGCCGCGACGGCCTGCGCGCCGCCGCACTTGTACACCTTGTCGATGCCGGCAAGGCGCGCCACGACCAGCGTTGCCGCGTCAACCCGGCCGTCAGGGCCGGGCGGCGTCACAATCGCGCGCACCGGCACGCCGGCCACGCTGGCGGGAATCGCGGTCATGATCGCAACGCTGGGAAATGAACCCTTGCCGCGGGGCACGTAGCAGGCGACTGCGTCGATGGGCGTGTAGCGTTCGCCGGCAAAGGCCCCAGGCCGAATCTCGGTCATCCACATCCGCTCGGGCATCTGGCGCTCGTGGAAGCGCCGCACGTTGTCGGCAGCAAATTCGAGGCTTGCGATCAGCTCTTTGTCCAGTGACTCAAGCGCCTCGTCAAACTCCCGTTCGCTCACGGCGATGTCGCCGGCAGCCAGCTCGGCGCCGTCGAATTGCCCCGCAAACGCGGCGAGCGCCTGGTCGCCGTTTTTGCGAACTGCGTCGATGATGGGCCGCACCTGCTCGATATACTGGTCCATGCCGGCCGCCTCGGTGCGGGTCAGCAGGGTCTCACGCTGGTCAGCGGAAAGCGCCGCAAGTCTGTGCAGCTTCACGGGTTTTGACATCTCGACAGGTTCTCCTGGGGGGCAGTGGGGCGGCCGTTTAACGTAACGTACCGCAACGCACAAACTCATGGCAATCCGGGCTTTGCCCAGCTATAGTGTGCGGCTGTTTTACACCGAATAATCAAAGAGGACACATAAGTAATGGGTGCTTTCAAGGAACCGCACGGCGGCAAACTCATGGAATTGTACTTGCCGGAGGGCAAAGCCGACGCCGAGAAGCAGGCGGCCAAGGACTATCCGTCGTGGGATCTTACCGCGCGTCAGCTGTGCGATCTGGACCTGCTGATGAGCGGCGCGTTTTCACCGCTCGATGGTTTCCTGGGCCAGGCCGACTACGACGGTGTGTGCAACGACATGCGCCTGACCAGCGGCGTGCTGTGGCCAATGCCCATTACGCTGGACGTTACCGAGGCCTTTGCCGAGACCATCGAGGCCGGCAAGGTCATCGCACTGCGGGACCCCGAGGGTGTGCTGCTTGCGACGATGGAAGTTACCGACATCTGGCGCCCTGACTTCGCGAAGGAAGCACAGGACGTGTACGGCACCACGGACGATACGCATCCGGCGGTCAACTACCTGAACAACGTGTCCAACCCGGTCTACGTCGGCGGCAAGATTCGCGGCGTAGAACCGCCGACGTACTACGACTTCAAGCTGCTGCGCGATACGCCGTCCGAGCTGCGCGGCCGCTTCCGCAAGCTGGGCTGGCGCAAGATTGTCGCCTTCCAGACGCGTAACCCGCTGCACCGGGCGCACCAGGAACTTACGTTCCGCGCCGCGAAGGAAGCTGAGGCCAACCTGCTGATTCAGCCGGTGGTCGGCATGACCAAGCCCGGCGATATCGATCACTTCACGCGCGTTCGCTGCTACGAGCACGTGCTGGAGCAGTACCCCGAGCAGACCACTCAGCTCAGCCTTCTGAACCTGGCCATGCGTATGGCCGGTCCGCGCGAGGCGATCTGGCATGCCCTCATTCGCAAGAACTACGGCTGCACCCACTTTATCGTCGGCCGTGACCATGCCGGTCCTGGTAACGACAAGGACGGCAACCCGTTCTACGGTCCGTACGACGCCCAGGAGCTCTTCAAAAAGCACGAAGAGGAAATGGACATCGCGATGGTGCCGTTCAAGATGATGGTGTACGTCGAGAACAAGGCCGAGTACCACCCGGCCGACAGCACCGAGCCGACCGACAAGGTGCTCAACCTGTCGGGTACGGAGTTCCGCCGTCGCCTGCGCGAAGGCCTCGATATTCCGGCATGGTTCAGCTACCCGAAGGTGGTCGAAGAGCTGCGTCAGGCTTACCCGCCGAAACACAAGCAGGGCTTCACAGTGTTCTTCACCGGCCTGTCCGGCTCGGGCAAGTCCACGGTGGCGAACGCCCTCATGGTCAAGCTGATGGAAGACGGTTCGCGCCCGGTCACGCTGCTCGACGGCGACGTCGTTCGCAAGAACCTGTCGAGCGAGCTCAACTTCTCGAAGGAGCACCGCGACCTCAACATCCAGCGCATCGGCTACGTCGCCAGTGAGATTACGAAGA
>JBCAXP010000296.1:0-6229 GCA_038533995.1 Pseudomonadota bacterium
AGCCGGATCGTGGTGTCATTGAGTACGGACGCCACGAGGTCTGCCGGCACCTGGGGCGGCTCCACGTCGCCGCCCGCCGCCGGCGAGACGACAGGCGCGAAAAACAAGACGGCAAGCGCGGTGATAGCAGGAAGGACGAACGGTTTGTAGATGGACATGACCTGGTGAAAACGCGAATCGGGGCCCTAAAACCGGTCCGCAGCCGCCACCCTGATCCGGTCTCAAGACGATCAGGCAGGACGTCCCTGCGCTCTGCAACCTGCAGATGTTCGGACAAGCCGTGTTCCCCCAACAGGCCGAAAGTATCGCTTGAGATGGTCACACAGGCAAAGAGTCGCAATCCGGCAACACATAAGTGCCGTGGCGCTGGCCGTCGAATTGCGGCCAGTCACATCGGCAGTGGGCACGCCGGTATCGCGAAAGAGCCCCAGCACAGGCTGAAGGGTCGGCACGGAGTGGGCGTCGCGATCGATGAGACCGAACACTAGGCATCACACTTAAGAAACGACTGGATAAAATGATCACAGCCCATTGAATTACATAATTTTTTTATCCTCTCCATTTTACTACTATCGAAACGGCTGTTTCGATTTCCGTTACGAACGTTACAGCGGAGGTGTTGGCAAGAGCGTGGTAGCCGCCGTGGGAATCGGCGGCAGTGAACAATGGTCGGATGTGGGCTTGAGCGCGCCGCGCCAGGCGCACGGCGCGGCGCGCTGAGTACCTGCCTGGAACCTACGTGTTCGAGGCGGCGAAGATGCTGGCGATAGAGGAGTCGATCATCGTGTTGAATTCATCGTCGCTCTGCTGGGCACTCAGGCCCTCGCTGAGGGCGCGCGAAAAACTCGCCACCATGCCGTTCTGGCGTGACAGCCGGTCGTTGGCTTCCTCACGCGAGTAACCGCCGGACAGCGCAACCACCTTCAGCACGTTGTCGTGGGCGATGCAGTCGGCGTACAGGTTGTCTGTCTCCGGCAACGTGAGCTTCAGCATCACGTGCTCGCCCGCACCCAGCTTGCCAATTTCGTCCATAAGGCACTTGTGCAGGATGTCCTCGGCCTGTGCCTTGTCCGGGCAGTGAATGTCCACTTCCGGCTCGATAATCGGCACAAGACCCTTCGCGATGATGCGCTTGCCAATCTCGAACTGCTGGGCGACGTTGGCAGCGATGCCATCGGCGTTCGCCTGCTTGATGACGGAGCGCATCTTGGTGCCAAACACGTCGTTGGCCTTCGCCCGGTCGAGCAAATCCTCGAGGCCGGGAATGTCTTTCATTAGCTGCACGCCGTTTTGCTCATCGGCAAGGCCCTTGTCGACCTTGAGAATGGGCACGACCTGCTTCTCGTTCCACAGGTAGTTCGACGTGGGCTGGCCGGCAATCTCGCGGTCCATGGTGTTTTCGAACAGGATGGCGCAGAGAATCCGGTCGCCGTTGAAGGCCGGGCTGGTGATGATGCGGGTACGCATCTCGTGCACCTTGGCGAACATTTCATCGTCGCCGGAGTACTCGTCCTCACCGACACCGTACAGACGCAGGGCCTTCGGGGTGCTGCCGCCACTCTGGTCAAGGGCCGCGATGAATCCCGGCTTGGACCTGATCTTTTCCAACTGCTGTTCGAAACTACTCACTGAAGAACTCCTTCGCGTTGCTCGAGGCGTCTGGTGGCGCCACTGCTCGTAAATGGGCTGCGGCCGAGGTACTGCCCCACTGGATTTCGGGTCACCGCAGCCGCTCATTGTAACGCGCTACCGGGCTTTCTCAATGCCCGGACGGCGACAGGCCTCTTGTGGCGGCTCCCCGGTAGCGATTAGCATACCCGCTCGCTGGAACACTTCTCTCTTAAGGAAGCACGATAATGAGCAAAACACTGGTTCCCGTCGACGGCTCCGAGGCCAGCTGCCGGGCGGCAGCGTGGGCACAGAAAAACGCGGCCGCAACCGGCAGCAGCGTAACGCTGGTTCACGTATTCGACATGAACGCAGCCGAAACCATTTCAATGGCGAACAAGACCAGAGAAGAAATCGCCGACCGCATCGCCGCGCACGCCGCCCCGAGCTTCGACAAGGCCAAAGCTGCGCTGAGCGGGGATGACGGCGTCGAGACGCTTGCCGTTGTGGGCAACCCCGCCGAGGAGATCATCGGCATCGCCCTGAAGCAGAACTTTGACCACATCGTTATCGGCAGCCGCGGCCTGACGCCCATCAAGGAAATCCTGCTGGGCAGTGTCAGTGAAAAAGTCCTTAACCGCGCCCACTGCGCCGTGACAGTCGTGCGGTAACGCACCGCTGCGAGCACCTTTCCGGACACAGGTGGCTGCTGAAACAACCCGGTAACGCCAACTTCACTTCCCTGCAATACGGAGTCAGTACCGTCGTGGACTGATCTCGCAACGGACGCAAGAGAGTGTCATGCCGCCATTTTCACGCCGAGAATTTTGCCTGACGGTCGGATCCGTCCCGCTGCTGCTGCCGGCAGCCGGCCATGCACTTAAACGCAGTGGCGACGAGCTTTTTGCCTACGGCGTCGCCAGCGGCGACCCGCTTCTCCGGCGCGTCATCCTTTGGACCGCATTGCGTCCGGAGCTGGTTACGAAGCGTGCCGACGTCGAGTGGCGCGTTTATGCAGACGAAGCGCTCACCCAGCTCGTGAGCGGGGGCACTGCCCCAACGGACGCAGAGCGTGGTTTCACCGTCAAGGTGGATGCAGGCGGCCTGCAGCCCGGCACAACCTACTACTACCAGTTCGCCGCCGCCGGCGCCGTGTCTGAAGTCGGACGGACCCGCACACTACCCGCCAGCGATGTTGAGCGCGTGCGGCTTGGCGTTGTCTCCTGCTCCAACTATCCGTACGGCTTTTTTAATGCCTACGGGCGCCTCGCGCAGGAAGACAACATCGATGCCGTGCTTCACCTCGGCGACTATATCTACGAATACGAAAACGGCGTGTACGGTGACGGCACGCCGCTTGACCGCGTACCTGACCCAAACCGGGAAATCGTCAGCCTGGACGACTATCGCCGACGCTACGCGCAATATCGAAGCGACGTGCAGCTGCAGGCCGTGCATGCACGCCACCCCTTCATCGCGGTCTGGGACGATCACGAAAGCACCAACAACTCCTGGAAGGATGGCGCCGAAAACCACAACCCGGAGCTCGGCGAGGGCGACTGGGAAACGCGCAAACGGGTGTCGATCAAGGCGTATTTTGAGTGGATGCCGGTGCGCGAGCGGCCATGGCTGCCGGAGCAGGAGCGCATTTACAGAGCCTTCCGCTTTGGCAGGCTCGCCGACCTCACCATGCTGGACACGCGCCTTATCGGCCGTGACGAACAATTGCCCATCGGCGACCCTGGCCTTGCCGACCCCAGCCGGGAGCTCATCGGCGTTCGCCAGGAGAATTGGCTGAAACGCCGACTGGCCGCATCGCAGCAGCGGCAGACGCGCTGGCGACTGATTGGGCAGCAGGTTGTGTTCTCACAGGTGTCGCTGGATCAGGGCGTATCCACCATCAACACCGACCAGTGGGACGGCTACGCGCCGGCACGCGACCGCATTCTCGAGTTTATCGAGACCGGCAATATCGACAACGTCGTTATTCTCACGGGAGACATTCATTCCTCCTGGGGCAACGAAATCGCCCGTAATCCGTTCGACCCGGCCGGATACAGCCCACTGGCGACCGAGTTCGTAACGCCAGCGGTTACCTCGCCAGCCATTGAAGACGAAGACGAGGCAGCGGCGCTCGCTGCGCTGGTGCAGGGCACCAACCCGCAGGTCAAGTACCTGGACCTCTTCCGCCGAGGCTACATGGTGGTGGATATCACTCCCGAACAGGTGCAAACGGACTGGTACCACCTGAACACCATCGACGCCGTGGACGACACAGCAGTGCTCGCGCAGTCCCTGCGCGTGTTGTCAGGCAGCAACGAGTTGCAGTCGGTCTGAAACTAAAGGGGTCAGGCCGGGATCAGCTGTCCCGGCCGCGAACGAGCCGGAAGAACCAGGCGACAAACACGGCAAACGCGGCGGTGCCCACGAGCATCGCCGTGAGGTCGCTGCCAAGCCACTCCGTTCCGATGCCGTCCGGCCGGCGGCTCTTGGCGACCGCCACGAGCGCGATGCCGACCCCGAGCAGTCCCTCGCCGCCAACGAAACCGCTGCCAAGCAGCACGCCGCGTTCGCGCCGTGCTGCCGCCGAGTCCTCATCGCGCGCGTTGCGCTCCATCCACAGGCGCAGCAGGCCACCGACAAAAATTGGCGTCATGGTCGACACCGGCAGGTAGACCCCCACGGCGAACGGCAGTGAAGGCACGCGCAGCACTTCACACACGATCGCAATCCCCGCGCCCATTACCACAAGCGTCCACGGCAGGTTCTGGTCCAACACACCGTCGATCACCAGTTTCATGAGCGTCGCCTGAGGCGCCGGCAGCTCGGTGCTGCCAAAGCCGAAGCCCTTGCCAAGCGCGAGCACCGTCAGGCAAACGAACACCGCGGACGTAACGACGCCGATGAGTTCGGCGGTCTGCTGCCGCCGCGGCGTTGCGCCGAGCAGGAAGCCGGTTTTGAGGTCCTGTGACGTGTCGCCAGAAATCGAAGCGGCGATGGCCACGACGCAGCCCACCGTCAGCGCAGCCGCTTTCCCGAGCGCATCCGTCCAGCCAAACAGGAGAAAGATCGACGCGGTGCCCAGCAACGCGGCAATGGTCATGCCGCTGGTCGGGTTGCTGGTGACACCGACGAGTCCGACAATGCGCGACGCAACGGTGACAAAGAAGAACGCGAAGACAACGACGCAAAGCGCCGCCACCGCCCGGATGCCAACGCCACCCACGGCGCCAAAGACCTGCGGCACGAGGATGAGCACCAGCAGAATCAGTCCAACGCCGATGCCCACGACGCGCAGCGGCAGGTCGTTGTGGGTGCGCTGCGTCGCCGTCTCGCCACCGCCGACCTGCGCCTTGAGTTGCGCGGCGCCGATGCGAAAGCTGCTCACCATCACCGGGATGCTGCGAATCAGCGTGATAATGCCGGCGGTGGCCACGGCGCCGGCGCCGATGTACCGCACGTAGCGCGTCCATATCTGGCTCGGTGACATGTCGCGAATGAGATTCACCGTCTCGGGAAACAGCGGCGCGGTCTGTGACTCGCCCCAGTACGCGATGGCCGGAATGATCACCAGCCAGGACAAAAGACCACCGCCGACCATGACGGCGGCGATGCGCGGACCCAGGATGTAACCGACGCCAAACAACGCGGCGGACAGGTCCATGCCCACTTCACCCTTCTTGAGAAACGGAATCTTCAGGTGCGCATCGCCGGGAATGACGTTAATCCAGGACGTCAGGAACTTGAAAAACGCGCCACCAGCCAGCCCGTAGAACACAAAGCGCGCGCGGCCACCGCCCACTTCGTTGGCCACCAGTACTTCGGCGCAGGCCGTGCCTTCCGGGTAAGGCAGCTTGCCGTGTTCGCGTTCGATGAGAAACCGGCGCAGCGGAATCATAAAAAGGATACCGAGCAGGCCACCGCACATGGCCAGCAGCGTCATCTGCAGAAGCTGTGGCGGCATGCCCCACATGAAAAGCGCAGGCAACGTGAAGATGACGCCGCTCGCCAGCGAGCTGGACGCTGAGCCCGTCGTTTGCGACAGGTTCGTTTCGAGAATTGTGCCCTTCACCCCTGCGCTTGCAAGCGCGCGAAAGACGGCCACGGTCATCACCGCGACAGGAATTGACGTGCTGATGGTCAGGCCTGCGCGAAGACCAAGGTAGGCGTTCGCCGCGCCAAAGATGATGCCGAAGAGTATCCCGAGGCCCACCGCCTTGAAGGTGAACTCGGCAATCGATTCGCTGGCGGGCACAAAGGGGTCGTATTCATCCCCTTCGGCCACGGGCACGTAGGCCTTCTGGCTCAAGCCGTCTTTGCGCATGAGGAATAGCGATCCTGTGTCAGGTGAAGGAGTTGCGCCCGGGGCGCGGCTGACACAGGTTAGCGCCCAGTTGCGCTACATCGCAAGATTCCGGTCTGCCACAGGCGCGGACGCGATTGCTGCGCCAATAGGCACTATACTGCTGGCATTTTTCAGGCGGCCGCCTTCGGCAGGAAACACCATGAGCCAATCCGGCTGGGTTTTATTCATCGGCGGATCGCTGTTCACGATCGTCGCCATGGGGCTGTTCCTCTACGCCATGTGGCTGGGCCTCAACCGGCATCGCTGGTGGCCGAT
>JBCAXP010000297.1:0-6215 GCA_038533995.1 Pseudomonadota bacterium
ACGCCGACGGCACGACCATCGTAATGGTGACCCATGACCGCAGCCACGCCGACCACGCCAGCCGCGTGGTGAACATGCTGGACGGCCGCGTGTTGTCCGAAAACGTGGTCAGCATGCAGCAGCCGCGGGAGGCCCTTCATGTTTCGTAATTACCTCACCATTGCCTGGCGCAACATTGTCGGCAATCCGCTATTCAGCATCATCAATGTCGTCGGCCTTGCCATTGGCCTTGCCTGCTGCATCATGATCACGGTCTTTGTCCGCTACGAGACCTCGTACGACAAGCACTGGCCAAACGCTGATCGCATTCACCGGGTGACGCGGGACTTTTTCAGCAACGACCTGAAGCTGGCGGCCGTCGCGCCACCGATCGCGCCGCTGCTGGCCAGCGACTTCCCGATAATTGAGGACGTCACCCGCTTCCTGAACCCGGGCCAGGTGTCCATCGCCATTGATGGCCAGCTGTTTCGCGAAGAGCTGTTCGCTATCGCCGACCCGAACGCGTTTGAGTTTTTTGATCTTGTGTTCATCGAAGGTGACCCGGCCACGGCACTGACCGCGCCCACCAACCTGGTGATGACCCGGCGCGCCGCCGAGCGCTACTTCGGCACCGTGAACGCCGTGGGCAAATCGATGAACTTCATGGGCCAGATCGACCTCACCGTTACCGGCATCATCGAAGACCTGCCGCCCAACGTGCACTTCGAGTTCGAGATGCTCGGTTCCATGACGGCAGTGCCGCTGATGATGGGTGCCGACCAGATGGAGAACTGGGGCAGCAACAACTACTACACCTACCTGCGGCTACCCCCCGGCGCCGATCCCGACGCGCTTGAAAGCCAGTTTCCGGCTTTCCTGGACAAGCACCGGGGCGAAGGCGACAGCGAGGGCAATTCGCTGAACCTGCAAGCTATCACCGACATTCACCTGCACTCCAACCGCGACGCCGAGTGGCGTGCCAACGGCAGCGCCGGTGTGGTGTATACATTCTCTGCGGTCGCGCTCATCGTGCTGCTGATTGCGTGTATCAACTTCATGAACCTGACGACCGCCCGCTCCATGCAGCGCGCAAGGGAAGTCGGCATCCGCAAGGTCGTGGGCGCGACCCGCGGCCAGCTCGTGGTGCAGTTCCTCGGTGAGTCGGTGTTACTCACGCTGGTGGCGCTGCTCGTGGCGGTGGCAATCGTTGAGCTGGTGCTACCAGTCTTCAGCGGCTTCCTGGAATTGCCGCTCAGTTTCTCGCTGGCAGACCCTGCAACCGCGCTTACGCTGCTCGGCGGTGGCCTGCTGGTGGGTCTGTTCGCAGGCAGTTACCCGGCGTTCTACCTGTCGCAGTTCCGGCCTGTCGAAGTACTGAAGGGCAACAACGCCGGGGGCGGCTCGGTCTTGCTCCGCAAGGCGCTGGTCGTGTTCCAGTTCGCCATGTCCATCGGCTTGCTGATCGCGACCGGCGTTGTCGTCGCCCAGATGCAGTACGCCAAAAACTACGACGTGGGCTACACCCGGGCACAGAACATGGTCACCCGGCTGCCGTTCTTCGCGGGCCTGTGGGAAACCTACACACCGCTCAAGGCCCAGCTTGAGGCGCACCCCGATATTCTGAGCGTGGTGTACTCCTCTCGCGTGCCCGGCCAACAGAACCTGGACGGTTCCGGCTACATCGATGGCGACAAGCAGTTGACTATGGAGAATGTCGAGGGTGTCTCCGACATCAAGGTGGACTACCAGTGGTTCGAGCACTACGGCATCGACTTTCTGGCCGGCCGGCCGTTCCGCGAGTCGGAGATGCGCCCGGACGAGCCCACGGAAGAAAATCCGGTCACGCAGGGCGCCGCCATTTTGAACGAGTCGGGCGCCCGCCGCTTCGGCTGGAGCCCCGAGGAAGCCGTCGGCAAAATCCTGCGTCAGCCGATGTCCCGCGATCTCGACCGGTTCGTTGACCGGGAAGTCGTCGGCGTAATCCCGGACATCAACTTCTCGTCGCTCCACGACGAGATCAAGGCCACCGTGTTTGCCGAGCCCAATGCCAACTACGGACGCAGCCTCTCGGTGAAGATCGCTGCCGGCAATCCGGACGCCGCCATTGCCCACTTCGAGTCGGTGTGGGCCCAGGTGCTGCCGAACGAGCCTGCATCCTGGGAGTTCCTGGACTCGCGCTTTGACGCGCTGTACCGCGCAGAAAGCAAGCAGGCGCGCATGTTTGCCACCTTTGCCGCCTTCGCCATCTTCGTGGCCACGCTGGGGCTGTTTGGCCTTGCGTCCTTCACAACCGAGCGGCGCACCAAGGAGATCGGCATCCGGAAGGTAATGGGTGCCTCGGTGCGGGACATCGTGCTGCTGCTGACGGGCGATTTCACGAAGCTCGTGCTGATTGCCAACGTCATCGCCTGGCCAGTCGCCTACTTCTATGCGAGGGAGTGGCTGAACCGCTTCGTGTACCAGGCGCCATTTGCCGAATGGGGCTGGCTGTTCCTCGGCAGCGCCGTCGCCGCGCTTGCGGTTGCATGGATTACGATCGCCGCCCAGGCCGGTCGCGCGGCAAATTCGCGCCCGGTGCTCGCCCTGCGCTACGAATAGCCGCCGCAGGGATTGCCAGCAACTACCAGCCGCCCGTGCCGAAAGGCCGGGCGGCAGTTTGCGTGGTGTTAGCCGCCACCTTGCAACCCTTCCGGCCGCTCGTGCATCAAAGGAAAAGCAACCGTAACGTCGCGAGCCGCTGCTGCAATGAAGCATTCCTGTCACGTCGAACCAAAACCCGGCCAGGCTGTCAGGAAGACCGGGCGCAGCGAGCATCCGCGCTCGATCGAGACCAAGTCTAATAATCACCGTTCGACGCCGTGCGTCATAACGCGTGACCAGGGAAGCCCGCGATGAGCCTCACCGTCAATTCCATTCGCAACCCGGCAGGTATCGCCGTGGTTGTTGCCATTGTGTTGCTGTTTGGTTTGTTCAGCCTGTCGAAGCTGCCGATTCAGCTGTTCCCCAATATTGAAGAGCCACAGATTTCCATCAACACCGGGTGGCGGGCTGCCTCCCCGCGCGAGGTGGAATCTGAAATCGTCGAACCGCTCGAAGAAGTGCTGCAGGGCATGCCGGGCCTGAAGGACATGACCGCGGGCGCCAACAAGGGCTTCAGCTGGATCAACCTGACGTTCAGCCTCGGCACGGACATGCAGAAGACGTTGCTGGACGTCATCAGCCGGCTCAATCGCCTGCAGCCGCTGCCGCGCGACAGCACGCCACCGCAGGTACAGCTCGGCGGCGGCCGGGGCGGCGGTGGCGCCAACGAGACTCTCACCTGGTTCTTCGTCCAGCTGCTGCCCGGCACACCGGGACCCGTCGAGGAATACCAGCGCACTGTCGAGGATCTGCTGAAGCCGCGACTCGAGGCGATCCCCGGCGTTGCTGGCGTCACCGTGCACGCCGGCGAGCAGCGCCAGCTGCAGATTGAATTCGATCCGTACCGCGCGGCGGAACTCGGTGTGGAAATACCGCAGATTGCCGCCATTGCCGGCCGTGCCAACGACGTGTCCGGCGGCTTTGTCGACGTCGGCCGGCGAACGTACACGCTGCGTTTTGCCGGACGGTACACGCCAGACCAGCTCTCCACCCTGATTCTCGACTGGCGCGACGGCCGGCCGGTGCGCCTCGGCGACGTCGCCACCGTGTCCGTGGCCCGCGGCGACCGCACACGCTTCTCCGTGCAGAACGGCAACCCTGCGATGGGCGTGGAAGTCCTCAAGGAGTCCGGAGCCAACGCACTGGCAACGCTCAACGCCGTGAAGGAAGTCGTCGCCGAGGTGCGCGAGGAACAGCTCGAGACCATGGGGCTGTCGATTCAGCAGTCCTTTGACGCCTCGGTGTTTATTTACCGGGCCATCTCGCTCGTCACGAGCAACCTGATCATCGGCGTGCTGCTTGCCGTGGGCATCCTGTGGTGGTTCCTGCGCCAGTGGCGTGCCACGCTGCTTGTGGCGACCGCCATTCCGATCTCGCTGCTGTCCACCTTTGTGATGCTGTACCTGACGGGCCGCTCGCTCAACGTGATCTCGCTGGCGGGCCTTGCGTTCGCGGTGGGCATGGTGCTCGACGCGGCGATCGTGGTGCTCGAAAACATCGTGCGATTGCGAGAGGAAGGGCACAACGCGGCGGACGCTGCCGGCGAGGGTACCTCGCAGGTGTGGGGCGCCCTGCTCGCCTCCACCGCCACTACCGTGGCGATCTTCCTGCCCGTGATCTTCCTGCAGGATGTCGAGGGACAGTTGTTTGCTGACCTTGCCCTGACGATTGCCATTGCCGTGTCGATCTCGCTGCTTGTGGCGGTCACCGTACTGCCAACCGCCGCGTCGAAATGGCTGTCGAATATCAGCATCAAAGACCAGCACCAGACGGCATGGGCGAAGCTTGCCAACAAGATCACGCGGCTCTCGGACACGCCCGTGCGCCGTTATGTGAGCATCGCGCTGCTTATGGGCATCCCCGCCATCACGACGTTTATGCTCATACCAAAGCTCGACTACCTGCCGCCGGTGAAGCGCGACGCGGTGGACGGCTTCTTCCAGTTCCCGCCCGGGGCCAACACGGAAGTTATCGAAACTGAGATCGTAAAGACCATCGTTGACCGCATGGAACCGTTCATGTCTGGCCGGCGGGAACCGGCGCTCAAGAACTACTACGTCATCGTGTGGGGAGGCGGTGGCGGCTCCATCGGCGCCCGTGTGAAGGACCAGTCGCGGGTCAAGGAGCTTGAGGAGATCATCCGCACCGAAGTCACTGCCGGTTTGCCCGATACCTTCGCCTTCGTGATGCAGGGCAACCTGTTTGGCGGCTTTGGCGGCGGCCGGCAAATCTCCATGCAGCTGCAGTCGTCAGACACCGCCGCGCTGATGGAAGTGGCGCGCAACGGCATGGGCATCATCAACGAGAAACTGCCCGGCGCCCGGGTACAGCCGTGGCCCGGCACCGAAATCGCCGAGCCGGAACTGCGCCTGATTCCGGATGACCAGCGCATCAACGAAGCCGGCTGGAACCGTGAGACCGTGTCGAACGTCGTGCGCAGCCTGGGCGATGGCATCTGGGTCGGCGAACACTTCGACGGCGAAACGCGCATGGACATCATCCTGCGCTCAGAGGCCTGGAACAATCCGGAAGAGCTTGAGAACGTACCCCTCATGACGCCCAACGGCGTGTTCCCCTTAAGCGAGCTCGTGCAGGTGCAGCGCACCGTCGGCCCCAACCAGATTGTGCGGGTCGACCGGCGCCGCACCGTAACGCTGAACGTGACGCCGCCTGACGGCATGTCGCTCGAAGAGGCGATCGCGGTGCTGCGTGACGACGTGGAGCCTTCATTGCGGGAACAGATGCCGTCAGATGGCTCAATACAGTACGGCGGTAGCGCGGACGCGCTGAAGAACGCCGTGTCCAACATGCTGGAGAACTTCATGCTGGCGGTCGTCGTGCTGTTCCTGCTGATGAGCGCCCTGTTCCGCTCAGCGAAGGACAGCATCCTCGTGCTGCTGGCGCTGCCGCTCGCCACCGTAGGCGGCGTTATCGCCATTCGCCTGCTGAACCTGGTCACGTTCCAGCCGCTGGACCTGTTGACGATGATCGGCTTCATCATCCTGATGGGCCTGGTCGTCAACAACGCGATCCTGCTCGTGCACCAGACCCGCTCGGCGGAACGTGAGGGACTGCCGCGGCGCGACGCCGTGAACCAGGCGCTGCGCGTCCGCCTTCGCCCCATTTTCATGAGCACGCTGACCAGCCTGTTCGGCATGCTGCCGCTCGTGCTGATTCCGGGCGCCGGCAGCGTGATCTACCGGGGCCTTGCCGTGGTGATCGTTGGCGGTATGGCGGTGAGCACGATCTTTACGTTACTGCTGCTGCCTTGCCTGCTCAGGCTGGGTGAGACACGCGCAACGTCGACCGAAACCTCGCCGGACCAGGGACCGCTTGGCCAGGAAGCGATAGGCCAGGAAAAGATAGGCCCCAAAAAGATAGGCAATCTGGACGCGGCAACACAATGAAGGACGTAACTGTGAAGACACCTCTGAAGACAGCGTTTAGCTTTACCCTGCTAATGGCGCTTACAACCGGCGCCTGGGCACAGATGCCGCCGGCGTCGGTCAGCGTTGAGGAAGCCTCGACGCAGGACATGGCATCCACCGTGGTTGCGCCCGGCACGATCGTCAGCCGCAACGATGCGCGAGTCGCGG
>JBCAXP010000298.1:0-6212 GCA_038533995.1 Pseudomonadota bacterium
ATGAAGCTGGCCTTGCCCATCACGCGCTTGGCCATGATGCGCCCGGCGATCGTAACGCTGTGCGCTTCGCTCTCCAGCGATTCGTTGTCAGCATGCTCGAAGCGCGCATGCAGGTCCGCCGCCAGAGCATCGCGCCGGAAGCCGTTGGGATAAGCCTGGCCCTGCTCACGAAGCAGTGAGAGCTTGCGCCGGCGATCCTTGATCAGTTTGTTCTCTTCATCCGTCATTGCATGTACAACCTATAAGCCCTGCTTGAGGCTTGCCTCGATAAAGGGGTCAAGCCCGCCGTCCAGCACCGCGCCCGGGTTACCTGTCTCAACCCCTGTGCGCAGATCCTTGATGCGCGACTGGTCCAGCACGTAGGAGCGAATCTGGCTGCCCCAGCCAACGTCAGCCTTGGAGTCCTCGACCGACTGCGCGCTTTCCCGACGCTTAAGCATCTCGAGCTCATACAGCTTGGCCTTGAGCTGTTTCATCGCGGTCGCCTTGTTCTTGTGCTGGGAACGGTCGTTCTGGCACTGCACGACCGTGTTGGTCGGCAGGTGAGTGATTCGGACCGCCGACTCCGTCCGGTTGACGTGCTGGCCGCCGGCGCCGCTGGCGCGGTACACGTCAATGCGCAGGTCGCTGGGATCAATCTCGATTTCGACGCTGTCGTCAATTTCCGGTGACACGAACACCGCGGCGAACGACGTGTGCCGGCGGTTGCCGGAGTCAAACGGCGACTTGCGGACCAGGCGGTGCACGCCGGTCTCCGTGCGCAGCCAGCCAAACGCGAAGTCGCCTTCGACGCGAACCGTGGCGCTCTTCACGCCGGCCACTTCGCCAGCGGAACACTCGATAAGCTCAGCTTTGAAGTCGTGGTTCTCACACCACTTCAGGTACATGCGCAGCAGCATCTCGGCCCAGTCCTGCGCCTCGGTGCCGCCCGCCCCGGACTGGATATCGACAAACGCGTTGCTGGCATCCATTTCGCCGGAGAACATGCGGCGAAACTCCAGGCGCTCCACGTCTGCACGCAACCGGTCGATGTCGGTCTGCACCTCGGTCAGCGTTTCCTCATCGCTTTCGTCGGCGGCCAGTTCAAGCAGCTCGCGGGCCTCGGCGAAACCCTCAACCAGCCGGTCCAGGCCCTCTACCGTTTCGGCAAGGCGCACCCGTTCGCGCCCCAGGGCCTGGGCGGCGTCGGCGTCATTCCAGATGTCCGGGTCCTCGAGTTCGCGGCTGACTTCTACCAGCCGTTCTGCCTTGAGGTCGTAGTCAAAGATACCCCCTGAGAGCCTGGGTACGGCTCTCGAGGTCATCGACACTCGCGAGGACGGGATTGATTTCCATGGTGACGCCTTGGGACATGAGTTAACGGTGAAAGAAATGATGGTCGCGCGTGGCGCGGCGCGCAATAGTAACACGCGTCAAAGCCTGTTGTATGATGCCGCCCATGCTGCCAAATACCCCCGTTTCCCGGCTTCCTGTTCTCGTCGCAATGCTTGCGTGTGCCCTGCCGTCGCAAGCCGCCAGCGATGCCGACGGCGACGGGGTCGCCGACCGCGATGACGTCTGCGCGCACACGGCTGCCGGCGCGACCGTCGACAACCGGGGCTGCGAATTCGATGACGACGGCGACGGCGTAGTCGATCGCCTCGACACGTGCCCCGCCACTCGCCGCGGCGCGCTCGTCAACACCCGCGGCTGCGAACCTGACAGTGACAGTGACGGCATCGCCGACCGCCTCGACCGGTGCCCGGGCAGCGCCCCGACGTCGCGCATCGACAGCGTGGGGTGTCAGTTTAAAGACGTCGTTCCGCTGCGCGGCCTTCGCTTCGACACCGGCTCGGCCGACGTCGCAAGCGACTCGCGTCCAATCGTCCGTGACGCGGCACAGCTGATTAACCGCTATCCCGAACTGTGCTTCGTAGTGGAGGGCTACACGGACAACGTCGGCTCTGCCAGCAACAACCTGCGCCTTTCGCGCGAACGGGCGACCTCGGTAGAATCACTGCTGGTGGCTTTCGACGCCGACTCTTCGCGCCTTTCGTCGACGGGCTTCGGCGAGAACAACCCGGTGGCCAGCAACCGCACGGCTGCGGGGCGCGAGCAGAATCGCCGCGTCTCACTACGTGTTCAGGAGAGCTGCCCCTAAAGCGACGAACCGCTCATGCACCGTCGGGCGCGGCATGCACCACCACGAGCTGCACCTTGTCATTACCACGCCAGCTGTCCCGCTCCATCCGATAGGCACATCTTACAGTCACGCCCTCTTCCACCGGCAGCGGCGCCTCTGCGTCCTTCCGTGCGCGAAACCAGATTGCGCGAAACTGCTGTCCGCCTGCCGACAGCTCGAGCGCCAGGTGCGTGCCGTCACCGACCGGTCGCAATGCGACAACGGCAAAGCGTCCGTCGAAAACGGGCGACTCGAATTCCCGGCCATAGGGGCTCAAGCAATCGCATTCCTTTAGCGTTTCGATGGCAATCTGCATCGGTTCAAGGGCGCCGTCGGTCCAGCACACCGGTCCCAGCTGCACGTCACCCATTTGCCCGCGCACGGCAACGGCAAACGCCAGCACGAACGGGTCAAGGCCCTCCCGGGCAATGGTCAGGCCAGCGGCGCCGGGGTGGCCGCCGAACGCGTGAAAGTGCTCCGGCAAATGGTCGTGGGCTTCGGCAATCGCGGCGCGAATGTCGAGCCCCGGAACCGACCGGGCGGAGCCTGTCAGCTGCCCGTCTTCCCGGCCCGGACTCAACACCACCGCGGGCCTGCCGGTGAGTTCCACAAGCCGCGACGCCACGATGCCCTGCACACCCGGATGGAAGGCCTCGTTGAACACGACCGTGGACTGCGATGCAGGGGTCAATGCGGACTCGGCCTGCGCCCGCGCGACGGCCAGCATGCGCTGCTCCGCTTCCTTGCGCTGGCGGTTGTTGTCATCGAGCACCGCCAGCGCGCTGTCAGCCGCGGCATCGTCGGTGGCGCGCAAAAAACGCAGCGCCGCCTTGGGTTCGTCCATGCGGCCGCGCGCGTTGATGCGCGGGCCGAGCTGAAAGCCGAGGTCGTCGACCACGAAGGTCTCGCGCTTTAGCAGGCGCGCCATTGCACGCCAGCACGGCCGCCCGAGGCGATTCATAACCGTCAGGCCGGCCTGAACGACGGCGCGATTTGACGGGCTGAACAGAGACACTGCGTCGGCAACCGTACCGAGGCTGACGAAATCCAGCAGCCCGCCGAGCTTCGGCGCGTCCGCTGGCAGATGGCCATCGGCGATGAGGCACTTTCGAACCTGTGCCATCAGTAGCCACGCGACCATGCAGCCCGCAATGGAACCATCGGGATAGTCGCAATCGTCACGTACGGGATTCACCGTTGCGTAGGCCGAGGCCGGCGGACCTGCTTCGCCAAGGCCGTGATGGTCGGTCACGATAACGTCTACACCTGCAGCCTTGAGGCGTGCTATACGCGCCTCGTCCGACGAACCGCAGTCAGCCGTAATCACGACGGCGGGCACCGGCGAGGCCGCGAGAATGCGGTCCACGACCGGGTCGCTCAATCCATAGCCTTCGGTCAGCCGATGCCCGATGAAGCCTTGTACCTGCGCGGCGGGCACACCAAAGTGCTCGATGAGCGCATCGAGCAGCAGCGCGTGGGAGGTTATGCCATCGACGTCGTAGTCGGTGACGAGTCCGATGGGTTCGTGTTCGGCGATAGCCCGCACCAGCCGGCGCGCCGCCCCGTCGCAATCGCGAAGGCCTTCCGGATCGCTTAAGTTCCCGAGCCCCGCCTCCACCACGGAGCGCAGGTCACCGGAAAAGCTCTCGACGCGTCCGGCGATCAGCCGCGCGGTCAGTGGCGAAAAGCCTGCGCGCTGCGCCGCGGCCAGGGTGGTTTCGCACTGCGGCCTCGCGCGGAATTCGACTTTCATGAGGATGCTCCCGGGTGCAAGGCCATAACGGCTGCGTCGAGCGACGCCGGTCGCCGCCAGAAGCGCCGCAGGTCGCGCCGTGTCATTCGCAGGGCCACGCCATTGGCAGCGACCAATGTAAGCGTGCGCCAGCGCCCGGCAGACAGCCCCGACAGCATCGGTTCCAGCCACGCCTGCTCTAGCACCTCAAAACCCGTGTTGCCTGCCGGTAGCTCGGGCATGAAAAGCGCAGAGCCGCCGGCCTCAAGCACCCCATCTGCAGCTGCCGGTGCGTGGCATGGCTGGTTCCAGTGCCGCCAAAGCCCTCTCACGAGGGAATGGCTGGACACGGCCGCACCCACCGCCTTGCCTGGCGCTGCCGGAACCTGTTCCCAGGTGCCCTGCCCCCACGGCCAGATGCTGTTCACGGAGCTTTCCCCAGCTGCGCCATCCGCGTGAAAAAGCATCTGTACATCGTTGATCAGGCTACGCAACCGGCGCCCGTCCTCGCCCCCTGGCATAAAATCGAACACGTCGCGGCCGACGACGCGCTCCGGCGGCGTCGTCACGCACTCGAGCGCACCCGGCGCAGCGAGGTACCAGTCGCGCGGCCCCGTCACCTGCAAGCGCCAGCCATCCTGCGCAAGGTACTCGTCGACGGTAGCAAGCACCGCGGCCTCAGAATTCCGCGGTGGCTGCGCCGGCAGCAGCCGCAGGCTGTCCTGCGCCGGCTGCATGTGCACCGGCTCGGCGCGCAGCCAGCACAGCTCGTCGGTCTCGCCGGTGTCGGCGAAACGGCAAACGGCCGCAACCGGCAAGGTCTGTTCATCCAGCCCGGCAGCCCAGCACACAAACGACACCGCGTCGTTCACAGGCACCGCCACGCGCTGCGCTCGCGCCACAACGCGCCGCAGCGCTGGTAACCGCAGGCCGTTGGTAGCGGTGCAATCCGGCGTAAAGGAGGCGCCGACGTACAGGCAGGCGTCGCCCGGCGTTGAGGCTTGCGGAACGGTCATACGAGGCAGATGGGCAGGTTTTGCGGGCAGTTTCGCCGGAAAGGGTCTTTGGGTATTGTACGGCCATGCAATTGACCCTGGAAACACCCGGCAGCGCAAACGTCATCACGGCGATGGAGCGTAACCGGATCAAGATTGGCGGCCAGTGGCTTACCGGCAACCTGATCGTCAGTGCCGACACCCTCGAGCCAGACTGGCCGGCAACGTCAGCAGAAACACTCGAATGGCCACACCTTGAACCCCTTGTGGCGATGGAGCCGGAAATCATACTGATCGGGACCGGCGCGGCGCTTCGCTTTCCGCCAGCGGCGCTTTCTGCGGACGTGCTCGGCCGCGGCATCGGTTTCGAGGTGATGGATACGGCGGCTGCCTGCCGAACCTACAACATCCTTGTCACCGAGCAACGGCGCGTCGTGGCAGGAATCCTGCAGCCAACGAATTGAGACTCCACCTGAAGAGTGGAAGCTAGTCAGCTGATTAGAAGGCCTTTCAGTCGAAAACCGTATCGACGCTGAGACCGTGACGCTCCATCACCGAGCGTAGCTGCGACAGCGCGTCGAGCTGGATCTGCCGCACGCGTTCGCGCGTCACCCCGATTTCCGCGCCGACCTGCTCCAGCGTCGCCCGTTCATGGCCATGCAGTCCAAAGCGCCGCTCTACCACCGCGCGCTGCTTGTCACTCAGGTGCCCGACCCACTTGTCCAGGGCCGAGTTCACCTCGTGATGCTGAACGCTGACCCAGGGATCCTCGCCCTCTTCGTCCGGCAGCGCGTCCAGCACGCTGCGCTCGCCCTGCTGACCAACCGGCGCATGCGCGGACGTTACGCGCTCGTTAAGGCCGAGCAGTCTGCGCACCTGCGACACCGGTTTGCCAACCTGCGAAGCGACCTCGTCCGGGGTCGGCGGCCGGTCATTGGCCTGGGTAAGTTCGCGCGACGCGCGCAGGCAGCAGTTGATGTCCTTGATGACGTGAATCGGCAACCGGATGGTACGGGACTGGTTCATGATGCCCCGCTCAATGGTCTGCCTGATCCACCATGTGGCATACGTGGAAAAGCGGAAGCCGCGCTCCGGATCGAATTTCTTCACGGCGTGGATGAGCCCGAGGTTACCCTCCTCGATGAGATCGAGCAGCGGCAGCCCGCGATTCAGGTAACGCCGTGCAATCTTCACCACAAGGCGCAGGTTGCTTTCGATCATGCGCCGGCGTGAGGGCTCGTGGCCCTGCAGGGCCCTGCGGGCGTAGTACACCTCCTGTTCGGCGGTCAGCAGCGGCGAGAAGCCGATCTCACTGAGATAGAGG
>JBCAXP010000299.1:0-6179 GCA_038533995.1 Pseudomonadota bacterium
CGCCGGGCTACGTCGGCTACGAATCCGGCGGCGCACCGATCAGCCGCGCCACGGAGTGCTTCTCCATGAACTCGGACATGTCGATTCGCACCATCGCCTGGTCGGTGTCGAACAGGTAAGCGGCCAGCGCCTTTGTCAGCTCCGTCTTGCCAACGCCGGTGGGACCGAGAAACAGGAACGACCCGGTCGGCCGGTTCGGATCCGACAGGCCGGCACGCGCACGCCGAATGGCGTTCGCCACGCTGCGCGATGCTTCAAGCTGCCCTATGACCCGCTTGCCGAGCTCCTCTTCGATGCGAAGCAGTTTTTCCTTCTCGCTTTCGAGCATCTTGGACACGGGGATGCCGGTCCAGCGCGACACAACGTCAGCCACCTCTTCGTCAGTGACCTTGGTGCGTAGCAGCTGGGTGTCCTGCGGGCCCTGCGCCTCGGCGGCGGCAATCTGCTTTTCCAGTTCCGGAATGCGCCCGTACTGCAGCTCCGACATGCGCGCAAGATCAGTGGCCCGCGACGCCGTCTCCAGCTCGATGCGGGCGCGCTCCAGCTCTTCCTTCAGGTGCGTTGTGCCCTGCACCGCGGCCTTCTCGGCTTTCCAGATTTCCTCGAGATCAGCAAGCTCGCGCTCAAGGCCGCCGAGCTCCTCTTCGAGATCCTGAAGCCGCTTGACGGACGCGTCGTCGTTTTCCTTGTTAAGCGCCTCGCGTTCGATCTTGAGCTGGATCAGCCGACGGTCGAGCTTGTCGAGCGCCTCCGGCTTGGAATCGATTTCCATACGGATGCGCGAGCCGGCCTCGTCCACGAGGTCGATAGCCTTGTCGGGAAGCTGCCGGTCGGAAATGTAGCGATGCGACAGCGTGGCCGCCGCAACGATAGCCGGGTCGGTAATCTCAACGCCGTGGTGCACTTCGTAGCGTTCCTTCAGGCCGCGCAGAATGGCGATGGTGTCTTCGACACTCGGCTCGTCCACCAGTACTTTCTGGAAGCGCCGCTCCAGCGCGGCGTCTTTCTCGACGTACTGGCGATACTCGTCCAGCGTGGTCGCACCGACGCAGTGCAGCTCGCCGCGCGCCAGCGCGGGCTTGAGCATGTTGCCGGCGTCCATCGCACCCTCGGCTTTGCCAGCGCCCACCATCGTGTGTAGTTCGTCGATGAACAGAATGACCTGGCCTTCCTGCTTCGCGAGGTCATTCAGCACCGCCTTGAGGCGCTCCTCAAACTCGCCGCGAAATTTCGCGCCGGCGATCAGTGCACCCATGTCCAGTGACAGGATGCGCTTGCCCTTGATGCCTTCCGGCACTTCACCGTTCACGATGCGCTGGGCGAGGCCCTCGACGATCGCGGTCTTGCCAACACCGGGCTCGCCAATCAGCACCGGATTGTTTTTCGTACGCCGCTGCAACACCTGCACGGCGCGGCGAATCTCTTCGTCGCGACCGATCACCGGATCGAGCTTGCCCTGTTCGGCGCGCTCGGTGAGATCCACGGTGTATTTCTCCAGCGCCTTCCGCGTGTCTTCGGCGTTGGGGTCATTGACCTGCTCGCCGCCGCGAAGGTCGTCGATGGCCTTCTCCACGGCACCGCGCACCACGCCAGCCTCGCGCATGGCCTCGCCGAGCGCGCCCTTGTCATCAGCGGCGGCCAGGACAAACAGCTCGCTGGAGATGTACTGGTCCTTGCGCTTCTGCGCGAGCTTGTCGGAAACGTTGAGCAGGCGCCCCAGGTCATTGGACACGTGCACATCGCCGGCACTGCCCTCAACGCGCGGCAGGCGATCGAGCTGATCGCCAAGCTGCGAGCGCAGCAGGTCCACCTTGGCGCCGGCTTTGGTCAGCAGGTGCCGGGCGCTGCCGCCCTGCTGGTCCAGCATGGCGACCATCAGATGAGCAGGCTCGATGAACTGGTTGTCACGCCCGACCGCCAACGACTGGGCGTCGGCCAGCGCCATCTGGAATTTGCTTGTCAGTTTGTCCATGCGCATGTCGCACACTCCGCAGTAATCTTCGGTTAGAAAGGCCGACCGCGCGGTGCAGCTGCCCTTTTCTCGCTTACCCGAAATATTGGGCTTCGCGGCACAAATTCAAGATGCAGCGGCGCCCTTCGCAGCTGGCCGGGATTGCTCCTGCAATCCTCGGCATTCACTCCATCCCTGGAGATCAAAGCCGCTCCTACCCTCCACCCCGTAGGAGCGGCATCCCTGCCGCGATAAACTGACCGGTACGCGTCCCGGTCGCGGCTGGAAGCCGCTCCTACGGGTCAAGCCAGATGGCCGTTGCCATGCGGCCCGTCTGTCCATCCCGGCGGTAGGAAAAAAAACGTGCCGAATCACTGAACGTGCAGTGGTCTCCGCCGTAAACGGCGTGTACACCGCACCCGGCCAGCCGCGCACGAGCAAGGGCCGGCAGGTCGGCCAGCCAGCGCTCGCCGTGACGCTGGAACGCAGCACTCGCACGTTCATCCTCGGCGACGAACTGTTCGCGAACCTCGCCGCCAACCTCGAAGGCCTCCGGGCCAATCGCGGGACCGAGCCAGGCCATCAGGTTCTGAGGCTTCGCCACTGCTTCCAGTTCGCCCACGGCCGCTTCCAGCACCCCGGCAGCGAGACCGCGCCAGCCGGCGTGCACGGCCGCGACGCAGCTCATCTGCGTGTCGCACAACAGCACAGGCAGACAGTCCGCGGTCAGTACCGCGCACACGATGCCAGCACGAGTGGTAAAGGCACCGTCGGCCTCCGGTGGCGGGTCTGCACCGACAGCTGCATCAATAACGCGCGTGCCGTGCACCTGGGAAAGCCACGCCGGCGCCGACGGCAGAACCGCGGCGGCGGCAAAGCGGCGCCGGTTCTCGGCAACGTGCTCCGGAACATCGGTGACGTGCGCACCAAGGTTCAGCGATTGCCATGGGGCTGCGCTGACACCGCCAGTGCGCAGGCTACTCACGGCCTTCACGCCCGCCGGCGCGGGCCACTCGGGAAAAATTAGCGGGGGCCTGCTCACGCCGGTGCGTCTGCCGCGAGCACGGCGAGCAGGTTCTGGAAATCGTCCGGCAGGGGCGCCTCGAAGTCCATCGACGATCCGCTAACCGGGTGCTCGAGCCCCAGACGGGCCGCATGCAGGGCCTGGCGGCGAAAGCGGCGCAATTCCTCAGTGAGCGCCGCCGAGGCGCCCTTCGGGAGCATCAGCCGGCCGCCGTAGACCGGATCGCCCACCAATGGGTAGCGAATGTGGGCCATGTGCACCCGAATCTGGTGAGTGCGCCCCGTTTCAAGCTGCACGTCAACGTGGGTATGCCCGCGATAGCGCGTGCGTACTCGATAGTGCGTAACCGCGTGCCGGCCGCCATCACGGACCGCCATGCGCTTGCGATCAACCGGATGCCGCGCCAGCGGCGCATCTACCGTACCGCCGCCTGTCATAACGCCGGTGCATACGGCCTCGTAGTGCCGCTTGATGCGCCGCTCCTGCATCGCCGCCACGAGCGCCGTGTAGGCCGCCTCGGTGCGGGCAACCACGAGCAGGCCGCTTGTGAGCTTGTCGAGCCGGTGAACCAGGCCGGCGCGCGGCAGGGCTGCGAGGGCGCCGTCGTGATGAAGCAGCGCATTTTCCAGCGTTCGGTCGGGGTTGCCAGCGCCGGGATGCACCACGAGCCCCGCCGGCTTGTTAACGACGATTATCGAATCGTCTTCGTAAACTACATCCAATTCAATGGCTTGGGGAACGGATGTGGCGCGAACCTCGGGTGTTGGGCGAAGCTGAACCGTCTCGCCACCGAGCACCTTGTCGCGCGGCCGCGGCACCTTGCCGTCCACGGTTACCTGGCCGTTTTCCACCCAGCGCTTCAGCCGGGAACGGGAAAAATCCGGGAACATTCGGGCCAGACTCTGGTCCAGACGAGAACCGGCCTCGGATTCCGGGATTATGCCCGTGAGGTCATTGGATTCAGTCTCCACAAGGGGTATCCGGATGCACGAGTTGCGTGCAGTTTACGGTATACTGGCCACCACTTCGCGGGACGCTTGGCGGCGGCCCCGGAGCCCAGTGCCAATCGGGACGCCACCTGGCGGGCCGCACTGGCAGACTGAACGGGCGGACTGAACGCAAGCGAATAGACAAACGTTGACTAGCACTACCCAGAATTCGATCACCAGGACCCTCATTGCCTGCGCCCTTGCCGCGAGCGTAGTCGTGGTCACCGGCTGCGGCGGGTCTGCCAGCAGCCGCGGCGGCAACTCCGACGAGGAGATGTACCGCAAAGGCGACTCGGCGCTCAAGGCCGGCTCCTACGGCAACGCCGTGGGCTGGTTCGAAGCGCTCGAAGTCCGGTTCCCCTTCAGCGAGTTCACCAAGCAGGCGCAGCTCGACCTGATCTACGCGTACCACAAGGGCGGCCAGGCCGAGGCGGCCGTGGACGCTGCGGACAAGTTCATTCGCGAGAACCCGCGCCACGTCAACGTCGACTACGCGTACTACCTCAAGGGGCTGGTGTACTTCGAACGTGACCGCACCTGGCTGGAGCGCATGTTCCGGGTTGACCTCACGAAGCGGCCGCCCTCGGATGCCACGAAAGCATTCAACAACTTCGCGACACTTGCGCGGATGTTCCCGGACAGCAAGTATGCTGACGACGCCGCGCAGCGCATGGCGTTCCTGCGCAACCGGCTCGCTGACTACGAAAAGCACGTGGCCGAGTACTACCTGAAGCGCAAGGCTTACGTCGCCGCAATTAACCGCTCCAAGTACATCCTGGAAAATTACCCGCAGGCGCCAGCCGTGGCAGACGCGCTCAACGTGCAGATTGCCGCCTACGCCGGACTTGGCCTCGACGACCTGGCTGACGACTCCCGGCGGGTTTACAACACCAACTTCGGAGAAGGCGTCCCGAGCTCCGCGACGGCGGCACTGCCAGAGGAACCGGAAGCGCCCGACGCCGGCCTCAGCGAGACAGGCTCACGGAAGTCGCTGCGCATCGGCCAGCAGATGAGCGCACCGACTCCGCCGAAGTAAGTCGCGGCACAGGGCGCCCTGCCCTTAAGACCCTTTCACCATCGATAACCAGACGTAATCGGGTAACGCCAGTCACGGCCGAACGCCCGGCTGCTTATTCGTACGCCCGGTGGCGCCTGCCGACGCTTGTACTCCGCCCGCTTCACCATGCTGAGCACGCGCCCGACCACCGCGCGCTCGTAGCCCAGCGCGACGATATCATCCACTGAGAGATCGTCCACGATGAACGCCTCGAGAATCGGATCGAGCACCGAGTAGTCCGGCAGCGAATCGCTGTCTTTCTGGTCCTCGCGAAGCTCGGCGGTCGGTGGCCGCGTGATGACCCGCTCGGGAATGGCCGGGCCTTCTTCTCCCGCCAGCGTGTTTCGATATCGCGCAAGGCGGTATACCAGCGTCTTGCTGCAGTCCTTGATGGGCGCAAAGCCGCCGGCCATATCGCCATACAGCGTCGCGTAGCCGACCGCCATCTCGCTCTTATTACCGGTCGTCAGCACCATGCGCCCGGACTTGTTCGACAGCGCCATCAGCAGAATGCCGCGGCAGCGGGCCTGGATATTCTCCTCAGTGGTATCCGGTTCCAGGCCGGCGAACTCGTCCGCCAGGGTGTCCAGCACCGACTGAAACATTGGTTCGATGGGGAGCGTGGTGTGCTGCACGCCCAGCGTCTCGGCCTGCGCGATGGCATCGTCGATACTCATTTGCGAGGTGTACCGCGAGGGCATCAGAACGGCACGCACCTTGTCTGCGCCGATTGCGTCGCTGGCGATCGTCAGCGTCATGGCGGAGTCAATACCGCCGGACAACCCGACAACCACACCCGGAAAGCCGTGCTTGACGACGTAGTCGCGGGTGCCGAGTACAAGTGCGCTGTAAACGCTTTCTTCCAGCGCAAGCTGTTCGGTCAGCTCGCCGGGCTGAGGCGCACCGGTCGCGTCGTCGAGTTCGACAAGCGGCATCGCCTCAGCAAACGCGGCCGCGCGAGCGATAACGTTTCCGTCGGCGGCCATCACGCAGCTGCCACCGTCGAACACCAGCTCATCCTGACCGCCAACCAGGTTGACGTAGAGTATCGGCAGACCGGTTTCCGTCGCGCGGCTGTTCAGGATGTGCTCGCGCTCATCCTGCTTGTCGATCTCAAACGGCGAGGCGTTGATGTTGAGCAGCACGCGTGCACCGGCC
>JBCAXP010000300.1:0-6170 GCA_038533995.1 Pseudomonadota bacterium
GCAGGCGACGGCACACTGCACGTAGACCTGGCGGTCGAGGTCGGCGACGCTGACCAGATACTGGTTTCCGGAACGGTTAACGGCACCCTGGCATTGCAATGCCAGCGTTGCCTCGAACCCGCAGACGTGCCGGTATCGATCGATGTGAAACTTGCGGTTGCGGCGTCCGAGTCGACGCCGGCGCCAGCGGGTTATGAGCTGGTTACGGGCGACGCTCGCACGCTGTTGCTGCGCGACCTTCTCGAAGACGACATTCTGCTGGCGCTGCCCCCGGTGCCGATGCACACGGACCCGGCAGACTGTGGCGACCTGGCAGCGTTGATGAATGATTACCGCGCGACGGACACCGCTGATGAAGACCCTGCATTGGAGGGTTCAGAAGCGGAAGGCGAAGAAAAGCGCCACCCGTTCGCGATACTGAAGAAATTGCAGTCGGACTGACCGGCTTGCTGGAGTAAAGACATGGCTGTACAGAAAAGCAGGAAGACCCCGTCCCGCCGTGGCATGCGCCGTTCCCACGACTCGCTGAAGTCGCCGGCCCTGTCCGTGGACCAGACCACTGGCGAAACCCACCTTCGTCATCGCGTCGGTGCCGACGGTTACTACCGTGGCCGGAAGGTCATCGACACCGGGCTCGACGACGAATAACGACTGTCCGGCATTGCCTGCCGGTCAATCAACACTAACGAGCACGAGCGAGGCCGAACCGTCGGCCTTGCCGCATGCGCGACCTTCTTACCATCAGCGTTGACGCGATGAGCGGCGACCGGGGAGCATCCCCGGCCGTCGATGCCGTGTGCGCGATGCTGACAGAGGCGCCAGGGCTGCGAGTGCTCCTGTTCGGCGACGAGGGCCAACTCAACTCCCTTTTGTCGGACCTGCCGGCGGACGCTGCCGCACGCGTGGAGCTTCGCCACGCCCCGGACGTCGTCGCGATGGACGAGGCGCCGCGCGACGCCGTGCGCCGTAAAAAGTCTTCGTCCATGCGCCTTGCCATCGACGCCGTTAAGGCCGGCGAGGCGCAGGCGTGCGTCAGCGCCGGCAATACCGGTGCCCTGATGGCCATCGCCCGGTTCGCGCTCAAGACGCTGCCCGGTATCTCCCGACCCGCCATCATCTCTGCCGTTCCGGCCCGCGGGGGCCGCACCTGCATGCTGGACCTTGGCGCCAACGCTGACTGCAATGCACGGCAACTCTTCGAGTTTGCGGTCATGGGCACAGTGGTCGTCTCCGACATCTATGCCATTGAAAGGCCGCGCGTCGCGTTGCTGAACATCGGCGAGGAACAGATCAAAGGTACAGACGCCATCCGCGAGGCTGCTGCGCAGCTTGAAAGCAGCAGCCTGAATTACGTGGGCTTTGTCGAAGGCAACGACATTTTCTCCGGTGCCGCCGACGTAATCGTGAGCGACGGCTTCACCGGCAACGTCGCTCTAAAGACCATGGAGGGCCTCGCGCGATTCGTGGCCCTGCAAACCCGCCGGCGCTTCCGAAAGAACTGGGCGAGCAGGCTCGCGGGACTGGCCGCGCTGCCTGTGTTGCGCTCGCTGCAGGCAAGTCTCGATCCAAGGCGCTACAATGGCGCGAGCCTTGTAGGGTTGAACGGCATAGTAATCAAGAGTCACGGTAGCGCTGACAGCGTTGCCTGGCAGACCGCCATCCGCTCCGCAATGCTCGAAGTGGACAAGGGCGTGCCGGTGCAGATCAGCCGCCTGCTGGAAACCCAGTTAACCGAAACCCAAGCACCGTAATCGAAGGCACGCTGAGACAGGTCACCTACATGTATTCGAGAATTTCCGGCACTGGCCGCTGTCTCCCCGACAACGTCGTTACCAACTTCGATCTCGAAAAGACGGTCGATACCACCGACGAGTGGATTCGTACGCGCACCGGCATAGAGCGCCGCCACATTGCGCGAGAAGGCGAGACCACCTGCGACCTGGCCGAGGGCGCTGCGCGCATGGCCATGGAGGCCGCCGGCGTTTCCAGTCAAGACATCGACTTCGTTGTGGTGGGCAGCACGACGCCCGACCAGGTATTTCCCAATCTCGGCTGCCTTCTACAGGACCGGCTCGGCATTCACGGCTGCACCGCGTTCAGCCTCGAAGCGGCTTGCACGGGCTTCATCTATGCACTGAGCATTGCGGACAAATTCGTACGCGCCGGCGATGCCAAGTGCGCGCTCGTGGTGGGCGCGGAAACGCTGTCGCGAATTGTTGACTGGAGCGACAGGCAGACGTGCGTGCTGTTTGGTGACGGCGCGGGTGCCGCCATTCTGCAGCCGTCCGATGAAACCGGCATTCTCTCAACGCATCTGCATGCCGACGGCAAGTACAAGGACCTCCTGTATTTCCCGTCCGGCGTCTCGAAGGGTTTTGACGACCTCAAGTCAGGCAACGACTTCGTTCAGATGAAAGGTAACGAGGTGTTCAAGGTGGCGGTCAAGACGCTCGGGCGCATTGCCTCCGAAACGCTTGAGGCCAACGGGCTCGACAAGAGCGATATTGACTGGCTGATTCCGCACCAGGCCAACATTCGCATTATCCAGGCCACGGCGAAGAAGCTCGATGTGCCGATGGATCGGGTGATTCTGACCGTGCAGGACCACGGCAACACGTCAACGGCGTCGGTACCGATGGCGCTGGACGTTGCGGTTCGCGATGGCCGGGTGCAGCGGGGCGACCTGCTGCTCCTCGAGGCGTTCGGGGGTGGCTTTACCTGGGGTTCCGCACTGCTGCGGTACTAGTACAGCGCGGCGGTGCCGCTGCGCTGTCTCAGCTCTTGATAAGCGACTGCCACACGGCGTAGGGGTTCCAGCTCTGGTCAGCCCTTGTCGTGTGGTTGCCAGTGTCTTGCTGGGCGGTCTGGGTCCGCACACTATCGTGTTGCAGGGTGTCCGGGTTCACGCCGTCGACGGGTTCCGGTGTCTTCATGATGTGGGTCAGCCACACCGCGTACGGATCCCAGTCTGGCCGGGCATCCGCGCTTGCTGCAGTGCCGTTGAGCTGGGTTAGAGGAGCCGTGGGGCCCTTGCTGCCTTGATCCGTATCCCGTTCCATGTGTGCGCGCTCTTATCGTTTTAATAGTAGCTCTTCCGAGCGGTTATTCTACGTCGCCGGATATTCAGGAAATGTGACGACGGTCACACTCTGGCAAACTGGCGCCGGTTTTTCTTTTTGCTGCACCGCAGTGCGTTTCTCGGGTCTCGCGCCTTAAGCGCCCCGTCGTCAATGGCGACGTCTGTCTTCGAATTCCCTCACGCGATGACGTTTTCGTTAATTTTGCGTGCTTGAGTCTTACTAACCAGCGGCGTCATGGCCGGCGGCAGATTTTTCGTTAGCCTTGCGCTCGGTTACATCCATCATGAAGCCCCGTAGCTTCACGATGGTGCCTTCTTCGTTTCTCACGACGTTGACGACGTCATGCAGCCACACGATGTCGCCATCGGCGGCCACCATGCGGTATTCGAAATCATAGTTCTGCAGCCGCCGCCGGTTGTGCTCGCAGAAGTCGAGTGCCCAGGCTCGGTCTTCCGGATGAATCGTTCGGCTCCAGAAGCGTTCCTCGCTCCACTTTTCGAGAGGATAGCCAAGAATTTCCTCTGCCTGCTCACCGACGAAGGTGAATCGTCCGGTCACCGGGTCGGACTCCCAGGGGATCATACGCATGACTTCCGCCAGCTCCATGAACCGGTCTTCGCTGGCCTGGAGTGCGACGGCGGCGCGCACGCGTTTTTGCTCGGCATGCACGCGGTCGGTTACGTCGTGGAGAATCACCATCGCCCCGGGCTCCCCGCTGCGCGTATCGATTGCGGAGGCGGTGACTTCGACGTAGCGCCGGTCGTCGGTGTCCGCCCCCAGCACAAAGCTCGCGGCCGCGTCGGTGTCTGCCTCCTGTCCGGCATTGGCGAGCAGTTCATCGACGCGCCTCTGGTCGGCCGCGGCAAACAGGCGGGTTACAGGCGTCAGGATCACGTCGCTCTCGCTGACGCCAAGGATGGCCCGGGCACGGCGGTTGAGCGTCAGAATGCGCCCGTCCCGATCGACGGTGAGCATGCCGATGGGCGCGTGATCGAGCAGGTTGTCGAGGTAATGGGAGATTTCCTGCTGCCCGGAACCGGTGTCCTCGGCCGTATCCTGAGCATGGCCGTTGCGCCGGTAACTGCAGCGGCGGCGGGCACGCTTGATGGCCATCTTGACCACGCCGGGCAGCTCGGCGATGTCTTCGCGGCTGTGAATGACCACCTGGTCACCGTGCCCGCGCTTGACGCTCTCTTTTTTCTGCAGTGCGTCATGGACCTTGTCGGAGCACAGCACGATGATCTGGATGTTTTTGTCCAGCGTGTGAATGCGTTCGGCAACGGCGAGTGGTTCTTCGAGCTCTGTGCCCAGCACGAGTGCCTCTGCCGAGAGCGTGCCGAGGCCCGAGGCGGTGAGCAGCTGCTCGACGCCCGGCATCCGCTCGACAACAAGCGAACCCGGCAGGCGTTTTTCCAGTTCGTCCGCCAGGGTCTGGTCTACTTCGACGAGCGTCACGCGGCTGGCCAGTCGGTCGCGCAGCTTGCCATTTGTCTTCACTGGTGCAGGCATGAGAATACGTGTGTCGCCAGCCGGGCGCGCTTAACACCCGGCAGACTGAGCAACATAGTGCTTTCCGTGGCCATGTCAAGGTACCCGGGGCAGGGCGGCGCGTTTTTTACATAATGGATGTAGAGTCTTGTTATTACGGTAAACGTAGATAGACACAGCAGATGTCCTATGCGAAGATTTCCCCGATTCTTCGCCGCCCTGCGCGAGCGTTTCATGCGACCGCAATCGGGCTGCCGGCAACGGCAGTGCGACGGCTGAATCAACAAGTGGATCAGTGTTCCAGACAAGGCATGCTATGAAATGCCGGGGCATTGAGACAGCGCTGTCAGCAACGAGTTGGCCTGCTCTTAAGGAAATGAGCCGGCCTCCTTCAAGGCAAGGGGCGGCGAACCAATAATAAATGTTTAGGGGTTCATTAACATGACGAAAACAAAACGCGCGGTCGTATCGTTCGCGGCACTGCTTGGTCTGTCGGCCATGAGTGCGGGCGCCCAGGCTGCAATTTACAACTACACGTCCACCGTGACGCTGTGCACGGCGACCTGCGACAGCTTCGCCTCGCTTGACGTTGGCACGACCATCACCGGTCAGATTGAAATTGATGTCGATCCGAACGGCTCGTTCACCGACGCAGACGTTGGTGCCTTCACGTTCCAGGTGTTCAACCCTGCGCTGCCTGTCAGCGGCCCTGTGGGTGACCCGGTCAACGACAACCCGCTGATCCTCGACTCCGGTCTTGGCATCGCTGGTTCGAACGGCTCGATGGGCACCGCTGACGCTGCAGGCCAGCTCAACGGCGGCGAGCTGCTTATCGAGTTCCTCGTGCCGCCGTTCAGCAGCAACGGTGCTTTCGTGGTGTTTGACCTCACCACCGGCAACGGCCAGGTCTGCCTGTTCTTCTCCACCGCGGGTTGCATCCCGGGCGCCACGGAAGCCGTGAAGTTCGAAGGCAGCTTCGAGCTGGCAGCCGTTCCGGTGCCGGCCGCTGTGTGGCTGATGGGCTCGGCACTGCTGGGCTTCGCCGGCTTCGGTCGCCGCAGCGCCTGATTGGCGTTGTGCGCCGGGCAGCCTGACGCGATGCCCGGCGATCAGTCCTGGCTGATTGGCCAGACGAACTGATACCAACAGGGCCCCGCCGTCAAAAGCGGGGCCTTGTTTTATTCCGACTGCGTCAGATTGACCCAATAAGAACGACGAGAGGCTCATCAAACATGAAATCAACTGCATTCCGCCGCGGCGCGCTACTGGCCTGCGCGGCAACCTTAGCCCTGGGAGCGGGCGCCGCCAACGCATCGAACTACTCACAGATGGTTGTGTTCGGCGACAGCCTGTCCGACACGGGCAACATCCAGAGTTTTATTCCGCTGCCGCTGCCGCCTTACAGTTCCAACACCATCAGTAACGGTGACAACTGGATCGAGACGCTCGGTGGGCGCCTTGGCCTGTCTTCACTGAACTCCGAGTCTGGCGGCACCAACTACGCGTGGGCGGGCGCAACGACGGGTCCGGCCGGTGCTGCGGTACTGCCGCCGTTCTCGCTGCTCGACCAGGCCAACTTCTACCTCAGCGACACTGGCATGG
>JBCAXP010000301.1:0-6089 GCA_038533995.1 Pseudomonadota bacterium
GCTCGCGGATGCTTTCGATGCGGTGGGACGCCTCTTCCTCCAGGTGCCGGAGCTCCTCCAGAACCGCTGTGGCCACGTCTTTTTTCTGGCCCTTTTGCGCCATCAGCGCAGCCAGCTCGTCGAGCGCTTCGGTCAGGCACGGATCGCTCTCCATGACCACGTCGGTTTTTCCGCTGCCGCTTTTTACCGTCTTGGAGCGCTGCACCCGCGGAAACTTATAGGTACGGCTCTCAGGGAGTACCGAGCCCCTGGGGCGCTCGTACACGATGCGAAGTACATCGGTGTAGTCGATGCTGTTGACGGAGTAATGGTCAATCTGGTCGGGGTGCAGCACGCCCATCTCGGTGAGTCGGGGACAGTCTTTCATTTCCATCAAATCGCTTATGGTTACTACAGGTGGCAGTGGGCGAATTCCGGACAAATACGCTCTGCGTGAAGCGAATGGTATACCAAAAGCTCGAACGAGCGCCTCCCGGGAACATTGCGAGCCGTCAATGGCCGTTGCCACGCGCAGTCTCGACGTCGCCAAAACCCGTGAGTTCCTGGTCGAGAACCCACACGCCAGTTACTCCGCCGCGTTGTGTACGGTGCGCTGCGGGAACGGAATCGTAATGCCTTCCTCGTCAAAGCGCTTCTTCACGATTTCGGTTAGATCCCAGTAGGTCTCCCAATAGTCGCTCGTTCTGACCCACGGTCTCAGGATAAGGGCGACAGCGGAGTCGCCGAGGCTGCTCACCTTGACCATCGGCGCGGGGTCAGCAAGCACCTTGTCGTAGCTGGTGGCCGCTTCCTTGAGTATTGCCTTCGCCTTGTCGGTGTCGTCGTGGTAGGCAATGTTGAACGTCATGTCGACGCGCCGCGTCTTCTGGTCGGTTACGTTGGTAATCACTGTTTTCCAGATCAGGTCATTGGGTACGACGAGCACCTGGTTGTCGAAGGTTTTAAAGGTGGTGTTGACCAGGCTCATTCGGTCGACCTTGCCGCTGACGCCGCCCGCTTCCACGACGTCGCCGACATCAAACGGCCGATACAGCAGAATCATCAATCCAGAGGCAAACTTGGCAAGCGTGTCCTGAAGCGCAAAGCCGATGATGAAGCCCGCGATTCCGAGGCCAGCCAGCAGCGGGCCAAGAGACACGCCAATCTGTGAGAGTGCGATCAGCAGGCCAAACAGGAAGACGAGATTCCCCGTCAACGAAATTATCATCCGCCGGAGCAGGTGGGTCATATTAACGTCGTAGGCCTGCAGCGCCTTTGAGGCCAGGGCCCCGACCACCCTGCGAAGTCGAAGCGACAGCCAGATGATCAGGACGAAGAGCGTCGCCTGAAGCACGAGCCTCGGGCCTTCTGTTCGGGTGATGTCATAGAGCCACTCGGTCCAGTCGGCCACGAGCCCGCCGACAACGCCGACGTCCAGCACGTCGGTGGTGAGCTGGCCGGTTGCCACCAGAATCTGCTGGCGATACTGCCGGGTATCGAGCCCGAGCTGGTTCATCTGGCGAACGGCCTCCTGCAGCGAGGCCGACGCGTTCTTGACGCGTGACTCGGCGGCAAGCACCTGGGCAGGCAGGGTCGCGTCGTTGGGCAACACGGCAGCCGCGCCTCTCACAATACCGACATCCTCGATGGCAAGGGCGAGGTACGTGGAGCGGCTGGCGACGCTGTCAGCGAGGCGTTTGACAAGAAATTCCCGCACATCGGCCGCGTCAACTCCTAAGGCTTCGGCGACGCCTATGTAGAGGAACAGGGAATTGAGCACGCGGTCGAAGCGCTCAACTGCCACCAGCAGTTTGCGGTCACTGACAACGAGTTCCGCCGCGCTCATGTCGCTGCTCGGCAACGAAACCCCCGAGCTTATGCGATCCATGGCCGCGATTGCCTGGTCCGGAAACCCCTCGAGGTCGCGCACAAGCCGGTCCAGGGCATACGACACATCAAAGCCGGCATCGCGCTGTTGCACAACGTCTCTCGCAAGGCCGAGTGCGCTCTCAAACAGTGTTGACCAAACGTCATCCATGCGTCGGGAAAATACGTCGGCCCGCACACCCTCAACAGCAAGTCGCCGTCGGTCGAGATCTGCGACCAGCGCCTGCAGGCTTGAGATTTCGTCGAGGCGTGCCTGGAAGCCACTGACGACGTCGGCAGGCAGCGGCTTGAGCGTGGACGCCGGACTCTCACTCGGTTCCGCCGCGGCTTCGCTCTCAACGTCGGACGCTAATTTCTCTTCTCTGTTGGAGTCGGGCTCAACTTCGGCTGCTTGCTCCTCAATGACGGCTTCAGGCTGCACGTCAGCTGTAGTTGCCTCACCGCCTGCCTCTGGTGCCTGGGCATAGACCGGTACAGCGATGCTCGTGGTAAGTAGAGTGAGCAGGAACTGCTTTGATTTTTTCATTGTCTGTTGCGTGTGTTGAATTGATACGCCACCCGAATGCGGCCGGGTATACGATAACGCGCCAGCAACACCCGGAGAAGTCGCCTTTGAGTGCGGCGTATCCGATTTCCGCCAATTCGGTCCGCGCCGCCTTGCCTGCAAAGCAGTTTCAGAATCCGTCAGCGAAACCGGTGCCGGCTGGATTGAGTTACAATTTCGAGCCTCGCCGGGCTTTTTGGGGAATGGCTATGAGCAGTGCCGACAGTTCGAAAGTTGATCAAACGTTTCTGGCTAACGCCATGGCGTCCTTCCTGCAGATCGCTGGCGTCGTGCTGTTGTTCTGGATCTGCTTTCGCATTGTCCAGCCTTTCCTGGCCATAGTGGTCTGGGGCATCATCATCAGCGTTGCGCTCTATCCCTTCTTCCTGTCGCTGTCGAGCCGGCTCGGCGGCCGGCCAAAAACCGCGGCGATTGCCATCGCGCTACTCGGAATCTCGGTGATCGTGATACCGGCATGGCTTCTTGCAGACTCCACCGTTGGCGCGCTCAAGTACGTTGGCGAGACCATGCAGGGTGGTTCAGTGTCCGTTCCGCCGCCAAATGAAAGCGTCGCCGAGTGGCCACTGGTCGGTGAAAAGGTATTCGAGGCGTGGTCGCAGGCATCGGCTGACCTTGAACAGACGCTTAATCAATATGAAAGCCAGATCAGGGCGGCAGGCACCAAGGCGGTTTCCTTTGCCGGTCACACCGTGCTCACCGTTTTCCAGTTCATTTTTTCCATCATCATCGCCGCCGCGTTGTTCACGGTCGCCGCAGACGGCCATCGGGCCGCGAAGAATATTGCCAGCAGTCTGGCAGGCGCTGGCAGTGGCGCGGCGCTAACGGATATGTCGATTGGCACCATTCGCAGTGTGTTCAAGGGGGTGCTTGGCGTTGCCGCGATTCAGGCCGTCGCCAGTGCCATCGGTCTGGTCATTGCAGGTGTTCCCGCCGCAGGATTGATTGCCGGCGGCGTACTCGTGCTGGCAATCATCCAGTTGCCACCCCTGATCATTCTCGGCCCAATTGCGGTGTGGTACTTCTCCGTTGCCGACGGCTTCGCGGCCACGGTATTCCTTATCTTTGCGCTCATCGTGAGCGGCAGTGATACCTTCCTCAAGCCCCTTTTCCTCGGCCGGGGGCTGAAGACGCCCATGCTTGTGATTCTGATCGGCGCCATTGGTGGCGCCGTATCCATGGGCATCGTTGGCCTTTTCATTGGCGCGGTCGTGCTGGCACTGGGGTACGAGTTGCTGACGGTCTGGATGGCGCCGGATGAACTGGAAGACACGCAGGCGCAAACCGCTGACTAGCATGCGCACTGCCGCAGTGGCACTTGTTGCAGCCTGTGTGGCGGGCTGCGCGCCGGTCGGTCCTGATTTTGTTCGACCTGACGTCGATCTGCAGCCTGCGTGGCTGGCAGCCGAGCGCGCCGAGTTTGAAACAACGCAAGCCGGGCTGGTCGACTGGTGGCGGCAACTCAACGATCCGGTGCTCGATCGGCTCATTAGCCTGGCGTACGAGCGCAATAACTCGATCAAAATTTCCGGGCTTCGGGTTCTGCAGGCGCAGGCAGCCCTGAACATTGCCGTGGGCAACCAGTATCCGCAGACGCAGGTGGCCGTTGGCGACATCACCGCCATCGGAACCAGTGAAAATGCCGAAAACGGCGACAGGAGCGAGACCTCATTCCGCCAGGCCAATATCGCCGGCAGCGTGGCCTGGGAAATGGATTTCTGGGGCAGGTTCCGGCGCGGCGTTGAGGCGGCCGATGCAAGCCTCAGCTGCTCCTCGAGCGTTCTCAGCAGCGCATACGCGTCTGCCACGCCCGCGGTGACGATGACCATGACGTCGTCAAAATCAGCAATGCTCGCGAGCAGGCTTGCATCGGCCGCCTCAACGCCGCGGGCGTGGCAGACGCGTATGCGCTGCTGAGAACGCTCGAGGAGCAGCTGCGGCTTGCCCAAAACAGCCTCGAACTCCAGCGGCGCAGCTACGAGATCGCAGAGGTGCTGTACAAAAACGGCGCCAATGCCGAGCTTGATGCGCTCCAGGCCAAGACACTGCTGCTTGGCACAGAAGCGACGATACCCGCCCTTGAGCAGTCGGTTCGACAGGCAAAGAACGCCCTCAGCGCGCTGCTCGGCATGGCGCCCGGCGAGGTTGACTCAATCGTTGGCGTTCAGGGGAAATTGCCGCGGGTCCCCGACTCGATCGCGGTTGGCTTGCCTGCCAGCGTGCTGCGCCAGCGGCCGGATATTCGCCGCGCCGAGCTCAACGCGCTGGCGCAAAACGCCCTGGTGGGCGTCGCCAAGGCAAACCTCTACCCCAGCTTCAGTCTGACCGGGAGCGTCGGGCTTGGGACAACAACCGCGAACGATTCAGATCTGGCAGACCTGATCAATGCTGACAGTTCCAGCTATGCAGTCGGCGTTTCCTTCTTCTGGCCCTTTCTCAATTACGGCCGGATCAAGAACAACATTCGCGTGGAAGACGCGCGCCTGCAGCAGGCCCTGGTCGGCTATCGTGAGACGGTGCTGCAGGCGTCGCGGGAAGTAGAGGATGCCATGGCGTTCTTTGTCGGTGCGCGGCAGCAAAGCAAAATCCTGAAGGAAGGCGTTGATACAGCCGAGCGCTCTGCAGACCTGTCGTTACTTCGCTACAAAGAGGGCTTCGCAGACTACCAGCGGGTGCTCAACGCCCAGCAGGCGCTCTTTGGCCAGCAGCAGCGTTACGCAAGCGCCCAGGGCGACGTCATGCGTGCGCTCGTCGCGGTATACCGAAGCCTCGGCGGTGGCGTGCCCGCCACGTCGCAGTTTGTCGATGATGAAAGCGCCGAACAAATGCAGGAGCGTGTCAACTGGGGTGACCTGATAGAGACCACGCCCAGCCGATAGCTACCAGCGCTGGCTTCGCTAGGTCATCGTGATACCGCCGTCGACGAACAGGTTTTGCCCGGTAATCCACTTGCCCATGTCGCTGGTCAGAAACAGCATCGCATTGGCAATGTCGATGGTTTCGCCGAAGTGGCCAAGCGGAATAGTGGCGAGGTATTTCTCGCGGAACTCGCCTTGCAGCGCTTCCTCCATCATGGGCGTACTCACCGGGCCGGGGCCCACTGCGTTGACCCGGATTTGATGCTTGGCGAGATCCTGCGCGAGCGATCGCATCAGGCCGGTAACGGCATGCTTGCTAGTGCCGTAATCAATCTTCTTCGCCAGAACCGCGGCAATCGACGATGTGATGACGATTGACCCGCCACCGCGCTTTATCATTTCGGGCGCCGCGGCCTTCGCGCCGAGAAATGGCCCCTTGACGTTGACGTCCAGCGGGAAGTCCAGCATGTCCGGGTCGGCTTCGAGCAGTGGCAGGCCCTTGCCATCAACGCCCGCGTTGGCGAGCAGAATGTCAACGCCGCCAAAAGTGTCAACGGCCTTTTTGACCATCGCGAGATTGTCCTCCATGCTCGCCGCATTGGCCTTGACCGACACACAGCGGTCGCTGTCGATCTCATCCAGCGCCTTGCGCAGATTCTCGTCGCTCAGGTCGGAAATCACCACTTTCGCGCCGTGCTCAACGTAGAGCTTTGCAGCGGTCAGGCCGATGCCACTCGCGCCGCCCGTGATGATTTCCGACCTGAGCGACGAGAATCTGCGCAAGGCGCTGGATGAGATCGACA
>JBCAXP010000302.1:0-6078 GCA_038533995.1 Pseudomonadota bacterium
CTGCGTGGTGTCGGAGCGGCCCATCACCCGCGCGAACATCATCATGGACGTGCGCGTTATCGGCGGGCTGCGCATGATTGACCAGGACGAAGTCGACGACAAGATCGTCGCGATTTTCGAGAAGGACAACATCTATGGCACGGCGCGCGATATTGATGATCTGCCGCACGTCCTGATCGAGCGCCTCGTGCACTACTTCAACACCTACAAGTGGGTGCCTGGCAAAGACTCCGGTGTCGTTATCGAAACCCCCTACGGCGCAGAAAAAGCCTGCGAGATCGTCCAGGCCGCGCGGGCCGACTATCGCGCTGAGTTCGGTGGGTAGTTTCCTTTCGGGCGCGCGCGCCAGTCTCGCTGCCTGCACCCTGCTGCTGCTCGTCCAGGCGCCGGTAAGCCTCGCGGCGGATGACGCCGACGGTGGCTACGAAGCGCTGCTGCAGCTGTTCGAAGACTGGCGCGCGTTTGAGCGCCCGCCGTTGCTTGAGGGCGCGCCTGACTACACCGCGGAGACCTTCGCGAGGCGGTACGCCCAATGGCCGGAGTTTCGCGACCGTCTCCATGCGCTGGACCCGTCCGGCTGGACGCCGGAGCAGGCGGCCGACTGGCAGATCGTGCGGGCCGAACTCAACGGCTTCGATTTCAACCACCGCGTGCTCAAGCCCTGGGTTCGGGACCCGGCGTTTTACCAGTCCGTGTGGACCTACCGCAGCGACGTTCCCGCGCACGAAGGGCCCTCGCACCACGCGCTGACAGAACTGTGGACTTACCATTTTCCGCTGAGCGACAGCGAGCAGAAGCGGCTGGCGAAGGACCTGGCCGTTATTCCGCCGCTCAACCGGCAGGCGAAGCGCAATCTCACCGGCAACGCCGCGGAACTGTGGGTCGCAGGCATTCGCAACATCGTTGACCAGCAGCGTACGCTGGAACAGCTGGCCGCAACCGTCGAAGGCGAGGTCAGCGATGAGCTCGAGGAGGCGATTGCCGAGGCCATCGCGGCGTCTGCCGACCTTGCCGCATGGCTCACTGAGCAGGCGCCGCTAAAAAACGGGCCGTCCGGCATCGGCAAGGACAACTACACCTGGTACGCCCAGAACGTGCATCTCGTGCCGCTGACATGGGAAGACGAGGTGCGCCTGCTGCAGCGTGAACTGGACCGTGCGTGGGCGTCCCTCAAGCTGGAAGAGCACCGCAATCGCAAGCTGCCGCCGCTGGTCGCCGCGCAGAGTGCCGAGGAGTACGACGCGCTCGCGAGGCGGTCTGCCGATCGCCTGATTGCGTTCCTCCGCGATGAGGACGTCGTCACGGTGAAGGACTACTTCGCGCCGACGCTCGACGACCACCTTGGCGCGTTCATCCCTGAGGCAACGCGAAACTTCTTCTGGATCGTGACCCACTACGATCCGACGCCGCTTTACACCCATTTCTACCACTGGTGGGAGCTTGCGCGCATGGACACCGAGCCGCACGCAAGTCCCATTCGCCGCGGCGCGCTTCTTTACAACATCTTCGACAGTCGCAACGAGGGCACGGCCACCGGCGTGGAAGAGATGTTTATGCACGCCGGCCTTTACGACGACCGGCCGCGCTCCCGCGAACTGGTGTGGATCATGCTCGCGCAGCGGGCGGCCCGCGGGCTCGGCTCGCTGTACGCGCACGCCAACGAGATGACGATGGAGGAGGCGGGCGGCATTCACATGGAGTGGACGCCGCGGGGCTGGATGAAAACCGAAAAGGAGCTGCTGATTTTCGAGCAGCACCTGTACCTGCGCCAGCCCGGCTACGGCACGAGCTACGTCACCGGCAAGTACCTGCTGGAGCGCGCGCTGGCCGAATATGGCAAGGCGCTGGAAGAAAGCGGTGAGCCGTTTGAACTTAAAGGCTTCTTCGATCGTCTCAACGCAATGGGCAATATTCCAATTTCGCTTGCGTCTCGACAGATGATGGACACACTGTGAACCTCTTGCTGCTGGCGTTCGCCGCAGCAGCGATACCAGAAACGGCAACCGTCGCCGACGCCGATGTAGCGTGGACTGCGAGCGGCGGTTTCTGCGAACCCGAAACCGTGCTTGCGCTGCCGGACGAGACGCTACTGGTATCGAACGTCTGCAATTTTCGAGAGCGCGGCAACGGCTTCCTGACGCTGCTGGACAAAGCGGGCAAGGCGCTCGAGTGGCAAGCGGTGGACGGGCTGGACGCGCCGCTTGGCATGGCGCTCGTTGGTGACCGGCTGTACGTGGTCGACAACAACCACGTGAGAGTGCTGCGCTGGCCGGGTTTTGAACCGCTTGAGTATTTGCCGCTGTCCACCGCCGTTGCGAACGACATTGCCGTGGCCGCCGACGGCACCATGTACGTCACCGACACCGCGAAGGGCCAGGTGGTTGTGGTTTCGCCCGACGGCGAACAGTCAGTGCTTCAGGCCAGCGTGCCGCTGGACGGCGCCAATGGCATCGCGCTGAGAGAAGGAGAGCTCTACGTCGGCGGCGCGCGACTGTGGTGCGTCAATCTCGAGAACGGCGCAACGACCACGATTGGCGGCGAATGGCTGGCTGATATCGACGGCATCGAGTTCGAGGCAGACGGCACGCTGCAGGTAACGCCCGTCGGCGGGCCGCTGATCCGGTACCTGTCGGACGGGGATATCCGTGTGCTCTCCGGGGAAGGCATCAGCAGCGCGAATCACGGCTTCGCCGCCGCGCTGGGGCTTGCGCTGATCCCGACCGGCTTCGACAACACCGTGATTGCGATTCGGGTGCCACTACTCGCCGGCGGTAAACCCTGATTCGTCCCCCGCGTTGGGGGCTTGCCACGGTGTTGCAAAAAAACTACGCAAATAATTGACGTATCCCGGACACCGTTGGTTCGGCCTGCCGGCTCGTGTACTCTTCGCGACCAGCCAGCTTTCAATATCATCCGGGAGAATTTTCATGAGCGAGGCAGGAAACCGACTGAGGCGACTTTTGGCCGCCGCACTGATTGCAGTGTTCGGTGTTGCTCCGGCGCAAACGCTGGCAACCGTGGTGCAGTTCGAGACCGTGCTCGGCAACTTCCGCGTCAACCTGTTCGACAACGTCACACCTGTCACGGTGGCCAACTTCCTGGACTACGTGAACAACGGCGCCTACACCGACTCGTTTATCCACCGATCGGAGCCGGGCTTTGTGATCCAGGGCGGTGGTTTCACGTACGACGGCAGCCTGCAGTTCAGCGCGGTCGCCACCAGCGGCGCTATCCCGGCCAATGCGGCCATCGTCAACGAGCCGGAGCTCACCAACGCGCGTGGCACCATCGCCATGGCCAAGCTCGGCGGCGACCCGGACAGTGCGACCAACCAGTGGTTTATCAACCTGGACGACAATGCAGCAAACCTCGACGGCCAGAACGGCGGCTTCTCCGTTTTTGGCGTTGTGATCGAGGACGGGCAGGACGGCGGCATGGACGTGGTGGACGCGATTGCCGCGCTCGACCGCGAGAATCTCGGTGGGGCCTTCGCAACGCTGCCGGTGCTGAGCGCATCCACCGGCGCCGGGCCAGACGCCAGCAACCTCGTCATCGTGAACAGCATTGTCGTGCTCGATACCACGGTCGACACCGGTGCCGACCTGCTGCCGGCAACCAACGTCACCGCGAACCCGCCACCGGCACCGACCCCGGCGCCTGTTGTTGACAGCGGCGGCGGTGGCGGTGGCGGTGGCGGTGCGCCGGGCCTGGTGTTCCTTGCCGGCCTGGCGGTGCTGGTACGGCTGCGTGTGACGCGTTAGATACTGTCGAAGTAATCCGCCATGCGCCGGCGCATGGCGGCATCCGGCACCGGGCCGGTGAGCGCCACCATGTTCTCGCGCATGTGATCCACGCGGGAGGTTGCGGGAATCGCGCACGTGACGGCCGGGTGGGATGTGACGAACTTAAGGAAGAACTGTGACCAGGTTGCGCAGCCCACTTCGGCTGCCCATTCGGGCAGAGGCGCCGCCCCTACACGGTCAAACAGGCCGCCGGTTCGAAACGGGCGATTGATAATGACGGCTTTGCCGTTGGCGAGCGCCGCCGGCAGCAGCCGGCGTTCCGCTTCCCTGTCGCTGACGTTGTAGGTGAACTGCACGAAGTCGATCGCGTCCTCGTTCTCGATGACCTTTTCCATGGCGCTGTGACGGCGGCCGTGAGATGTCGTGATGCCAATAAAGCGCAGGCGCTTCTCGGCACGCCACTCCCGGAGCGTTTCGAGGTGGGTTTCCCAGTCGACCATGTTGTGAATCTGCATGAGGTCGAAGCGTTCCACGCCCCACAGCGACTCGGACAGGTTCATCTGGGCCACCCCGGCCAGGCGCGTTGGCGTCCATACTTTTGTGGCGGAGAACAGCGGCGTGTCGCCCAGTTGTTCGAGACAGTGACCGACGACCGCTTCGGCCAGGCCGTACATCGGCGATGAATCCACCAGCGTACCGCCGGCATCGAAGAACGCGCGCAGTACGTCGACGCAATTCTCGCGGGCGGCTGTGAAGGGCGGCACGTTGAAGGTGATCCAGGTGCCCATGCCAATAGAAGGCAGGCGCAGCTCGTGGCCCGGGATGCGCTTCAAGTGAAGCGGAATGTCCGCTGCGAGGGCCAGCGCTGGCTTGACGGTCGCCAGCGTACCCAAAGCTCCAAGCCCCTTGAGCACGTGTCGCCGCGAAAGTGAGCTGCCGATCCTGGTCATGCGCCATTACCCCCGACCCTTTAGGCATTGGAGTCGGGCGTCAACCCCGAGTTCCAGCCTGCCTTTCGGCTCGTCGCAGGATCCCGTCGCCTCAGCGCAGGAAGCCGCGGCAGCCGTCGGCGATTAACGTTGCGAGATCGATGGCGTTCGTCGCGTGCGCCACCGTGTTCGTGGTCACAATGCACGCTGCGCCGGCGCTCATGAGACCCTCCTCGGCGCCCGCCGCGAAGACGCCGTGCACGGCAATGCAGACGGGCGCACGCGCGCACTTCGGGGTGAGCCCCTTCATGGCTTCGATCATGGTTTGCCCGCTGGAGATGATGTCGTCGAGCAGCACAGGCGTGTGGTCATCAGGCACGCTGCCGGTGGGCCTCGAGACTTCAACGTGGCGGTCGCCGAAGCGCTGCTTGGTCAATATCTCCACGGGCGCGTCGCAGTGCGCGGCCACGGCTGCGACCCACTGCCGGCTTTCGCTGTCCGGTCCGATGAGCAGCGGCGTGTCGATGTTCTCATCCACCCATTGCGCGATGACGGGCGCGGCGTGCAGGGTTTCGGTGGGTAGCGGGTAGACATCCGCCAGGTCGTCGAAACGATGCAGGTGCGGGTCGACGGTCACCAGCCAGTCGAAGTGCGCGGCGATGATACGGCCGACATGCCGGGCGGCAATGCCTTCGCCTGAATGGAAGGTGGCGTCCTGGCGCATGTACGGCAGGTAGGGGCTGACCAGGCCGATGCTTTTCGCGCCAAGGTCCCGCAAGGTCGCCGCCGCCAGCAGGAGAGGAAGCAGCCGCTCGTCGGGCGGTGAGAGGGCCGCCAGCAAGATAACCGGGCGCTCGCTGCAGTCGTCGAGCACGCGCACATACGATTCCCCGTCCGGGAAGCGGCGGCGGTCCAGGGCGCCCACCTGGGCGCCCAGCCTGGCCGCGACGCTGTCCACAAGGCTGTTCTGCGCCTCCCAGCTAAAGAGCAGCGGCTTCATGCATTCCCCCCCAAAGGCACGGCTGACGCCGTGCGGTGCCCGGCATTCTACCGCAGTGCACCGTATTGGGGCGCGTCCTGCTGGTTTATACTAGAGTCCAGTTCGTAGTTTGACAGGTGCTTGGTATGAGCCAACCCCGGCGCACAATGGCCGCCCTGGCCAGCGTTGTGACGGCCGCGCTCGCCGCTGCGTGTGGCGGTGGCGGCGGCGGTGGCAGTAGTCCGCCGCCGCCTGTCCAGGTCATGTCGATTGGGGAGGCGCTGCAGCTCGGCGTGTCAGACGGGCTCGATGCCGTCTGGGTTTACGTCGATGACGGCAGTGCCCAGCCGACGGTTACCGTGGCCGGGACGCAGGACAGGTCGACCGCGGCGGCCGCTGATGCTGGCGATCTTGAATAGCGTGCCAG
>JBCAXP010000303.1:0-6042 GCA_038533995.1 Pseudomonadota bacterium
GGAAGGCTGGGTGCGGCCGAGAACATGACGAGCGGCGTCACTGTCGGGCCGGGGCGTCGTTTGTGCCCGAACATGTTCTCCACGAGTCAGACGCAGGGCGGCACGAATGCAACCAATTCTGCCTATGTGCGTGGCGTGCTGCTGCCCTTGCCGGCGCGCAGCAAGAGCGAAGCTGGCATGGAAATCAGTAACGGACGTTGAGTGTATTGACTTGGCCTCGCCCAGTCCTCGCAACGACGATCGGCTGACAATCGTCTAGACTTGGGTGCAACCATGGCGATTGTTGGGGGATGCTCGTGCCGGTACCGTTACAACTACAACTAAAAGCGGCTGTAACCGCCCTGGCACTGGCTGTGCCTTACACGGCGGCCGCCTCGGAACTCGAGGCGCTGTTCGAATCCGCCTGTGGCAGCGTCGGCATCGACGGTGACCGGTGCACCTGCATCAGGCAGCAGGTTATTGAGCGTCACGGCGAGGCGGCCGCGCGCTATGTCGTGCTCGATATGAACCTGCGCTACGACGACGCCGCCGCCGCAATGCAGCAGGTTGGTGAAGACGCGGCGTTCGCTGCCTCCGAGACCTTCGAGACGGCCCAGCACAAGGAGTGCTCGTCTGGCCGCCTGGCGCGTCAAAAAGGTGAATACGCCGCGGCCAGCCCCGGCGGCGCCTCTGTATCGTCCAGCGCCGTAGCCGCCGAGCAGCAGCCGGGCCCGAGTGCAACGACGATCACCGAGGTCTTCGCGGCCGGGCAGTCCGTGCCGATCATCGACCTGACGGCGCACGCACCAGGGGGCATCCTCGACGTGTCGGCGAAGTTCAGCGCTGCGGCGCTCGCGTCTTCCGGCTCCAGGAACCTCAGGAACTTTATCGGTTTCTACCCGGTGGTGGACGCCAGCGGCGGCATCGATGTCAACGGCGACGGCACGGCGGACGTTATGCCAGGTGATGACAACTACTCCACCACGGCGCAGGCCCGCACCCTGCCGACCAAGCTGTACTGGCAGTCCGACGCCGGCAACCAGCAGGTACTCGGCGAAGTGCGCTTGCCGGGCGGAAAGCGCTACGCGCCGCTGGTGATGTATCGGAGCAACAAGCCCGCCGCCAGGCCGACGATGGATTTTGCGGCGATGCGCGAGCAGGTCAAGCGCGGTATGGCAACCAACGCTAACCTCTATTTTGCCTTCGACCGCACCGACCCTGACGCGGCCGCAAGGGTGCGCAAGGTGGATGAGCGCTCCTTCGGCTTCCAGGCAAGCGGCAGCGACACCAACGACATCACCGTGGTGATTGATGGCCTGACGCTCGACTGACGCCACCGCCCGGCAGACGGCCTCGATGAACCCGGGCTGACGTGCTGGCGTTGGCTACTTCCGCAACCGTCGTTGGGCGGTTTATACTCCGGGTCGTCTTACTACCACGACAGGTTTCTCGGGCCGGACGGCATCGATTTGCCTTCAGCAACGCAAGGGACAGTACGTGCGGCCAATCTGCCACCTTAACCTGGCGCCAGGCTTTCGAGGTGGAGAACGGCAAACGGAACTGCTGGTTCGTGAACTCGCCAGACGCGGCCGCTCGCAGCGACTCGTGGTGCGCACCGGCAGCAGCCTGACCGACCGGTGCGCCGGCGTCGCCGGCCTTGAAATTCGCGAAGTACCGGCAAACCCGTTAATGGCGGGGCTTGCCGTTCGCGGCAGCGCCATCGCTCACTCGCATGAAGGGCGCACCCCGTATTCGTGCCTTTTTGCCAGCTACGCGTTTGGCGTGCCCTACGTGATTACGCGCCGCGTGGTGGCGCCGCAGAAACAGTCGTTTGTAAGGTCGCTCGCCTATCGGCGCGCCGGGTGCGTTGCGGCCGTTTCGCAAGCGGCAGCGACCGAGTTGAAGAAGCGCACGCCTGACCTGGAACCGGTAATCGTGCCGGACGCTACCGCGGGCTTCGAGGTAGATACCGCAGCGGTAGAGCGGATTCGCAGCCAGCATCCCGGCAAGACGCTCATCGGGCATGTCGGTGCGCTCGAACACTCTCACAAGGGCCAGTCGACCATCATCGAAGCGGCCCGGCTGGCCGCGGCGACGCAGCCGTCGTGGCATTTCCTGTTGTGCGGCGAAGGCAGGGACGAGGCCCGCTTCCGGGCGGAAATCGGCGACCTGCAAAACGTCGAGCTTGTCGGCTGGGTGGACAACGTCGGCGACTACATCGCGAGCTTCGACCTGTTCCTGTACCCCTCGCTGCACGAGGCGCTCGGTTCCTCGATACTGGATGCAATGCAGCTGGGCCTGCCAGTTGTGGCATCGAACACCGGCGGCATACCCGACATCGTTGAGGACGGCGTCAACGGGTGCCTCATCACGCCCGGCGACCCCAACTCGCTGCTTGACGGCATTACCCGGATGCTGGCGAAAGGCAGCGAGCACGACGCCATCGGCAGGCGCAACGCAGAGAAAGCGAGCCAGTTTGACGTAACGCACATGGCGGATGCCTATGAGGCGGTGTACGAGGAACTCGCTACCAGTCACTAGCTGCCGCCGCCGATACGTCTTCCGCACAAACACAGGTTCTCAAAACGCGCGCGCTGCAGTACAGTGCTCGCGGATACCTGAATTGCCGCGAGATTCCATGACCCGAGTTACCGATTTTCTGTTTGCCCTTGGCGAAAAGTGGCAGAGCTGGGCAGCGCTAATTGCACTGTGCATCGTCCTCGAGGCCGGTGCGCTCTACTATCAGATCGCCCTGATGTACTACCCGTGCGAACAGTGCATTTACACGCGCGTGTGGATCGCTGGCATCGCCCTGGCCGCTGTCGCAGGGCTCGTACTGCGGCGAAACGCATGGGCCCTTCGCGCCATTCTCGTACTGCAAATTCTGATGACGCTTGGCCTTGGCAAGGTCGTCTACAAGCTGCTCGCCATCGAGTATGGTTTTGCGGAGTTCGGCGGCTGCAACCTCTATGCGCAGTTCCCGTCCTGGGCGCCGCTCGACGCCTGGTTCCCGACGATGTTCCAGGTGCAGGACGTCTGCGGCGATACGCCCGAGGTGCTGTTTGGCCTGTCCATGGCCGACGGGCTTGCTGGCGTTACGATCGGCCTGCTCGCCGCGTTCACGCTCGCGCTGGTTGGCAGCTTTCGACGCCCGGCAGACTAGAAATTTAGAACCGCCTGGTCGATGAGCCGTTCGAGCCGGTCCAGGCTCACCTTGTCTCGCGCCATCACCGCCAGCCCGTTCTGAAGCACCCTCAGATAGTCGGCCAGCGCCTCCGGCGACGCCTTCTCGCCAAGGTTGCCCCTCTGTTGCTCATCTCGAAAGAACGCTACAAGCGTATCGGTCGAACCGGCGTTGATCTCAGAAACCGCGCTCGCAGCCTGCGGCGGCAAGCCATCGCCGTTCATCTCGCTCGTGCTTGCGGCTATGAAGCAGCCACCCGCCAGGTCGGGATTCGTCACCAGCCTGGCTACCGACGTGAGGAAGCCGCGAACCCTTTGCCGTAGTTCGAGTCCGTCAGCGGTCAACTGCGCCAGCTGCGGTGACGCGAACTCACTGGCGTAGCGCTCGATCGCCGCAATAAAGAGCTTCTCCTTATTTCCAAAGGCCGCGTACAGGCTGGGCTTGTTGATTCCCATGGCCTCGGTCAGGTGCGTCATGGATGTGGCGTTGTAGCCGTGCAGCCAGAACACCGCCATCGCCTCGCGCAGCGCTTCGGATTTGTCGAATTCCCGGTGTCGGCCAACGCCCATGACGTGCCTCGATCAATTGGTGCCAAATTCTTGCTTGACATTCTATACCGTGCGGTACAGAATAGCAATATGTACCGATCGGTACACAACTAACAACGTGAGGAGAACACCATGAATCTCAACGGCAAAAACGCAGTAGTGACCGGTGGCAGCAGTGGCATCGGTTTTGAAACCGCCCGCAAACTCAAAGCGCTTGGCGCGAACGTCACGATTACCGGACGCAACCGCGAACGGCTGGCGCAGGCGGCCGAGGAACTGGGCGTCACGGCCATCGTGTCGGACCAGGGCAACCTCGAGGACATCGCGGCCCTGGCGGACCGGGTAAAGGCAAACGACGGCCACACAGACATTCTGTTCATCAACGCCGGCGTGGCCGCGTTCGCTCCGGTTGAGGAGACAACCGAAGCACAGTTCGACCAGATGACGAACGTCAACTACAAAGGCGCCTTCTTCACGCTTCAGAAATTCATCCCGGTGCTGCGGGACGGCGCATCCGTTATCAACCTGTCGTCGATCAATGCCTACACCGGCATGCCGAACACTGCGGCCTACGCGGCCAGCAAGGCCGCGCTTAACTCGCTGACCCGAACCGCCGCCACTGAACTGGCGCCGAGAAAAATCCGAGTCAACGCGGTCAACCCCGGACCGGTACAAACGGAAATCTTCGGCAAGCTCGGCATGCCGGACGAGGCGATCCAGGAATTTGCCGGCGCCATGCAGAATCGAATTCCGTTCAACCGCTTCGGCAAACCCGAGGAGATCGCGAACCTGGTCGCCTTCCTGGCCTCGGACGAAGCCAGCTTCATCACGGGTTCGGAATACAACGTGGATGGAGGCACCAACATAAACCCTGTGCTGAGCTGATGGCGGTCGCACGCAGGGCACCCGGAAGTTAACGCATCCCGGGTGCCCCCTTCCTCCCCTCAATTGCCTTGCCCCCCCTGTGCGCGCGATACTCCTGCCATGCTGACTGCGGTGCTTTTTGGCGAGGGCGATTGTGGGTGAACCGATCTACTGTTTCCTGGAGTACAAGGTTGTTACGTCGCGGCGCGAACTGTTGCGCGAAGACGAGTCGCTGCCCGTAGAGCCAAAGGTCTATGACCTTCTGCTCTACCTTGTAGAGCACCATGACCGGGCGGTCAGCAAGGAAGAACTGCAGGACGCGATCTGGCCAAAGGTCATCGTGACCGAGTCGGCGCTGACCCGCTGCGTCATGAAAGCCCGCCAGGCCGTTGGTGACGATTCCAAGGAAAAGCTCGTCATCGGGACGGTTCCGAAGAAGGGTTACCGGTTTGTTGCCACCGTCGAATGCGTCGAGCAGAGCGCATCAACCGCTGCCGCGAAGAGCGGCTCGCGCGACCAGACACCGGTTGCTGTGCTGCCGTTCGCGAACCTAGGCGGCACCGAAGAGCACGATTACCTGGCAAGCGGCCTCACCCTCGATATCTCAACGGACCTGTCACGCAACGGCTGGTTGTTCGTGGTGTCACCTGGCTCCTTGCACAACTACCGTTCTCTCGAAACGGACTACCGCAAAGTGGCTGACGACTTCGGCGTGCAATACATCGTCGAGGGCGGCCTGCGCCGCGCCGGCGATACGCTGAGAATCACCGCTTCGCTCGTCGACGCAACCACGGGGGCCCGGGAGTGGTCCGAGCGTTACGATCAGCCGGTGTCCAACCTGTTCGAAATCCAGGATGACATCACGCAGCAGATTGTCTCTTCCCTCGGTTCCCAGGTGCGGCGCGCCGAAGGCCGCAAGTCGGCCAAAGCCGACAACAACGCGCTGGACGTCTGGGGCCTGCTGCACAAGGGCATGGCCATCAGCTGGTCGCGCTTCAACCGCGAGTCAAATCTCGAAGCCGAGGCGATCTACCGCGAGGCGCTGGAGATTGAACCGAACAACGGCCGAACCCTGGCGTACCTCGCGATGAGCATCGCAATGAAGGTGTCCAACGGCTGGAGTGACAACGTTCCCGAAGACGTCAAGACGGCGTGGACAATGGGTGACAGGGCCGTGGGCCTTTTGCCGGACGATCCGCTGGTGCTCGCGAGCTACGGTCACCTGAACACGTGCCTTGGCAAGGCGGCGCAGGCCGTTGAAGTACTGTCGCGATCCCTTGAGCTTGACCCGAACTCGGCGTGGAGCAACGGCTTGCTCTCCTTTGCGCTGACCTGCTGCAACCGGGCAGACGAGGCGATTGCGCAGGTCACCAAAGCCCTGCGCCTGTCACCAAGGGATGCGGCAATCCACTGGTACCTCACGATGCTGGCCTGGGCGTACCTGCAGCAAGCGCACTACGAGGACGC
>JBCAXP010000304.1:0-6019 GCA_038533995.1 Pseudomonadota bacterium
CAGTTCGCCCTCGACAATCGCCTTCTGCAACGAGTCAAACAGCCGGCACGACAGGGTGACGGCGGGGTTTTCCCCGTTTGCGGCCGATGCGTTGTTGCCGATTTGTGTTGACAATTTGGTACTCATCTGGCGAAACGGGCGGCTATTTGGCCATTTTCGACCCGAATTGTCAACAATACTAAAGTCGATAGCTGAAAGACCGCTCATCCGTTTCTGACCTTGCCGTGCAGGGCTACAATCCGTGTCGATGAACCTTTACCAAACCCTGCGCGCCGGCTTCGCGGGCCACCCGGACCGCGATTTTCTGTGCCCTGCCGGTGAGCCGCCGGTGAGTTTCGCGCAGATCGACGCGCGCTCGGCGCAGTTTGCCGCCTGCCTGCACGATGCGGGCGTCGGACCCGGCGAGCGGTTGCTTGTGCAGCTGGCCAAGTCGGTAGACGCCGTGGCGCTGTACCTCGCCGCGCTTCGCACGGGCGCGGTGTACGTACCGCTCAACACGGCCTACACGCCCGCGGAGCTCGACTACTTTCTCGAGGATGCCGATCCCGCGCTGCTGGTCGGCGAGGCGCGCAACGAACTGGCTCTTCAGGCCCTGGCGGCGTCGAAGGGTGTGCGTGTTCTCACGCTCTCTACCGACGGCGGCGGTTCGCTGGGGCGTCTGGCTGACACGCTGTCTCCAGGAACAACCATTGCGGAGCGGGCCGACGATGCGCCGTGCGCCATGCTGTACACCTCCGGCACGACCGGGCGCTCGAAGGGCGCCGTGTTGAGCGCCGACAACCTGCGCAGCAACGCGCTCGCGCTGTGTGAGCACTGGCAGTTCTCGTCGAGCGATGTGTTGTTGCACGCGCTGCCGATCTTTCACGTGCACGGCTTGTTCGTCGCGCTGCACTGCGCGCTGCTCAGTGGTTGCAGGGTTGTCTTTCTGCCGCGCTTTGACGTCGACTCAGTTGTGCACGCCTTGCCCGACGTGACCGTCATGATGGGTGTGCCCACCTTTTACCAGCGGCTGCTGGAAGCTCCGGCCTTTTCCCCCGGACACTGCGAAAACGTGCGGCTTTTCATCAGCGGGTCGGCGCCCCTGGCGCCCGCGCTGTTTGAGGCCTTCGAGGCGCGCACAGGACACCGGCTGCTGGAACGCTACGGTATGACCGAGACCGGCATGCTGGCCTCCAACCCGGTCGATGGCGAACGCGTTCCCGGCAGCGTGGGCTTCCCCTTGCCGGGGGTTCAGCTTCGCGTCGTCGACGCGGTCGGGCAAACCGTGGACGCTGGAACCACGGGCACAGTCGAAGTGCGCGGCGACGGCGTGTTTGCTGAGTACTGGCGCCAGCCTGAGAAGACAGCGGCAAGTTTCCGGGCCGGCGGATGGTTCATTACCGGCGACCACGGCGTACTTGACCCGGACGGCCGGTTGCACCTGCAGGGCAGGGACAGCGACCTGGTCATCAGTGGCGGCTACAACATCTACCCGGCGGAGGTTGAGAACGCGATCGCGGCGCTGCCGGGCGTTGAGGAGGTCGCTGTCATCGGTGCGCCGCATGCGGACCTCGGCGAGGCGGTCGTCGCGCTGGTTACCGGGACTCCGCGGTTTGCTTCAGTGCGCGACCTGGACGAGCTGCTCGCCGGCAGCCTGGCGCGCTTCAAGCGGCCGCGACTCCTTGTTACGGTCGACGCCTTGCCGCGGAATGCCATGGGCAAGGTTCAAAAAGCGGTGTTGAGGGAGCGCTACGCCGGCGCGTTCAGGGACTAGCCTGGCAGTCCCGCGGGTGGCCGGGCTAAACGGCGGCGGCTTCGAATTGCTTTAGCATGCCGGCGACGGTGTCGGCATCTGACGGGCGCCCAAGCAGGAAGCCCTGCACGCCGTCGCAGCCCGCCGCTCGCAGGAACTCGAGCTGAGACTCGGTTTCCACGCCCTCGGCAATGACTTCGAGCTGCAGCCCCTTGGCCATCGCGATGATCGCCGTAACGATTGAGGCGTTGTTCTGCACGTCGATCTCACGGACGAACTTCTGGTCGATTTTCAGCGTGTCGAGCGGGAACTCCTTGAGGTAGCTCAGCGACGAGTAGCCAGTGCCAAAGTCGTCGACGGACAGCTTGAGCCCGAGTGCGCGCAGTGCCCGCAGTGTCTGCACAGTGACGTCGACGTCGCGCATCACGGTGCCCTCGGTCACTTCGACCTCTAGAAAGCGCGGATCAATGCCGGTGCTGTTGACGACCCGGCGAACCTGCCCGACGAGGTCGCAGCGGTGGAACTGTGCTGCGGACACGTTGACTGCAATGCGGGTTGGGGCAAGACCTTCTTCGACCCAGCGCTGGTGCTGGGTAGCAACGGTATGCAGCACGAATTCGCCCATTGGGACGGTCAGGCCGGTCTCTTCGGCGACGGGAATGAACTCGCCCGGAGACACGGCACCGCGCACCGGATGGTTCCAGCGCATCAGCGCCTCGAGCCCGGTAACCGTCATGTTGTCGAGGCGGAGCTGTGGCTGGTACACAACCGACAGTTCGCCGTTGTCCAGCGCCTTGCGCAGGTCGCTTTCAAGGCTCAGACGGTCCGCTTTTACGCCGTGCATGGTCGACTGGTAGCGCTTGAAGGTATTCCGGCCGTCGGCCTTCGCCTGGTACATCGCCGTGTCGGCGTGCCTGAGAAGGGCGTCGGCGTCGTTGCCGTCGTGCGGGGAAACCGCGATGCCGATACTGGGCGTCACGAAGAGTTCATGGCCATCGATGACGAACGGCGTTGACAGCTCTTCGATGATTCGGCGAGCGACGGATTCCGGGTTGGCGGCCGCACCGACCGGCCGCAGAACGACCGTGAACTCATCGCCACCGATCCGTGCAATGACCGGGCGGCCGGGGTCGGCAACTTCGCTGTTGAGGCCGAGCACGTCGCTACTGCGCAGGCACCGGCGCAGGCGGTCGGCGACGCGCTGAATGAGTTTGTCGCCTGCCGTGTGGCCAAGGCTGTCATTGACGATCTTGAAGCGGTCAAGGTCGAGGAACATCACGGCAACTTCACTGCTCGCCTGCTCCGCCTCGTTCAGCGCTACGTCAAGCAGGTCACGAAACTGGCGCCGGTTGGCAAGCCCCGTCAGGTCGTCGTAGTGCGCCTTGTAATGAATGCTGTGTTCGGCCTGCTTGCGCTTGGTGATGTCACGCACCACCGCCAGTGCCTCGTTGTTGCGCGATGCGACCAGCCTTGCTTCGAAGTGTACCGATTTACCGTTCATCGGCAGGGAGTACTCAAACGTCGCGATGCCGCCGGAGCGGAACACGGTGTCAATGAGCGGAGCCTGTTCGTCGGTGGTTTTTTCGGGTACCGCCTGGCCTGCGCCCGGTGGCCCGGTGACGATGCGGGAAATAGCCTCGGCGTGAGGACCGCTTCCGGCGCCGATGAAGCTGCCGTCCCGGTGTAGCCGGAACAGCGCATCTGGAATCGCCAGTAGCATCGCCTGGTTGTCGGCCTGGCTTTTCTGAAGCGTTCTTAGGTTCGCACCGGCGCGCAGTATGTAGCGCACGCGGTGCGCCAGCACCGCCCAGTTCACGGGTTTGGCGATGAAGTCGGTTGCACCGGCTTCGTAGGCATGTTCAACGGATCGAACGTCGTCAAGGCCGGTGACCATGACGACAGGCACGTAGCTGCCCGCGGGTGTCGCGCGAAGCTGGCGGCACAGGTCGAAGCCGTTCAGCGTGGGCAGCTCGACGTCCAGCAGGACCAGCGCGGGCTGCCACGCCTCGAACAGCGCCAGTCCGTCCTCGCCGTTGTCGGCTTCAAGAACCTCAAGACCGGTGCCCTCCAGCGCCTCGCGCATCAGAAGGCGCAGCGTCGCGTCATCATCCACTACCAGCACACGGGGCTGGGCGGGGGATGAGGTTGGCTGCGTACTTGCGGTTTGTTTCATAGTCAATTGATCTTGCGGTGTTTTCAGGTCTCCGCAGACCTGGCCCGGGCTGGGCGCCTGTGCCGTTACGTCAAGCGATTGTCGCAGAGTTAGACGGGGTCAAGTGTGCGCCGCGTCGCGTTTCTCGAAGGGAAGGGCCTTGCCTGCGGGTTAATGTGCAGGCCTAGTCGAGAATCAGGATCAAGCCGGTATGGGCGGGCATGGACACCGACGCCAGCCGTTCCAGCGTTATCGGGTCAATGTACGTCGCCGGCAGGGATATCGGCTGGTCGTCCTCGCTCGTGGGGTTGACCAGCACGATGCCGTTCGACCAGCGCCGCATGAACGTGTTGCTATCCGCCACACGCAGCTGCTCGACGTCGTCGTACGGCGCCCGCGTGAGAGGTTCCCCGATGTCGTAAAACAGCCAGGGCGGCAGGTTCAGTTTGCGGCCGCCCTCTGGCGCGTCGGCAAACAGCGGAACGGGCACGCTGGCGTCAGAGCCGGGCTCCCAGGCAAGCAGGATGCTGGCAAAGTCGAACAGTTCAAAACGGTCGGCAGTGGCCGTGTCCGGCCGGTACCGGCCCACCGCCGACTTGATCCACGGGAGCACGGGCAAGCCGTTCTGAGCGCCGTGCGCCACCGTCTCCAGGTTGGCCACCCACGAGTTGTAGGAGCGGAAGGTGTCCTCGAAGCCGAGGGAAAACGCCTGCTCGACGATCACTCCGTCAATGGGTTCGGGTTTGATGGCCGTGGGCAGAACGTAGTCCATGGCGCCGCCGCCCTCTTCAAAGTAGCGCCCGGCGCCCACGTTGTTGGCTGTCAGCACCGGTAAGCGTCCGGTGGCGGCCGACACCGCGGTCTGTATCCGATTGAGCTTGCGCTCCTGGTGTTCCTTGCGTTGCTGTGCGGTGAACTCGCCGCCCGTCTCCAGATTCCAGGGCACCACCGGTGCACCGAAGGCGTTGCCCGGGAAGTAGAAGCCGGGAGAGCAGATGTCCAGCCACGCGCCATCGGCGCCGTCGCGGGCGTCCGTGATTATCTCGGTTGCAAGGTAAGCGGCAACTTCGGGTTCACCGACCTGCATGGAATAGCGCAGCGGCAAACCGCCCGAGTTGTCGGGAATGCGCCAGAGATTGCCACCGTTGTCGATCGGCTGCGGGACCGCGACGTAAACCGGCGCCAGCACCGGTTCGCCGGCGCCGTGCGCGGTTGCTGTCGTGCCGTCAAGGCCGCGCGTCACCGTGATTGTTCCAGCCGCAGCGTTTTCGGACTCGATACGCATCAGTTCGTCGCCAATGCGAACGAAAGTCACGTACTCGCTGCCGGATTCCGACTGGCTGGAAGAGGTGGTGGACGCCTTCAGGCCCCAGCCGCGCTCCGGGTCGGCCACGTCGAGCCTGAGAAACGTATCGCTCGCGCTTATCGCGGAAGACAGGTTCGCCTCGTGATACACGTTGATCAACTTCAGCCGGTTGGTCTCGGCGATGCCCATGTCGCTCTGCGAGCTGTTCAGGTAGGGCAGGGCGATGAAGCTCGGGTTCAGTGAGCGCAGGTAGTCCAGCGTTTCCCCGTCCGGGATCAGGTTGGAGCTGCCGTGCACCCCGACGTAGTTTGCTGCTAGTTCGTCAAGCTCTTCAGGCGCGAGGTTACGCTCGGCAATGTCAGGAATGTTCAGGGTGCCTAGCAACGGCACGACCGGCGTGTCGCTGATCCAGTCGACGTTGCTGTAGTCGGTGACCGTGAGGCTGAACGGCGGCAGGAACTCGAAGAACTCGCCGTCATCGATGCCGATCAGGATTTCCTCAAAGGTGCCGACGTCGGCTATGCCCGGCGTGCCCGACAGTTCGCCCGTCTGTGGGTTGAACGCGGCCCAGTCGGGCTTGTTGCGAATGGTCAGGCTAAAAAACTCGCCGTCCGGATCAGAGGCGAGCGGCGTGAATCGATAAAAAGCACCCTGTTCAACGAACAGGCGCGGGGACCCCGCAATCGTTGGTGCGTCGTTGACGTTGATGACGCTGAGGCTGAAGGTTGGCAGCGAGGCGCTGAACGTGCCGTCTGACACGCTGATCGCGATGCCGTCGTAGGTGCCAACGTCATCGTTGCCGGGAACGCCGGTGAGGGCGCCCGTGGCG
>JBCAXP010000305.1:0-6007 GCA_038533995.1 Pseudomonadota bacterium
CGTAGTCCGTCGCGAGCAACTACGTCTTCAAAGGAGATCGAAACGATGAAGTTCAAAAGCCTTGTTTTGCCAGCCGCCCTTGTCGCAGCAAGCGCAGCGCTGGCGGGGGAACAATCACTGGACCAGATGTACACCGCGCTCGACACGGACTACGACGGGCGAATCAGCGTGGCTGAAGCCGCGGCCGACAAAGCAGTGCTCGAGCGTTTCAAGAGTGCCGACACGGATGGTGACGGCTACCTGTCTCGCAAGGAGTTTGCAGCGCTGGCCGGCAAGCAACAGTAGTGTGTGCGGCGGCTCAGGGACGAGCCGCCATTTCCTTTGGAAGGGCCGGGCACGAGAATTGGCTGCTATGACGCCTCCTGTGCCCTGTCCAGTTCTTCGGCTGCCGAGAGCCACTGCTGTTCCGTGTCTTCCAGCTTTTTCTGTACCTGTGCCTGCTCCACCAACAGTTGCTTCAGCCGGTCGCGCGCGTCGTCTTCATACAGCTCCGGGGACGATAGTTGCGACTCGATGCTGCCGTGTTCGTCGTGTAGCTGGTTCATCATGGCTTCGAGTCGTTCAGCCTTGCGCTTTAGCGGCGCGAGCTGCGAGCGACGCTGTGCCTGCTCGCGCTTGAGCGCCTTGCGCGCCGCTGCAGAGTTGTCGCCAGTCTGGTTGGTATCCCGCTGTTGGCCGGGTTCGCGCCGCTCGGCCAGCCAGCGTGCGTAGTCATCGAGGTCGCCGCGGTATTCGTCGACGCCGCCGCCGTGAACAAGCAGCAGCGAATCGCACACCGTGCGCAGCAGGTGTCGGTCATGAGACACCAGCACAACGGCGCCCGGATATTCCTGCAGCGCCATGGTTAGCGCGTGCCGCATTTCCAGGTCGAGGTGGTTGGTAGGCTCATCAAGCAGCAGCAGGTTGGGCGCGCGCCAGCACACAAGGGCGAGCACGAGCCGCGCCTTTTCTCCACCCGACAGCGGCGCGACCGGCTCCGCCACGCGGTCGCCGCCAAAGCCAAAGCCGCCTAACACATCGCGCAGCCGCTGCTCGGTGCTGTTCGATGCAAGGGACTGGTCGAGGCGCGTGAATAGCTGCAGCGGGGTGTCGTCCGGAGACAGCTGCTCCATCTGGTGTTGCGCGAAGTAGCCGATGTTGAGTTCGGCCGCGGGGCTGCGGTTGCCGGACAGCAGCGCCTTCTCACCTGCGAGCGACTTGATCAACGTGGATTTGCCGGCACCATTCGGGCCCAGCAAGCCGATGCGCTGGCCGGGCGTGATGGCGAAGCTCACGTTGTCGAGCACCGTCTTGTCGCCGTAGCCGGCGACCGCCTCGTCCAGGCCAAGCAGCGGACGAGGCATCTTGTCGGGCGCACGAACGGTAAACGAAAACGGCGAATCGGCATGTGCCGGTATGCTGGCCTGCAGGCGTTCCATGGCTTTCAGTCGGCTCTGTGCCTGTCGCGCCTTGCTGGCCTTGTAGCGAAAGCGGTCGACGAAACTCTGCATGTGCTTCATCTCGCGCTGCTGGCGTTCGTAAACGCTGCGCTGCTGTTCGAGATGTGCGGCACGGAGCCGTTCGAACTGCGAATAGTTGCCCTTGTAGAGCGTGATCTTCTGATGCTCGATGTGAGCAGTGATGTCGGTAACGGCGTCGAGAAATTCGCGGTCGTGCGACACCAGCAGTAGCGTACCTGGCCAGGCCTTGAGCCAGTCTTCCAGCCACAGCACGGCGTCCAGGTCGAGGTGATTGGTCGGCTCGTCGAGCAGCATCAGGTCGGCAGGGCACATAAGTGCCTGGGCCAGGTTAAGCCGCACGCGCCACCCGCCGGAAAACTCACGCACCGTGCGCTGTTCGTCCTGCGGCGAAAAGCCCAGGCCTCGCAACAGTCGGGCAGCGCGGGCGCTGGCATCCCAGGCACCGGCATCGTCCAGTTCGCCGTTGAGCTTTGCGATGCGCTCGCCGTCGCCGTCCGCTTCAGCGGCGGCCAGCCGTTGCTGCACGTTACGCAACACGTGGTCGCCGTCCAGTACGTGGTCGAGCGCGGTGCGATCGGTGGCGGCTGTTTCCTGTGCGACTTCGGAGATTCGCGTCGAGGCCGGCAGCGAGAGTGACCCCGCGTCGAGATCCAGGCGGCCACCGATCAGTGCGAACAGGCTGCTCTTGCCGCAGCCATTGGCGCCGACAAGCCCGACCTTCTGGCCGGGGAATACGTCCATGGATACCTCGTCAAGTAACAGGCGAGGCCCACGGCGCAGGCTGGCGGATTTCAGGAACAGCATTGGGCTAAGTGTAATCGATTCGGTGTGGCGAGAAATCCCGCCGGCTTAACCCCATCCACTCGACTCCGACGTTTACAGGTTTTGAGGTTCAGCAGTGGTTCAGTGGCAGACCGCTACTGTTTACCTGCAACGTGAAAAGGAGTACGAGCTATGAGAAAGGCACACAGATCTACCCGTAATTCGTGGTGGTTGCGAGCCGCCGCCGCATTGCTGCTGGCCGGTGCCGCCGCTGGCGCCTCGGCATCCTACCGGTACAGCCCGGTGACCGTGGATGTCTTGTCTGACCACGGTCGATCCTACGCCCAACCCTTCGCGCAGTATCCGGTGCACACACGCGGAGCCGCGGGGGAGTACCGCGCATTCCTGGAAGCCAGCCGCGGTGCAAATTACGCCATTCGCATTCGCAACCACACCGGCGAGCAGGTGGGAGTCGTTGTTGCAGTCGATGGCCGTAACATAATCTCCGGCAAAAAATCGCGCCTGCGGTCCAGTGAACGCATGTACGTGCTTGGTCCCTACGAGAGCGCGACCTATCGCGGCTGGCGCACGGGGCGCGACCGCGTCAACCAGTTCTACTTCACCGAGGCGAGTGACTCTTACGCTGCCACCTTCAACGACCGCTCAGCGATGGGTGTCATCGCCGTTGCAGCCTTTGGTCACAAGCATCGCCGCGGCCAGTTCCACAACGAGCGCGACTATGGCGACGATCGCTACCGGGACTATCGTTATCCTGGCAATGGTTACCCAGGCAAGGGCTATGAGGAAAACGGTCGTTCAAAGTCCGGCGACTACTCGGCGCAGCGCAGCGCGCCATCGTCGGAGGCACACAAGTCCGGCCCCATGGCCGATGCGGCACCAGGCACCGGCTACGGTGAGACGCGTTATTCTCCGTCACGGCGCGTACAGTTCACTCCGCATCGGGAGCCGTTCGCCAGCGTGTTCCTGAAATACGAGTGGCGCTCGATGCTTTGCCGAAAGGGTGTGGTCGATTGTCACAATCGCAGGCAGGCAAACCGCCTCTGGCCGCGTCACTACGACAACGGCTATGCGCCGGCGCCGTACGCTCGATCCTACGGTTCTCGCTAGGTCGGTTATCGACGGGTCGTTTCTCAAAAGGCTATTTGTCGTAGCATTGGCAGCATGGAGATTCGTGACCATCACCAACGCGCCATCGACAGCCTTATCCGTGCCTACCGAGACGATCCCCGCTTCCGGGCCTTGATCATTGGCGGCTCCGTTGCCAAGGGCTGGGCCCGGGACGACTCGGACGTTGATTTCATGATTATTGCCTCGGATGAGGAATTTGAGCGCCGCCTTGCCACGCAGGATCTTTTCATCAATCGCACTGATCTTTGCGACTACGATGGCGGCTATGTGGACGGAAAGATACTGAACGTCGGCTTCCTGAACGACGTGGCGGCTCGCGGCAACGAGCCGTCACGAGCGGCGTTTACCGGCGCGTTTGCCGCCTACTCGCACGTTGAAGGCCTGGACGTTTTGCTTCGGTCGATTCCTGTCTACCCCGCAGAGGGGCACGCGGAACGAGTGCGCAGCTTCTACCGAATGGCGTTCATCCAGCACTGGCTGATGCACGAGGCGGTTCGACACGACAATCGCTACACGATTCTGCGCGCTGCCAGCCAGCTTGCGCTGTTCGCCGGCCGCCTGATACTGGCGCACAACCGGATCCTGTTTCCGTACCACAAATGGTTGTCGCAGGCGCTTGCGTCCGCGACTGACAAGCCCGAAAACCTGGAGAGTCTGCTGGACGCGTTGCTTGCCTCTCCGGGCAGCGCGACCGCGACCGCGGTGTTCGACGCCCTGAAGGAATTCCACGATTGGGGCGTGAGCGACCTGGAAGCCTACACCTGGTTCATGACCGACGTGGAGTGGAGCTGGCGCAACGGCAATACGCCACTGGAGGACCTCTAGCGGCGCCTTGTCAGATTTGCCACGCCTCCGCCCGCTGCAGCTGGCGTTGCAGGTCGCGCATCTCCAGCACGATGCCGAGCAGAATCGTCGTGTTTCGCGTCGACCGCTCGCCCGAGTACATGTCTTCCAGGATATGCGTGGTCAGCGCGTCGAGCTCGCGTTCGATATCGCCGATTGGGGGGCTGCTTCCGATTTCCTGGGCTTCGCTGCCAGCAAGGTCAGCGAAGCAGATCCTGAATAATTCGCGCAGTCTCACCAGCCCCTCGGAAACGGTGTCGGTGGGCGGTGAGTGTTCATTGAGCACGTGCTCGCCCGCCAGTTCAACCAGTGTGGTTGCCGATTGCAGCAGGTCGCGCTCGCAGGCCAGTACGTCGAGCTGGTTCATCAGCCACGGTTCGATCTGTGGCTTCACCTGGTTGAGCCGGCCGACAAACTCGGCCTCAGTGCGTCGCGTCGCGGTGGAGTCCGCCTGCAACAGCTTGCGCAGCTTCTTGACGGACTTGCGATTGCGCTTCAGCAGCAGCTTGATCACGCTGTTCAGCACGTCTGCATTGCGCTGAAGGGACGTGACGAAGTGGCGCCGCAGGGTCAGCGCGTCCTGGTCCATCGCGTCCGGACTGGCCGACAACATCAGCTGTTGCATGCGTGACTGGCGCGCGTGGTAGCGGTGCGAATGGACAAGCGCGACGATAACCAGGGCGGCCAGGCCCACGAGCGCCGTGGTTTCATAGAGCTTCAGAAGCGACGCGAATGCGGCAGCCATGAGAAAGGCGGCGGCGGCGGTGAACAGCCAGCCACCGAGCACGCTGAAGACGCCGGCGATGCGGTATACCGCGGAGTCCCTGCCCCAGGCGCGGTCGGCGAGCGACGTGCCCATCGCCACCATGAAACTCACAAACGTTGTGGACAGCGGCAACTTTAGCGATGTCGCAAATACAATCAGGATGCTGGCTACCGTGAGGTTGACGGAGGCGCGGAGTTTGTCGAAGGCGGGCTGGTCCAGATCGAAGGTGCGCACCTTTTCACGCGCGAACCGGTCGGCAAGCTCAGTGCGCCACTGTTCAGGCACCCGTTGTATCGCTGCCTCTCCGGTGGTGAGAGCGGCGCGCACCAGCCCGCGCGAGAGCGGGCCAGGGCGGAACCGTTCCGTACCGTCATCCTGTCGGGCGAGGTCAACTTCCGTTTTGGTGACGGAGCGTGCCTTTGAGGACAACCATAGCGTTGCCACCATGATAGCCCCGGCTCCGACGAGCAGTAGCGTGTTGCCCTGCACCGGTTCGGTCAGCGACTCCATCGTGAACGTGGCCGGGTCCACGCCGCTGCCGCTCCAGGCTTCCCAGGATGACAGGCCCGCCAGCGGCACGCCGACGAAATTCACCAGGTCGTTGCTGGCAAAAGCCATGGCCAGGGAAAAGGTTCCGGCGAGAACGACAAAGGCGAGCAGGTCTACGTTAAAGCGATCGAGCACCGCCATCACGACTGCCCAGAAGGCCATCGCAACAAGCGTAAGCCACACCACGTTCTCGTAGAGGTACGCCAGGTCTTCCTTTGTGATAAAGCTCGCGCCCTTGAGGCCCTTGATAACCAGGAAGTAGCTCAGCACCGTGAACGCGATGGCGCTCCAGGCGATGCGAATGCCGCGGGTGTGGCGCTCCTGCTGGAACGTGAACAGCAGCCTCGACAGGAACTGCACCAGCGCGCCGACAGAAAACGCGACGATTACTGAGAGCCCGATGCCACTGATAATCAGCAGTGCGCTTTCCACGTTGATGTAGTCAATCAGGTCACCGGCCGCCGGGTTACTCACCGTT
>JBCAXP010000306.1:0-6003 GCA_038533995.1 Pseudomonadota bacterium
GACCAATCACCGCTACGTCCTGCGGCCTGGCCGGCGCGCTGCTCGCACTGGCGGCCGGTGAGCCGGAGCTGCTTTGCGGCTCTTGCCGCGACCACTCGTCCTGCCTGTTTTCGGACCCGTCTTTCTTGCGCTCGAACATAGTGCCCTCTCAAATTTCTGGCGTGTGAACCGGCTTCCCGGCGCTGCCGGCGCGACACCGGCCGGAACCATTCAGCATGCGCCTATCGGGACGTTATGACAATCTGTTGCCGTCTGGCGACAGGAAACCGTTTTCCGGAATCCCTGCCGGGACAACCACGAGGCAAAAAAAAGCCCCGCCTGGCGGCGGGGCTTTTCCATCAGGAGTCAGGAACCCTCCTGATTGTGCGGCTTAGTTACAACCTGTGGCACTGGGCCCCGGAAGACCAAAGAACGCAGTCTTCATCGCACCGAGGTCCTCGAAGCTCACCGAACCGTTGCCGTCAAAGTCGGCATCCGGATCATTGGTGAAGAACACTGCTTTGAGCAGGCCAAGGTCTTCGAAGTTGATCACACAGTTGTTGTTGAGGTCCTGATCGCAGACGTTGCCGATGCCGTCACCGTTCGTGTCACGCTGATCCGGGTTGGCAACCAGCGTGCAGTTGTCGGTGGCATCAACGACACCATCGCCGTCGCTGTCCGCCGGCGGAGCTGCCAGGCTGGGCTGCAGGCACCACTCGACCACTTCGCCGCTGTCTTGTGCGAAGGCGTCGTCAACGCGCAGCGTCCACGTGCCGCCGAGGTCTTCGCCGTTGAAGGCGCTCAGCGGATTGTTCGGACTGTGCGTGCCGCCGATGGCCGGGTTGCTGCCACAGACATTTTCCACCGCCGATCCGGCGCTGTCGTCCAGCGTGACGTCGATGTCATCGGCGCTGCAGCCGAAGAACGAACCCGGCACGCCCGGACGGTCGATGATCGTAACGCTGGTGCCTGTGTCTTCGTGCGTGAGCGTGAAGCTAAGGTCACCCACGTACGTGTGGTTGGCCACAATGGACACGTCCAAATCTTCGATTTCGCCGGTATCGGCAATCGCAAAGATGTCGGAGGTAGTGCCGTCGTCGACGATGTCCAGGTTCGGGTTGCGGCACAGGATGGCCGGCGTCAGGAACGTGAACACCTGGGACGACGCGCCGTCACCACAGAGGTTCACTGCGCGGACGCGCCAGTAGTACACGGTGTCGGTACCCAGTGCATCGGCGACCACGTGCGTGGTGCCCGTTTCCTCGGCGGAGTAATCGATGCTGCCGAAGTTCGCATCGTCGTCAATTTCGACGATGTAGCTCACAGCCTGCGAAGCCGCGTTCCAGGTGAGCGTCGGGCTCAAACTCTGCGCGCCGCCGCCGTTGGCCGGCGACACCAGCACTGTTGCGCCGGGTGCGGAGGTCGTGACGTCCACAGACAGTGCCAGGCTCTTGTTGTCTGCGCCGCTCGCGGTGCCGTCAACCGTGAAGTCGAAGCTGCCGGCAGCCGCCGCACCGCCAACCGAAAGCGACAGCGTGGTCAGACCCGGGGGCGTGCCCGGCGTGACCGGGTTGGTGCTGAAGCCACCGGTGAAGCCGGCGGGCAGGCCGGTCAGGTTGAGCGTCACCGGACTGTTGAACTCCTGCACCGAGCCGACCTGGACGGTAATGTCGTCCAGCGAGCCCGGCGCACACACGCCCTGCACGGTGTTGTCGCCAGCGAGCGTGAAGCCCGGCGAAGCGGCGGCGTTCACGACGTCAGCAGCGAAGATGTCTTTCTGGTTCGGAGGCCCTTCGCGGTTGTCGGTCCAGATCGGGATGACCCGGTCACCCACAACCGAGATGCCGTTGTAGTCGCCCCACTCCTGGCCGTCGGTCAGGTTGGCGGACGTCTGCGAACTGATGCGCGTCAGCTCGTTCCAGGTCTGCGCGCCGTCCGTCGAGAACGTGTAGTAGAGGTCAACGCCGGTGCGGTTGGTCGAGTTGCGGGTGTCGTAGAACACCACGTGCACCACGCCGTTCTCGTCCACGGTGAGCCACTGGTTGAAGCGGTCAACCGTCAGCACGTCGGCTTCCGGGTGCGGAATCGAGAAGTCCCAGGTCGCGCCGCCGTCGCGGCTGTAGTAGACCTTGATCTGGGTGTGGTTGTTCGCAGCTGAACCGGTCTCCGGCTCGAAGGTGTCAGTCCATGCGGCGTAGACACTGCCGTCGTACGTACCACCGGAGCGGTCAGCGTCGGCGGCCACGTAGATCCATGCACGGCGCGACTCGAAAGCCGGAATCGGCCAGTCGAAGGCGCCGTTTGTGCTGGCAACCGTGATCGGCGCCTGGAACGACACACCACCGTTGGTGGATTTCAGCAGCGTGATTTCACGCTCGTTGAACGCACCGTAGAAGTGATACACGTCACCGTTGCTCGTGGTGGTGATGTCACTACCAATGCCGCGCGGTGCGGCCGGGAACGCCTGGATGTCGAAGTTCGTGCCCTGATCCGAGGAACGGGCGAACTGCATGACGTTGCCGTTGTGGTAGCTGAGGTACACGTTGTCCTGGTGCGGCGACGTCGGCGAGATATCGACGTGCAGCCACTCCTTGTCGGAGCCGCTGTTGGTCAGAATGTTGCGGTCGACCCAGGTCTGGCCGCCGTCGAAGCTGCGCCAGAAGGAAACGCCGATGGAGCCGCTGAGGGCGGCCACGTAGGCGACGGAGCCGTCGGACGACCAGCCGACCGTCGGGTCACAGCAGGTGTTTGGAAGCACGCCCTGGATGTTCCAGGTGACGCCACCGTCGGTGGAGAAGTACATCTCCTGGCCGCCGTTGTTGTTGGAACCGGCAATCACCTGGTCGGGATTGGCGCGGTTGATTTCAACGGTAGGCTCGTTCGCGCCGAGGATGCTGTTTAGCTGCACCTCGCCGTTAACGTCGACAGGAACACGGTTCGCAATGCCCTTGTACGGCGCGTTGATGATGCGGCCGTTGCGCATGATGCCGCCGTGGCGAATGAAGAACAGCTGGCGCGCGGCGCGCGGGTACTGCGCGGGGCCGGTCTTCATCAGGTGCGGCCATTCCTTGCGCAGTTCCACGCGGAAGAACGCCGGGATACCCGGGAACAGCTCGTGCTCGTTTTTGGCCAGCACCGCGAGGTCGGCCTTCGTGAGCTGGTAGTTGCGGTCATCCCACTGCCCAAACTTTGTGAGACTGCCGTAGTCAACGCTGGCATCGACGCCGCGGGACTGCACGATTTGCGGATTATCCGCCGGTGCTGCAGACAGCGTGCCGAACGGCAACGCGACGGCTAGCAGCAAAGTGGACGCGTAAATCCGCGCCCTGCGATTGGCTCGCATCGAAAAAGCTTTCATCTGGACTCCCTGTTTGCAAGTGTCTTAACGCCTAAGCCGCCAGTCCTCGTGTTCTTCTTGGTAGGCTGGGATCGGGCTGCTGGACGACGCGCAGTATACGCAACTTTTCCGGGCAGTATACGGAAGATGCGCCCCGGTAGATGGGGCATATTGACATAAGGGTTTGATTTCACGCGGCCTGTGGCCGGCAATCAGAACAGACCGGTTGCCTGCAGGGTGAGGTTGCGCCCAGGGGCATCCAGCCCGGAGCCGTGCTCTCTGTAGCGCTTGTCGAGAATATTCGCGACGCCGAGGCCAAGCTCGAGAAACGGCACCGGTTGCCACTGCATCATTACGTTAAACGTTGCCCAGCCCGGCGTGCCATCGGGGTTGATGCGCGGGTCGTCCACGTCGCGGCTGCTGAGCCGGTCCTGGCGGTCGGCGAAATTACTCCACGCCTCGAACCACCAGTCACCGCCAGGCTCATACAGCGCCGACACGCGGCCGTTTAGCGGGGGCACGCGGTCCGCCGGTTCTTCTGCGCCGCCCTCACGGGCCTCTCCGCGCGTGTAGTTGAGCGCCCCGCTCAGGCGCCAGCGGTCGGAGACCTGCCACGTGCCGGTGGCCTCGATGCCCCACAGCTCTACCTCACCGAGATTTTCGCTTCGCACGATGGCGCGGCCCTCGCCGTCGAATTCGCCGGTGGGAACCGACACGATCTGGTCGCGGTAGTCGCTGTAGAAGGCCACGATTTCCGCGCGGTAGGCATCACCCGACAGCTTCACGCCGCCGTCCAGCGTTACCACCGCTTCGGGATCGAGGTTCGGGTTGGCTATGTTGAAGCGGTTGCCCGGCCGCACGCCCAGCGTGCCGAGATCAAAGATGTTCGGCGGCCTGAAGCCACGGCCCAGGGTGCTGACCAGCGTCACGGTGTCGTTCAGTGCCCAGTTGATGCCGGCGTTGCCCGTCAGGTCGCTGATGCTCAAATTCGCACCGACACCGCGGTCGGCAGGCGGCAGGTCAATGTCGAAACGGCTGTAGCGAACGCCGCCGTTAAGCGTGATCGACGGGGACAGGCTGAATTCGTCGTGCAGGTAGTACGCCATGCTGTCGAGCGTTGAGCCGTCTGGAAAACGGCTGATGACCGCCTCGCTTTCACCAGTTTCGATGTTGGTGCTGATGCGAGAGCTGTTCACTTCGTCCAGGTACAGTTCAGCGCCCCACGTAAGCCGGTGCCGCACGCCGGCGCTCGAGTTGCCCTGCACCGTGAACGCCGTCAAACGGCTTACGTTGTCTTCGGTACGCTCGTTGACGCTGCCGGTGTCCCGGGTGCGGCGGCCGTCGGTGATTTCCTGGTGGGCAACGTGCAATTCCAGCGAATCCACGAACCGCCAGTCGCCAAGCACACGGTAACGGCCGTGCAGGAACAGCCGGTCGTTCGGCTCAAAGTTAAACACCTCCGAAGCCGGCTCCGTCTGACCGAAGCCGGGATTGAGCTCGTCGTAGCGCGGTGTGCGCGGCTGCGTGAGGTACTGCGCCCAGAAACGCCATTCCTGCGCGTCGTCCGGTGCATAGGCGAGCTGCACGGCGGCGGCTTTCGCGCGGTAACCACTGGGCGTCAGCGTCTCGCCGCCACCGGCCTCGCGGTCACCGACCTCCTGCAGTGAGGCAGACCCGCTCGCCGAAAACGACTCATTTCCCGCCGCGCCCTGAACGCTCGTTACGAAAGAATCGTCGACGCTGCCGTAACGCGCCGAGGCCTTGCCACGAAGCTCCCAGGCTTCGCCATCAAAGCCAGGCGACTCCGTAATGAACTGCACGACGCCGCCCATTGCATCGCTGCCGTAGAGCGACGAGGCTGGGCCACGTACCACCTCGAGCCGCGAGATCAGTTGTGGGTCTACGAGCGCCGGATACTGATTGGGTGCGTTACGGAACAGCGCGTTGTTGAGCCGAATGCCGTCAACAAGGTGCAGCACTTCGGAACCCTTGAGGCCCCGCACGATGGGTATGCCCTGGCCCGGCGTCGTTTGCTGCACGAAGACGCCAGGCTGGCCACGCAGGAAGTCGGTGACAACCAGTGCGTCGCTGCGCTCCACGTCGAACTCGCTGACCACGGTGACGGCGCTACTGACTTCACGGGTGCTGCGGCTGGCCCGGCTGGCGGTAACCTGCACTTCTTCCATGGCCACGCTGCTCGCAGCGGCGCCGGAGACGACCGCGCCGGGCGACAGGGCTACTGCGCCGGCGGCAAACAGAAGAAGGCTGTGCATAGAACGCGTACGGTGGTTGCGCGGCGACGGTGCGTCACCGCTTTGGCTTACAGTCTCCAGACAGCAGGAGCGCTGTACTGGTTCCGGCCGAACCGATCAGCGGTCGGCGGCGGGCGGCCAGTCTAGCCGAAAATGAAGCTCTAGCGGAAAAAGATCCCGGCCAGCAGGCGAGCGACAGAACCAAACCCGGGGCGGGCAGGCGCTAATGCAGGCGCGCCAGGTGATAAACCTGGACGGCGTCGATGCCGACTTCCAGGTCGTCTGCCACCATTTCGGCCACATCCTCGGTTTCGAAACAGGCCGTTATGGCTGGATCGACCTCGATGATGTTACCGAGATCCCGGCAGCGGCTGGAGGGCCCTCTGACAACAAAGCAAGCGTAAAATCGTGCGTTCATGCGTCATAACATTACCG
>JBCAXP010000307.1:0-5947 GCA_038533995.1 Pseudomonadota bacterium
GTTGCCTCCGCCAGCGTCCCGGCGCCAAGGTCGAGATTAGCCACCGACAGCGTGCCCTGCACGGTGAGCTCGCCGCCGGCGAGGTCGACTGCGCCGCCCCCCGACACGTCCCCGGTGACCGCGAGCTGCCCATCCACAATCCGAAACAGGCGCGCGGTTTCGATGCCGGCGACGGCAAAGGCAGAAGGATCGTCAAGAACGACTGCGTCCCCGGGCGACTCGATGCGCACGAAGCTGCCGGCCGGTGGCACAACAGCTGGCAGCCAGTTGGTCGGATCAGTCCAGCTGCCTCCGCCGGCGGATAGCCAGACAGAAAAGCCCGCCGGACCGGGCGCGGAGAAAAACGACTCGCGCATTAGCGCGAGATCGAGGTTGTCGACAATTCCGTCGACGTTAAGGTCGGCGACAGGATCGGCCGTGAAGAAACGATCACGGAGAATCGCCAGGTCGGCAAAGTTGACGGTGCCGTCGTTGCTCAGGTCGGCATCGCAACGGTTACCCCAGCCGTCGCCGTCAGCGTCTGTCTGGTCGGTATTGGCGGTGAGGCGACAGTTGTCCAACCGGTCGTCGATACCGTCGAGGTCAGCGTCCTGCGCTGGCGCAGTGTTCGCCCACACGCCCACAAGGACGGCCCATAGCACCTTCCTTGCCGGGTATCGGGAGTGGAAACGCCTTCGCCACATGACGCCCATCATAGGCGCCCCACCGGGGATAGTGAAATGTTACAACCGCCCCGTGCGGTCGACGTGGCGTCCCCTGACTGTGTGGGCCCTCAGGCCGTCAGGCCGGGAAGAAGTCGATCGGCTTCGTGGTCGTGACCGTGGCGACGTCGCGCGCTTCGAAGCGGAACATCTTCACCCGGCGCACCAGCTTGCTTTCCAGCTCGGGTGCGTTCAGGTCGCTTGACACGATGTCGCAGTCGCTGACGCTGCCGTCCGGTTCGATGGTGATCGTGAGTACGATTTTGCCTTCCAGGCCTGGATCGCGGCGCAGCGCACGGTTGTAGAGCGCAAAGATCGCCGACTTGTTGCGGTCGAACACCATCTCGATTTCTTCACGGCTGCGCGAAGCAGTGGCACGGTCGCCGCTGACGCGCGTCGCCTCGGCGGCCTGTTGTGTGTTGCTTGCGACGCGGCTTTCGACGCGCGTGGTCTCGCGTGCGGCGAGCGCCGCCCCGCCGGTGTTGCGGCTCAATGATGCGGTGTTGATGCCACCGCTCGTCGCCGCGGCGTTAGTAGTGATGAGCGCACGTTCAACGCGCGCCGCCTCGCCCGGTGCGGCGATGGTGGGTTTGCGGTCAAGCTGCGCGACCGAGACTTCGCTGCGCAGGTCCATAAGTTCGTCGGCGAGGGCCAGTACGCCGGCGGCCTGGGCACGCTCGCGCGCCTTGTTGCGGTCTGGCTTTGGTGCCTCGACCGGCGGCGGTTCCGGTGTCTTGGCTTCGGGTTTGGGCTTGGGCTTTTCTACCGGTTTCGGCTCTTCCGCTTTCGGCTCTTCCTTTTTCGGTTCAACAACGGGCGGCGGTGGCGGCGGCACCGGCTTGCTGCGTTCGATGATCAGGCGCGCAAGGCGCGGCGGCAGCGGCGGTGGCTCGGCCGAACGCGAGTTGTCGCGAACGGGCAGCACCGGCACCACCAGTGCCAGCAGCATCGATACCGCGGTAACCCACAGTAAGATCGAACGGAAGCGCTTGTCTTCAAGCGCCCCGGCGGCCCAGGGCAAGTCGTAAGTTCGGTAGTACATATCAGGCCGGGGGCTGGGTGTTTTTCTGCATCACGGCGAGCGAAACGCGGCCGTAGTTGGCGTCTGTGCACGTTGCCATGATCTTGCGCAACACGCTGTACGAGGTTGTCTTGTCGCCGAGAATCGTAACTTCGGACTGGGCGTTTTCATCCAGGCTGCCCGTTGTCAGCAACCGCTTCGACTGGTTTTCAAGCGCCGCCTTTAGCGGCGGGAACACGTTTCCTCGCGCAGCCAGCACTTCGTCCAGCGTGCCGACGAATTCACCCTGCACGAGCACCTTGTCGCCTGTCACCATGACAACAACCGTTTCGCGTGGCCGCGTGCTCGCGGCTGACTCGGGTATCTGCACGCTCTTGGCGTTCGGCAATACCTCCACTTCCGTGGAGTTCACCAGGAGGAAAAACACCAGGATCGTGAAGATATCCATCAGTGATACAAGATTGAGGGGAACGCTCTTACCTTTCTTGTGGTTGCGTTCCATGCGCCGCGCGCGTCTTGACTGTGACATGGGGTTAACGGTCTCCGAAGGCGCTTTAGTTGCTGGCAGTGACTGCCGGTGCGGGCACCGCGTCGCCGATGGAAATGTCCGGGAAGAGCTCGGAATTGATCACGTCGCCAGCCGTGGCGACCTTGGTCATGCGCACCGCGTCCATCACCTGCACCAGCGTGTCATACGCGATGTCGGGTTCAAGGAGCACGGTAACGTCGGTCTTGTCCGGAAAGTTGGCCTTCACGTTTTTCAGGTAGTCGTTGAGTGCATCCAGGTCGTGGCCGCCATCCAGCGCCGGCACCGTATGCAGCGGGCCGGTCTGGCGATCAGCAACCTCGATCTGGTTGTCGCGAATGGTCACTTCCAGGTTCAGCGCCTGCTCAGCCGCGTCGCCGGCACCTGCACCACCAGGCAGGTTCAGCTCCAGGATGGCGAGCCGCGAGAACACGGCGGTGATCAGAAGAAACGGCACCAGGATGACCATCAGGTTCATAAAGGCCGTGATGTTCAGCTCGACCGGGTCATGTTGGCGCAGTTTGCGCCAGCGGCGTTTCATTGGGCGTTGCCTTTCACGTGATCGCGCTCAACGATGCTGTTCAAAAACTTCACCGACGCCATTTCCAGGCTGTCGATGAGTTCGGAGGTCTTGGTCGTGAGCACCGTGTGCATGAGCAGCAGTGGAATCGCGACCATCAGGCCGAAGGCCGTGGTGTTCATGGCAACCGAAATACTGGCGGACAGGAGGTCTGCCTTTTCCGCCGGGTTGGCCGAGGCCACCGCCGTGAACGCCTTGATCAGGCCGATAATCGTGCCCAGCAGGCCGAGCAGGGTGGCCAGGTTGGCAAACGTCGCAAGGTAATGCGTGCGCTTCTCAAGCCTTGGGAGCACTTCCATCATGCTTTCTTCCATCGCCTTTTCCACATCGTCGCGGCGCCGGGCCGACTTGATGCGGTCAAAGCCGTAGCTCAGGATGCTGGCGACTGCCGTCTTGGACTTGGCGGTAATGGACTGCGCCTGGCTGTAGCTGCCGCTCTGGAGAAGCGGTGCAATCTTTTTCCAGAGCCGGCGATTACTCGTGCCAGACATGCTTAAGAAAACGTAGCGCTCGATAGCGATGGCCAGGCCCAGCGCCAGGACCAGCACGATCGGGTACATGAAAAGCCCGCCGTCCTGGAAAAAACGCACAATGGTGGAGTAGATGTCCATGGTGGTATTGCCTCGTGGTGTACAGTGCTGCGGTTAATCCGGTAAAAAATCAGTTGCTGGCCTGCGTTTCGCCGGCGCTTGCGTCGCTGGCCTGCGTTTCATTGGCAACGCGAAGGCCGTCGTAAAATTTCAGTTGCCTGACGAAGACTTCGCGGTCGATGGGCGTCAGCACTTCGTCCATCAACGAATTCAGGGGGCGGCCGGCAAGCTCGCCCGGCGCCGAGCGCTTCCACGGCACGATGACCATGACCCGCGGCAGTTCGCGGTTGCCGGTGACGTTCGTGGACTCAAGCTCAAGGGCATCGCGTGCCGCGGCGAGCACCGGCTGGTCGTCGGCGCCCGGGGCCCTGACGTCATTGTCTGGCGCTTCCTGTGCGGCCGCCGTACCCCACGGAAGGGTCGTGGCCAGGAGTAACGCGGCGGTGTGGCTGGCTTTCGTCATCAGTCGCTTACCTGTGCAGTTTTCGTATCCTGATCGATGCGGCGCTTCAAGTCTGTGACCCACTTGGCAACCAGCGGATCGTCGACGGCTGCCAGCTGGCGGTAACGCTCGTAGTGCGGCAGTGCGAGCGCGGGCTCGCCCATGTACAGGTCGTACAGTACGCCGAGGTTGCGGTGCGCGTTGGCGTGGGTTGCGTCGACTTCCAGCGCGTGGCTGTAGGCGGCCCTGGCTTCGTCAAAGCGGCCGGCGCGCCGATGCAGCATGCCGAGTTCGTTGAGTGCGGCCGTCAGGTCGGGATCGAGCGCCAGGGCAGCCCGCAGGCTGGTGTAGGCATCATCGTCGCGCCCGGTCCTGGCAAGCAGGATGCCGAGGCTCGCATGGGCCTGTGCCACGTCCGGGTGGTCGGCAATGAACGCCCGCAGCGCTGCCTCGCCGGCCTCGACGTCACCGCTTCCGGAAACCGCGATTGCCTGCGCATAGGCGTCGCTCGCCGGATGCGATGCGGTGGTCTCGGTGGTTGTCTCGACCGGCGCAGACGCACAGCCGGCGAGCAGAGCGCTCATCAGCAATGCAGCAGCCTGCAACGATCTCCAGTGTAGTCCCCGGGATCGACTAGTCGAGCCGTTCAATAAGCCCATCGCTAACCTCCGTTTTCGCGTACCTGACCGGCAGCAGCTGGGCCAGCCGCGTAAAGCTGTCCTTGACCCATTGATCGTAAATGCCGTCCGCGGTGCGATCCGCGTTCAAGCGATGAATGTCGATGGCTTTCTCCTCAAAGGGAAACGCCTGTTCTTCAAGCAGCAACTCGTATTCTTCCAGCGCCAGTTCATCGAGGCCCGGCGGACGTTCGGAATTCATCAGCGCCTGGCTGAAGTCGAAATACAGCTCGGCGACGAGGTAGCCGGCATGCGTCGTGACGCTCTGCACGCTGTAGCCGGCCGTTGCGTTAAGTGCGGCGAGGGCGGTTTCCAGTCGGGCCTTCTTCTCTCGAAGGCTTTCTTTCAGCGGTACCGTTAGCGTGACGTCCCGGTAGCGCTCTACGATCGGCAGCGCCAGCGCCATCGAAGCGTCGGCGGCCAGTGCGCGACTGCGGTCGGTGCGTGTCTCGCCCGCCTTGCGGTCGGCTTCGACCTGCGCCGTCAGCCAGCGCAGCTCTTCTGAGGTGTCGCCCTGCTTGCGAGCCAGCTCGACGAGCTGCGCCTGAGCATCCATGCGCTCGTCCAACGAGGCGCCCGGGGCAGCGGCCAGGGTCGTCAGCACCGACGCCGAGGCATCGTCGTTGCCCGCCTGGCTGTAAAGCTCAGTGATATGCCACAGCGTGGCGCGCCGCTCGGCCGGGTTGGTCTCGCTGTCTGCGATGCGCTGGTAAACCGCAGCTGCTTCGGCGGGCCGGCCGGTCTTCTCCAGGCTCAAGGCCAGCCTGGCCTCGACCTGTTCGCCAAGCGGATGTCCGTCGTGTCGGTCGGCGAAGGCCGACAGCAGGGGCAGGGCGGCGGCCCAGTCACCTGCACCCATCAGCACCGCGGCGGCGTCAAAGTCAGCCACCGGATGGGCAGCGGTTCCCGGCGCGGTTGTTCCCACCCGCAGGAAATGCTGAACCGCCAGCGTGGCATCGCCGGCGTCCCGGGCGACTTCGGCCTGTTTGTAGATGGTGGCGGCGAGGCGTTCGTCCAGCGCAATGCGCTCGGCGTCGCTGCGTGCGCCGAGGGCACGAAGTTCGAGGTATGCAATCTCCGCTTCGGCAAACGCCGACCGCTCGAATTGCGAGTGTCCGGTTACGGTCCACGCCGTGCGTAACAGCTCCGGGTCCTGTGCGGTCTGCGTCACGGGGGCCGCGGCGTCGATGGCAGCCGCCAGCTCGCCATCGGCAAAGAGCGCTTCGGCAGCGAACACGCGCACCGCGTTGGCGCGGGGATCGTCACTAAAAACGGTGGCGAAGCGCAGGCTCGAATCGATGTGCAGGTCGCGCCATTGCGACTGCGCATCCGTTCCCTGAACGCCAGGTGCTTCCTGCAATTCGGCGTAGCTCAGCAGCGCTGCGTAGCCCGCGGCGGCGGCCTGCGGAT
>JBCAXP010000308.1:0-5940 GCA_038533995.1 Pseudomonadota bacterium
CAAAATCGTCCAAATTGTCAAATTTACCCAAAGCGCCAATAAACTTTAAACGTATGTTTTCCAGACCACCGTTACGGTGTTTTGCAACAATAAATTCCGCCTGGCCTTGGGTTCCAGGACCAGCCGGCAAACGAGCCGCCGGTTATTGGCACGCCCGACGGCACACCGGACGAGATTGATGTCGTGAATCTCGGCGGCTCCAACAACGGCCCCGTCGAGCCACGCGCCGTGGTGGCGACCGGCACCGGCGCCGGCTTCAAGCTGTTTGCTTTCGAGATCGACTTCAATGGCACTGTGCCGCTGCCGCTGGTCGAAGCCGGTCCTGTCGCCGGTATCGACGTGAAGCTGCACACCCTCGAACCGGAAAACCACAGCTTCAGCGCTATTCATCCGTTCGTCGCCGGCTACCGCCGCGAAGGCAACCTGTGGCTTCGCACCTGGCAGCTCGTGAACGACAACACGCTGAAGGATTTTTTCTACCGGGGCTACGGCGAGAACGCCCAGGTTAGCGTTGAGGCCTACGACATCGCCCATCGCATTCTGCCAGACGGCGATTACCAGGTCGTAACTCCTGTGCGCACTGCACGAAACAGCCTCCGGCTCATTACCTGGGAAGTCGATCGCCAGACCGGCGAGGTGTCAGGCCGCCAGGACAGCGGCGACTGGGGTATCCCGGACTCGGATACGGAACTGTCCATCGCCCACCTGACCGAAAACCGCTACGTGGTCAGCTATCGCAATAACGAGGGCATCAAGACGTCCCGCTACTGGATGGTGCGCAACGACGGCACGCCCGTCGATCAGGGCGGCATGGCCTCCAGCTTCAACACCAGCGGTTCTGGCATCGTCGAAGAGAGTATCGATGCCATCAAGGTTATTCCGCTTGGTGAAGACGATTTCGTTGCGCCTATCGTCAAACGCGAAGGTGACTTTGAAGTCGGCACCTGGGAAACAACGCTGGGGCCATACAACGACGGCATCTACTACAACACGTACAAAATCACTGACAGCACACGGGACGAGGAGTCCGGCAACGGCGTCTCCATTCTGCCACTGCCCACGCCGACCAACGCGACCGATAACCAGGGCGGGTTCCTGCAGAACGTTCGCGCACTGCTGACCGACAGCCGTTGGGAAGAGAACGGCGTTGGCCAGGGCGAGCTGTTCTCGCAGTTTCCCATGGGCGAACTGACGTCCGTCCACCTCGCAAGCGTAAGCAAGGTCATGACGCTGCTGCTCGCGGTGGAAGCGATTGACGCTGGCGACGTCGGCCTTGGCGACATCGTGCAGGTGAGCCAGCTCGCCGCCAACCTGGTTGGACCCAACGCCAGCAACATGGGCCTTGAGTTTGACGAGGAGCAGACGCTGGAGACCCTGCTGTACGGCATGATGCTGCGATCGGCCAACGATGGGTCGGCCGCGATTGCGGAGCACGTCGCCGGTGACTGGGAGGATTTTGTGGCCATGATGCAGGCGCGTGCGGACGACCTGGGGCTGACCGACACTACGTACGGCCTTACCTCAACCCCGGGCGGTACCCCCGCAGGTGGCGGCATCTCCACGCCGCAGGACCAGGTCACGCTGTGGCGCTTCGCCAACCAGAACCCGCTGTTTCGCGAAATCGCCTCGGCTCGCAGTTACGTCGGCTGCGGCACGGACGGGGCCGGTGACCCCAAGTGCCACATCCTGAGCAAATTCGGTGACAGTGAATATCCAGGCCTTGATGGTTGGAAAGGCGGCAACGGTGGCTACTTCGTGCCGGGCTACTCTAACAATGGCCCGTTCTGCGTCGGCAGCGGCTGCCTGATCGCGGAAACCACGCGGCTGGGTCGCACGATGCAGGTTGCCCTGCAACAGTCCGGTAATCGCTGGAATGATCACGACGAGATGCTGACCTGGGGTTACCGCATGCAGTTCACGGCCGACCGCCGCGGCGGCACGCGCATCGTCGGGCAGGTTGTCGACTTTGATCTCGACCACATCGGTGACCAGGTTGCCCTGATTGCCACCATCAACCAGAACAACCGGCCTGAGCTTTGCACCTACTCGCTGTTCGCGGACCTGGGCCAGATCACGCCCTTGGGTTGTGAAGGCATCGAACTTACTGGGGTGGCGGGTTCGGCCGACCAGGCGGTGCCGACGAAAGTTGACGGTGCCCTGATCTCCACGTTCCTTGTGGAGGGGGACTACCTCACCGGCTACACCACAGGTTCGATCAACCAGCTCAACCTGAACCTGTGGCGGGTGGGGCCGACTGAGCCCTGACAAGTGGCAAGGCGCCTATGTTATGACGGCGGCAGGGCGCAGCCAAATCGGATCGCGGCCTCTTTGTTTTCGCCGAGGTACAGGGAGTTGATCAACTCCGCGCCACTCATCGTTGCGTAGGGCTCGCGCGTGCTCCCAACAACTACGTTGGGCAGCGGGTCCTCCGCAGCCAGAAGCTGCCAGTATGCGCGCCCGACGAACGAAGCCGGCAAGCCGTTAATGAGCGCGAAGCGCACTGCGTCCAGAAAGCCCTGAAAATCCGGGTTGAAGGGCGCATTGCCGTCGCCGTCTACAGGCTCGGTGAAAATCGGGTTCAAGGTGTCGCCGAGACCCGTGTTGATGGTGTACGGGTTTACGGTGGATACCTTGATCTGGCTGCCGGCTGCACGGAGCAAACCCCGCAAGCTGTTCGCGTAGCTCAGCAAGGCGCGCTTGCCTGACGTGTACACATTCTGGAAATTGGTGAACCCGTCGCCAACCGCCGCTTCTGCTGCGCTACCGCCGACTGTCCCGCTAACCGATGACCCGGTGAACATCAGCCGCGAGTACCCGACCTGGGGCATCAATGGCAGCAGGTTCAGAGTGACGCGAACGTGTCCCTCGTAGAGAGTTTCCATGCCGAGCTTGCTTTGCTCGAGGAAAAAACCCACCGGATCTGAAGCGATTGGCGGCGGTGTGATAGTACCGAGCACATAGCGCCCTGCATTGTTGATCAGAATGTCGACCTGTCCGGGGAAATCCGGGTGCGCAAGGAGCGCATTGACGAAGTTGGCCACCGAGGCATCCGAAGTGATGTCCAGGTCGAGCAAATCGAAGGAAGTCGGCGGAATAGGCACGTTTGCCACGTCGCGTGACGTACCAATCACCGTAACACCCCTTGCGACGAGTTCCTCGGCCGTTGCACGGCCAATCCCTCGCGAGGCCCCGGTGATCACCGCGAACTTCCCGGCAACATCGATTTCCGGCGTGAAGCCAGCACGCGGGAAATATTTGGGAAACACAGTGATTCTGCGGCGGCTGGTGTCCTCGGAACCTGCGGCGGCAAGGGGCAGGGTGCCGGCCGCGCCTGCAGCGGCTGCGATACCGCCAGCCTTCATCAGGTCACGCCGGGACAGCCTGGTTTTCTCAGTTGCCTCTTCTCGTTGTTGGTTGTCTATGTTTTGCGGAGTATTCTTGTCGTCGTTGCGCATGACTTCATCGTCTCCTGGTCAGTTGCTGTTGTTGTTGTGCTACTGCGGAAACGACAGTACACCTCACAAAAGTGCGGCACAAGAAATCGGTGCTAGGATAGAAGGAGCAGGGCAACAACGAACAAGCTGCGCGCAAATAACCATTAAAGCCTGCTAACTGCCGCAAACTGCGGATGCCGTCGCGGGAATACTGGCGCAGCATTGAGTCCTGTAAGGAAACGCGAACGCAAGTTCGGCTGTTCCCATTCTTGATTACGCGGGGCGCATCGTCGCCGATTGGGTCTCTCGCTACTCAAGCACCAATAAGACTCATCAATTCCGGGGGTTACGACAATGCTCGACAGAAATCCAAAACAAGGCGCCGGGGCTGTTGCCGCAATGTTGCTTGGCGTCATGGCTTGTACCTTAACGGGCGCAGAAGCTCATGCGAGTTTGAATCTCGAAGTGACAACAAGCCTCGACAGCGCCCGGCCCAATGAACTTTTCAACGTCGAGTTCACCGTTACCAACACGGACGCCGTAGCGCGAACCGGCGTTGTGCTGACGACGGTCTTTCCGGCTGAGCTTAACGGTATCTCCGAAGGTGAGTTCGACGGTGACTGTCCCAGCACAACCTGTACAGCGGGCGAGACGGTCACCTGGACACTTGGCACGATAGGCGCTGGCGATTCGCGAGTGGTGGATTTGCCCGCGCTGGTGCCCAGCGCCCAGGCCGACGGCAGCATGATCGTCTTTGACCCGCAGGTCACCGACGATTCGACCGACGTCACGATGGCGTCGACCACGGTGCTTGTTACCGCCAGCATGCCCTTCGAACTGATTCTCGCGGAAGACGCAGATCCAGCGCTGGCAGGAAGCGAGCTGACCTATCGACTGGACTTCGCGTTTCGCGCAGACGCAGGAGCGGTTACCAACTCGCTGCTTTCTCTGCCCGTGCCGGCAGGCGCGACGTTCGTGTCCGCAACCGGCGGCGGTTTTCTGAATGGCAGCATCGTTGAATGGCCGCTGGGTTTCTTGAGCCCCGGTGATCAGGGCACGCGCGAAGTCACGGTAGCCCTTGATGCGGCCCTCGATGCTGGTGACATCATCACGGCGCAGGCGCAGTTCGGTAGCGTCGCCATGCCGGCGGACGGCGTTGGCAGCGAGGCGGCCACGGTCATCGCCCAGTCACAGCCGCTCGGGCTCGCGTTTGAAAACGTGGTGACCCCTGCGCGGCGAAACGAACTGACCAACATGCAGTTCACTGTCACGAACAACGATCCTTTCACGCGCTTCGGCGTCGTTCTGACCGCCCGCTATCCCCAGATACTCAACTCGGTTAGCGAGGCCGAGTTCGATGGCGATTGTGCGAGCACGACCTGCACGGCAGGTGAGCGGCTTCGCTGGCAGTTGGGTGATATTCCCGCCGGCGGATCGGCAACGGTCGATCTGATTCCTGTCGTATTCGGCAGCGCGGACGATGGCACGGTCGTGTCCATACTTTCAGACGTTAGTGACTTGTCGGGCGCGGCGACGCGGGGAACGCTCGCGCTGCGCGTTCAGAACACGGTCGACTATGACCTGGCGCTGGCAGAAGATGCCGATCCGGTCACAGCTGACAGTCTGCTCACCTACAAGCTGAGCTACGGTTATCGTGAGTCCGCGACTTCGGTGAATAACTCGGAGCTGGTGATGACGCTGCCCGACAACGTAAGCTTTGTATCGGCAACGCGCGGCGGCACGCTGAACGGAAATGCTGTCGAGTGGCCGCTCGGTTTCTTGAGCCCTGGGGACAGCGGCATTCGCGAAGTGACAGTGCAGGTCGACAGCGGCGCGGCGGCGGCCACCGTCTTGAATGCCAGCGCTGAGGTGTCGTCGATCAGTGAGCCACTGGCAAGGGCGCGTGCGGAGGCCAATACCATTGTCGCGGGCTCCAGGCCGCTTGGGCTGTCAATCGAAATGAACCCGAACCCGGCACGCGGCAGTGAAATGCTGCACGCGCAGCTCTCGGTGACCAACAACGACCCGTTCACGCGCTTTGGTGTGGAGCTGAGGGCTCGCTATCCGCAGGACTTAAACTCGGTCTCCGAGGCAAACTTTGACGGTGATTGTGCGAGCACCACATGCACGCCTGGCGAACGCGTCACCTGGCAGCTTGGCAATATCCCGGCCGGCGGTTCCGTCACGGTTGATGTTTCTCCCCTCGTGACCAACGGTACGCAGGACGGCACTGCCATCAACCTCTTTGCATGGGCAACCGACGATGCCGGGGCGCAGAGCCGGCTCCTCGACAGCGTGCAGGTAGACGACGGCTCCCGGTACGACCTTTCGATGATCGAGAACGCCGATCCGGTATCGCCGGGGGCGCAGCTTGAGTACGACCTGCACTATGCCCATCTCGGTGACGCTACCGCCGTGGCGAACAGCACGCTGCGCTTCGACCTTCCTGTTGGCACCACGCTCGTATCGACGAGCGCGGGCGGAGCATTGAACGGCAACGCGGTCG
>JBCAXP010000309.1:0-5928 GCA_038533995.1 Pseudomonadota bacterium
GTGGCCCTGTCCGGTCTGACCATCGCCGAGTACTTCCGTGACGAAGGCCGCGACGTGCTGATGTTCATCGATAACATCTACCGTTACACGCTGGCCGGTACCGAGGTGTCCGCCCTGCTCGGCCGTATGCCTTCCGCTGTGGGTTACCAGCCGACGCTGGCCGAGGAAATGGGTGTGCTGCAGGAGCGCATTACCTCGACGCGCACCGGTTCCATTACGTCTATCCAGGCCATTTACGTGCCGGCTGACGACCTCACCGACCCGTCCCCGGCCACCACGTTTGCTCACCTTGACGCAACGGTCGTGCTCTCACGCAGCATCGCCGAGCTGGGTATTTACCCGGCTGTGGACCCGCTCGACAGCACGAGCCGCCAGCTCGACCCGAACATTGTCGGTAACGAGCACTACGAAGTGGCCCGTTCGGTGCAGGGTGTACTGCAGCGCTACAAGGAACTGCAGGACATCATCGCCATTCTGGGTATGGACGAGCTGTCTGAAGAAGACCGTCTCACCGTTACCCGTGCACGTAAGATCCAGCGCTTCTTCTCGCAGCCGTTCTTCGTGGCCGAGGTGTTCACGGGTTCGCCGGGCAAGTACGTGAGCCTGAAAGACACCATTCGCGCGTTCAAGGGCATTGTCGCCGGCGACTACGACGACCTGCCCGAGCAGGCGTTCTACATGGTCGGCACGATCGAAGACGCTGTGGAACGCGCCAAGACGATGCAATAGCAACGTCGGCTTATCGTTGAGAGACGCATGAGCCGGAGGTAAAGCATGAGTACTATTCACGTTGATATCGTTAGCGCCGAGGGGCAGATTTTCTCCGGAGAATCCACCGGCGTTTTCGCGCCAGCCACCATGGGCGAAGTCGGCATTCTGCCGAAGCACGCGCCCATGCTGACGGGCCTTGGTTCGGGTGAAGTACGGGTGCAGGTCGACGGCGGCGAAGAGCAGTACTTCTTCGTGAGCGGCGGCGTGCTGGAGGTTCAGCCGCACCTCGTAACCGTGCTCGCCGACACCGCTGTGCGCGCCCATGACATCGACGAAGCCGCTGCCCTTGAGGCGAAGAAGCGCGCCGAGGCCGAGCTGGCCAACAGCGACTCGAACCAGGATCTGTCACGCGTGCAGGCCGAACTCATCGAGGCGGCCGCGCGGCTGCAGACGCTCGACCGGTTGCGCAAGCGCAGGCGGTAACAGCGGGCGCAAGCCATCGCATGTAGAAACGGCCGGTTTTCCCGGCCGTTTCTCGTTTGGCCTGACCGCTCGCGCGACTGCCCTATACGCACACGGCGCGGTATCATTGGCCACCCTTTGGAAGGAGAGACTCGGACAATGGCACTGAGTATCGTCATCCTGGCCGCCGGCCAGGGTACCCGCATGGTTTCTGACCTGCCGAAAGTGCTGGCACCGCTTGCCGGCCGCCCCCTTCTTGCCCATGTGATTGACGCCAGCAGCGCCCTCGAAGCCGACGGCACGCACGTCGTCGTGGGCTTTGGCGCGGACACGGTGCGCGAAGCGTTCGCCGGCCAGGCCCTTGGCTGGCACGAGCAGACTGAGCGCAAGGGTACCGGCCACGCGGTGGCCCAGGCGATGCCGGCGATTCCCGATGATCACACCGTGCTTGTGCTTTACGGCGACGTGCCGCTCGTGCAGGCGGAAACGCTGCGCAGCCTCGTTGCCGCTGCCGGCGACAGCGACGCGGCGGTGCTGACTGCAATGCTCGATGACCCCACCGGCTACGGACGCATCGTGCGCGCCGCTGACGGCAGCGTTAGCCGCATCGTTGAGCAGAAAGATGCCAGCAGCGAAGAGGCGGCCATTCATGAAGTGAACACGGGCCTTATCGCCTGCCCCGCCGGCCCGCTGAAGGGTTGGCTCGACGAGATTCGTCCTAACAATGCGCAGGGCGAGTACTACCTCACGGACATCATCGCCCTGGCCGTGCGCGATGGCATCCCGGTGCACGGGGTGGCCGCGGCGAACGCCGAGGAAACCGCGGGCATTAATGATCGTGCGCAGCTCGCCGAGTGCGAGGCACAGCTGCGCACGGCCAACGCCGCGGCGCTGCTCAAGCAGGGCGTGACGCTTGCCGACCCCACCCGCGTTGACGTGCGCGGTGAGCTGGAGTGCGGTCGCGACGTGTTCATTGACATCAACGTGGTGTTCGAGGGCAAAGTGAAGCTGGGCGACGGCGTGCACATCGGCCCCAACAACGTGATCTCCGACAGCCAGATCGAAGACGGTACCGAGGTTAAGACCAACAGCGTTATCGACCAGGCGCACATTGGCCCCCGCTGCAGCATCGGGCCTTTCGCACGCGTGCGGCCGGCCACATACCTCGGCAGCGAGGTGAAGATCGGCAACTTCGTAGAGACCAAGAAGAGCGCTATTGCCAAAGGCAGCAAGGTCAGCCACCTGACCTACATCGGCGACAGCACCATCGGCGAGGACGTCAACGTGGGCGCCGGCACAATCACCTGCAACTACGACGGCGTGAACAAGCACAAAACGCGCATCGACGACGGCGCGTTTATTGGTTCGGGCACGCAGCTCGTGGCGCCGGTGAGCGTCGGCGAAAACGCCACGATCGGCGCCGGCTCGGTTATCTCCAAGGACGCCCCGGCCGGTGAACTGACGGTGGCGCGCGGCAAGCAGGTGACGCTGCGCGGCTGGAAGCGACCGGAAAAGCTGCCCAAAGACCCTTAATTCCCCACATCAGCAATGGGATAATGAGAACTGGTTCCGGGGCTTGGCGCTAGGGAATTACGTAAAATCCCCGACAACGAGACCTTCTGGGAAGAATCCGGGATAAGGACAGACTATGTGCGGAATTGTTGGAGCAGTTGCGGAGCGCAACGTGGTGCCGGTGCTCATCGAGGGCCTGCACCGCCTGGAGTACCGCGGCTATGACTCGGCAGGCGTGGCCGTGTTGCAGTCCGACGCCACCGTTGGCCTGCGCCGCGCCACCGGCAAGGTGGCAAGCCTCGAAGAGAAGCTCAGTGACGCACCGCTGAAAGGCCAGCTCGGCGTTGCGCACACCCGTTGGGCCACGCACGGCGGCGTAACCGAAGCCAACGCGCATCCGCACCTGTCCGGCGACCGCGTTGCGGTAATCCACAACGGCATCATCGAAAATTTCGAGCCGATAAAGGAAGAACTCATTGCGAAGGGCTACGAGTTCAAGTCCGAAACGGACACCGAGGTTGCCGCGCACCTGGTTCACGATTTTCTCAAAAGCGGCCACGATCTTGTCGAGGCCGTGCGCCTGTCGGTAGAGCGCTTCGAAGGCGCGTACGCCCTGCTCGTTTTCGATGCTCAGGATCCGACCCGCATCGTCGCCAGCCGCGTGGCGAGCCCCATGGTCATCGGCCTTGGGCTTGGCGAGAACTTCATCGCGAGTGGCGTTCCCGCGCTTCTGCCGGTCACGCAACGCTTCATTTACCTCGAGCAGGGCGACCTCGCCGACGTTCGCCGCGACTCGGTAACCGTTTACGACAAGAACGGTGAGAAGTCGAAGCGCGAAGTGCACGAAACCATGTGGAGCACGGACGCCGCCGAGAAGGGTCCGTACCGCCACTTCATGCTCAAGGAAATCTTCGAGCAGCCAAGCGCACTGACCGACTCGCTGTACGGGCGCATCGAGAGCGGCCGCGTGGTGCCCGAGTCGCTTGGTCCGCGCGCGAAGGAACTCTTAAGCGCCGCCGAGAACATTCACATCGTGGCCTGCGGCACGAGTTACCACGCCGGCTGCGTGGCGCGCTACTGGATCGAGTCGATGACCGGCCTGCCCTGCCAGGTCGAAATCGCGAGCGAGTATCGATACCGCACGGTGGTAGTGCCAAAGAACACGCTGTTCGTGACGCTGTCGCAGTCCGGTGAAACTGCGGACACGCTCGAAGCGCTACGGCTGGCGAAGGCATCGGATTACATCGGCTCGCTAACCGTGTGCAACAGCGCGCACAGTTCGATGGTGCGCGAATCCGACCTCAACATGATGACCCACGCTGGCCCCGAGATCGGCGTGGCCAGCACCAAGGCGTTCACGACGCAGCTTTTGTCCATGCTGCTGGTGACGCTGATGATCGCGCGCGAGCGCGGCATTTGCCAGGATCGCGAAGCCAAGCTGGTGAAGCACCTGCTGCACGCCCCGGCGGCGGTGGAACAGGCTCTCGAGATGAGCGACCAGCTCAAGCTCCTTGCCGAAGAGTTTGCCGAGAAGAACCACACGCTGTTTCTGGGTCGCGGACCGATGTGGCCTATCGCGATGGAAGGCGCGCTCAAGCTCAAGGAAATTTCCTACATTCACGCCGAAGCCTATGCGGCTGGCGAGCTTAAGCACGGACCGCTTGCTCTCATTGATGAAGAGATGCCCGTTGTGGTCGTTGCGCCCAACAACGAGCTGCTCGACAAGCTCAAATCAAACGTGCAGGTCGTGCGTGCGCGTGGCGGTCAGCTTTTTGTGTTTGCCGACCAGGACACGGGTCTGCACGATGAGCCCGGCATCACCGTGATTCCCATGCCGCATGCGAACCGGCTGATTGCGCCGATTGTCTACACCGTGCCGCTCCAGCTGCTGTCCTATCACGTTGCCGTGCTGAAGGGCACGGATGTGGATCAGCCGCGTAACCTCGCCAAGTCGGTTACCGTCGAATAACCAAGTCGCATTGCCGGCGTACAGGGTTTGTATCAAACTCCTCATCCTCAGCGTAACGAGGCCGTCGAAGCGGTCGGGTGGCAGAAACCATGAAAATTGTGTGCGCAGTGGACAGGTCGGCGGTCAGCGACCGGGTTGTGGCCATGGTGCTCGATATCGCGCGTCAGCCAGACTCGGCCGTACTGCTCGTCAATGTGGCGCCGCGCGAGGCGGACGTCCTGGGCAAACAGCTAACCCGAAAAGTCGTGACTGACCCGGTGCCTGAAGAATTCACTGACAGGCGCGAGTTGCTGGATCGTCACGCGGCCACGTTCCTCGAAGCCGAAATTGCGTGTGAGACGCTGCTGATTCGTGGTATTCCGGGGCGAACGCTTTCAAACGAAGCGGCTCGATGGGGCGCGGACCTCATTGTCATGGGTTCTCACGGCCGTGGCGCGTTGTACAAAAGGTTTATCGGGAGCGTCAGCGAGGCGGTGTTGCAGGACGCACGCAAGCCGGTCCTGGTCGTTCCGGCTCGCGCCAATTCCTGAAATTCCCCCGGAAAATGATCGCGGCAGGTTCAAAGCGTCACCGCCTGGCGTGTCGCAAGATTAGTCTTCAAACAGGTGTTTTTTGAGCGCCACACCCGCTTGGTCCAGTGAGTCCTGCACCGCAGGTGTATCGGCCAGCGGATTGAGAAGACCAAAGTCGTGGATCATCCCGTTATAGCGGACGCTCGTGACGGCAACGCCTGCGTCGTTTAGCTTGCGGGCATAGGCTTCGGCTTCGTCTCGCAGTACATCCATTTCTGCGGTCTGGATTAGAGCGGGCGGAAGGCCCCTGAGCTGCTCAATCGTTGCGCGGAGCGGTGAGGCGAAAATCTCATCGCGTTCCTGCGAACTCGTCGTGTAGTTGTCCCAGAACCAGCGCATCATCGGCGCAGTCAGGAAGTGGTCCGCGCCATAGGCCTGGTAAGAAGCGTTTTCGAAGTTGGCGTCAGTTACCGGCCACAGCAGAAGCTGGAAACGGATACTCGGCCCGCCCGCCTGCTTGGCTTTGAGGCTCACAACGGCAGCCATGTTGCCACCGACACTGTTTCCGGCAACCGCCAGGCGGGAACCGTCGACCCCGATTTTGCGACCGTTTTCGGCCACCCATTGGGTTGCTGCGAACGCCTGGTTGATCGCGGTCGGGTACTGCGCTTCCGGCGACGGCGTGTAATCGACGTACACGGCGGCCGCGCCGGAGCGAACGACGAGGTCACGGATGAGTCGTTCGTGCGTCGGGAAATCGCC
>JBCAXP010000310.1:0-5926 GCA_038533995.1 Pseudomonadota bacterium
ATGGCGCTATTCGCGGGATAATCCCGCGGCCTGCAACGCGGTATACGCCCCACGGCCGCGAGGGCAGCGGCTGCGCCGGAAAAAACCGGCGACAAGCATTAGAAGCACTCGATACGAGGCAGCATTGAACGACGCGATCGGGAGTCGCGCACAAGCCCTGACCGGCCTGGTTCAATGAGGGAGACAAGACGTCACCAGGGCAACTTCAGTGGATCAAGCAACAACCGGCGAACGATACCGTCTCGTGTTTCTGGGCGAACTGCTGCCCGGGTTTAGGGCCGCCGACACAAGGCGGGCCTTTCAGGGCGCGTTCACGGTTAGCGAAGCCCATCTTCAGCGCGTGTTCGCCGGGGGACCGGTCGTAATTCAGCGCAGCGTCGACCGCACCACCGGCATAAAGGCGATGCGGCGCCTCGCGACCCTCGGCATGGCGTGCGAACTACAGCCATTGCATCCCGTATCTCGCGCAAAGCAAACCGCGCAGGACATCGATGACTCTGGCCGGTGGGAAGTGGCCCGGCCGCCGCGCGCAGACAACGCTCGGCGCCCGCCGGAAACGATGGCGCAGGCGCCAATGCGGCGGTCGCGTGTTTACAGCACGGAGCAGATTGCAGGCTGGTTCCCGGAAGCTCCGTTGCCGTCGCGCGTCGGCGCGGTGCTTAAACTCCAGGCGGCAGCGGTGCTGCTCGTCGTGGGCATCGGGCTTGCGCTCTACCTGGCAGTCGCCGTGCTGGCGGCGGCCGGGGTAGCGTGGCTGGCACTATCGGGCCCTGCACAGTTTTCGGCGCTGGCCGGTCCCGGGCCGGGCGTTTTGCTGTACGTCCTCGCCCTCGTCGCCGGTACGTTTGCCGTGTTGCTGCTGCTCAAGGCGCTTGTCGCCGGACGGTTGCCGCCACCGGATTCAACGGCGCTCGACCCGGTTCGCCAGCGGGCTGCTTTCCAGTTTGCCTCCGACGTTGCCCGGTGCGCCGGCAGCCCGCCACCCACCGACATTCGTATCGACACCGGTGTGCACGTGACCGCAGAGCGCCGCGGCTCCGGCCGCCCGCTTGTGCTCACCATCGGCATGCCGCTGGTGCTGGGCCTGCGCGCTCATGCCCTTGCGGGCGTCGTGGCGCGGGAGTTGGCCGCCTGGTCATCAGACCCGGCCATGCGCCTCGGCCGTGGCATCAATAGAGTAATTCGCTGGCTCTGGCGACGGAACTACGAGGCCGACCTGTGGGACAAGCGCACCGACTGGATGTGCGACAGCGATTCGGCGGCGGTAGCGGCCCTCGGCGGGGCCTTCGCCCGTGGCTTCAGCGCCGTTCGCGTTCTGCTGCTAAAGCCGTTGCTTGCGATCAGTCGACTCGTCAGCCGCGGCGTGCTGGAGAAGCTGAGTCTTTACCAGGACGACCTGCAGGTTCGCCTGTGCGGCGCTGCCTGCTTCCAGCGCACACTCGCACGGCAAAGCGAACTCGCCGCCGGGGCAAGCCTGGCCGTGCAGCACTTCGAGGACGGCTGGCGCGACCGCAAACTGGTCGACAACCTGCCGGGACTCATCGTTCAACTCACGCGCCAGGTCGACGGAGACGAACAGGCAACGGCAGCCCGGGACACACGCGCCGCCCCGTGGCTCGTGGCTTTGGGCGAATCCCAACGAATTGCGGCAGCGCAGGACGCCCCCGGTCTGCTGGGCCGCGTCGGGCGCGCCCGACGACTCTTCTATAGCCGTCGGGAACTGTGCCGGAAAGTTACGTTCTGCTGGTACCGGCAGCGCGGGCTGCGATTCTCCGACGAGCATCTCGTGTCCCTCGCGGACTTCACCGCGGCTGGTGGCATCAGCGAACGGCCCGAGGCCCTCGGGCGGTTGTTTGGCGATGCGTTCTCCAGCGACCGGGTACTCATGCTGCCCGCCATTGCCCGCTTGCAGGCAGCGGAACCGGGCCGACTCTCCGCAGCGGCAGCGGCGGCGCAGAAACAGTGGGCAGCCGTGGCCCCCGAAGCGACGGCGGTCGTCAATCGCCGCGAAGGGCTGTTGCACAGCTTAAGTAACCTTCGCATCGCCCGTGCGCTGGTGCGGGGAGACGTTGCCATCGACGCTGGCGAGTTCAACCTGCCGTCAGCTGCCCCGGAGGCAGTGGATCAGCAGGTGGGCGCCACCATTGCCGAACTGCAGTCAATGGAACGGGCGCTGGGCGAATTCGAGAAGCGCCAGGCGCTGTATCTTGCCACCACGCTTGCCGCGGGCTGTTCGCAGAACGTGCTTCGGCCGGCTGAACTGTTGCTGTCATTCAATGCGCTTAACACGCTCAGGCAGCAAGCCAGCAGCATTGTCGAACTCGAGGCCATGAGCCACGAGCTCACGACGCTCGCGGCGCTGGCTGGCCACGTCCGGACTCCGGCGGTGGAGCAGGCGGTAAAGGACGGCACGGCAAAGGTGGTCAGACTGCTCGCGAGCTACCACGCATCCTTGCGCTACGTGCAGAACCCGCTCAATCTCGACCGGACGCTGGCGCAGGAAATCGACCAGTGGGTCGGCAATCGGGACGATATCGGTCGCGACCCCGTCGCGGCCGCCACTGCCGCAACGGCGGTGGCGCGATGCCTTCGTCATTTGAACACCGGCATTACTTCCCAGCTCGCCGATCTGGCCGAGCGCGCCCAGGCTGCCTCCAGCGAGCGCGTGGCAAACGGTTACTCCTGATTATCAAGTCATTGCGGCAAGTTGCCGGACCAGCGGGATTTATCGCCGCCGACGATGCACCGCCGCAGCCCAACGCCGTCCGGGCAGTCCGCAACGTGTGGCGCAGACGCAACAATCATGACTCGAAATTGTAGTGAAGCTGTAATATTTCATTAACATTTCCTGCGTAGCCTCCCCTCCCGACACCAGCGCCCCGCGCATGGAGTCGCGGCGCGCCAAGCTGGCGCTGAACACCACAACGAATCAATAGAACCACCCAGCCCGGCGTGTGGCGGGTGCCGGCATTCATACTACTGGAGCCAGACACAATGAACCGAAAGACTGCGTTGATCTCCGCCATCGGCGTCACGCTTGCCGGCTGCGGCAGCGGCGATATCAACATCGATCCGTCCACGACGGTGAGTAACAGCAACAACACCATTAATACCGGGGACGGTGGCGGCACGAGCGTGTGTGCGTCCTACCTCAACTCAGGTGGCCAAACGATTGCAGGCGTGCCGGAAGGCGACAACTGCCGCTACTCGCCGTCCTTCGTGGACGCGGGCAACAACCTGACCGTTGATCTGACGATCCCGGCTCTGGAGAACGGTGGTGCTCACATCTTCGAAGGCAGCCTGTTTGTTGGCCAGTCCTTCGGCACCGACATGGAACTCATGAATGCCGGCATCACTGAGGGCGGCAACGGCCCAACGCTGACGATCGAAGCAGGCGCGACGCTGGCCTTCGAATCAGCTGCTGACTTCATGATCATCAACCGCGGCTCCCAGCTGTTTGCCGTGGGCACGCAGGATGCGCCGATCACCTTTACGTCCGTTTCTGACGTCACGGACTCGCTGCCGAGCTTCGACGCCGTGCAGCAGTGGGGCGGCATGGTCATCAATGGCTTCGGCGTTACCAACAAGTGCGAATACACGGGCACCGTTGCGGACGGCGACCTCGCCACCAGCGACTGCCACGTGCGTGCTGAAGGCGCCGCCGGCCTCGACGAGTCGTTCTACGGCGGCGACAACGACGACGACAGCTCCGGCCGTCTGGAATACGTGCTCGTCAAGCACACGGGCGCCACGGTGGGTAACGGCGACGAGCTGAACGGCATCTCGTTCGGTGGCGTCGGCCGCAACACCATTGTCGAGAACCTCCAGGTCTACTCGACGTTTGATGACGGCATCGAGATGTTCGGCGGCGCGGTGAACTTCACCAACTTTGTTGCCGTGTACGTTCGGGACGACTCCATCGACATCGACGAAGGCTGGTCCGGCACCATCGACAACGCGCTGGTCATTCAGTCGGAGACGATCGGCAACCACTGCATCGAAGCAGACGGCATCGGCTCGTTCGGCGACCTGACCACCGATGAGATCGAAGCCATCATCGATCAGGGCATCAACAGCCGCCCCACGATCAACAAGCTGACGTGCATCATCTCCCCCAGCGCCGTGCAGGGTGACTTCGACCAGGGTGCCGGCTGGCGCCTTCGCGAAGGCCTCTTCGGCACGATCAGCGATTCCATGGTGATCACATCGTTCGGCGCCGATGCCGAGGACAACAACTACTGTCTGCGCGTCGACAACCGTTCGCAGCAGGCCGCCGAGGACGGCGACCTGAACATTGCGTCCACCATCTTTGCCTGCGAGCTGCCCACCAATGGCGGTTCTTTGCCCGGCGGTACCACTGTCGAGCAGTGGGCTATCGACTCGGGCAACGCCTTCGCCACGATCATGGGAGTAACCAACCCGACGGCCGCGGCCGACACCGACCTGCAGCTGCTGGAAGGCACCCCGCCGGTGTACTCCATCGAGTTTGCCACCATGGCCGTGGACGGCACCACGCCTCCATCCAGCGATGCTCCGCAGAGCGGCACGTCGATTGGCGGCATCAGCCTCGGCGGCACGGACTGGATCGCCGGTTGGACGTTTGGCATCAATGAAGACAACCGCAGTGAGCCGCTCTGGATTGAGCAGTAGGCGCTGCCGGTAAACGGCCGCAGGCGGCGCCTGGTGTTTGAGAAAACACCTGGCGCCGTCTGCGGTTCAGCGCTGCACAGCCAGCGCGCCGGCCTGAACAAGTACTTGAGCTTGAGCTAAGGCATAGATCGCAATGACACAATTTAATCCTCGCAGGCGAACCCATCTGGCAGCAGCTGTCGCGCTGGCACTTGGCGGCGCGAGCCTTCCGGTTCACGCACAGATTGAAGCGCCGACGATTGAAAATCCCTCGTCGGAGCCGATGGAAGAGGTGGTCGCCCTCGGGCGCACACTGAGCGGTGCCCAGTCGCTGATCAACGAGCGCATGGATGACGCCGTGGTAACGGACATGCTCGGCGCCGATGCCATCAGTCGCATGGGCGACTCGACGGTAGCCTCGGCGCTGCGCCGGGTGCCCGGGCTGTCGCTCGTTGGCAACAAGTTTGTATACATCCGCGGCCTGGGCGAACGCTACTCCGCCAGCTCGCTGAACGGCTCCTACATTCCGTCACCCGACCTGACGCGCAACGTGATTCCGCTGGACATCTTCCCGACGGCCATCGTTGAGTCGCTGCGCGTGCAGAAGGCCTATTCCGCTGACATGCCTGCCAACTTCGGCGGCGGCGCCGTCGACGTGCGCACGCGGGGTATCCCCAACCAGTTCACGTACCTGATTGAGGCCGGTTCGGGTTTCAACACGTTCACCGACGGCGACCTGCTGACTTACGCGGGTGGTGGCGACGACCGCTTCGGCACCGATGACGGCAGCCGCGCGCTGTCACAGGACCTCCTGAGCCAGATCAACCGCTTCCAGGGCAACACGAGTGTGCAGGGCATCCTGAACTTCCTGCAGCGTGAAAACCCCGGCGAAGACATCCCGGTCACAGACGCACAACTTGTGAACCGGGAGATGGGCCTGGAGCTCAACCGCAACATCGGCCTTGAGACCCGCAGCAGCGCCGAGCCTGATATCGATCTCAAAGCCAGCGTCGGCAATAACTTTGTTCTCGACGAGAACTGGGAACTCGGCTTCAACGTTGGCGGTTCGTACTCCAACCAGTGGCGAAACGCCACGACGATCAACCGCAGTTTCCGTTTCCCGGACATTCGCACGGACACGGAGCGGGAGACAACGCGTTCCGTCAACATCAGTGGCACGCTGAACCTCGGTCTGCGCTTCGGTGACGACCACGAGGTGTCTTCGGCAACGCTGTTTTTGCGCAACACCGACGACGAGACGGCAGCTCGCGGTTCTCGTTGAAGAAGTCGCACACCG
>JBCAXP010000311.1:0-5915 GCA_038533995.1 Pseudomonadota bacterium
GCAGCTGCTGGGCCGTCACCTCGCCGCCCACGAGAGCGTGCTGCTTGGCAGCGGCCGCGAAGCCATTGAGTTGCTGCGCAAGGACAGCGACTTCGACGTTCTCGTCTGCGATGTGCAGCTGGGTGACTGCACCGGCATGCAGGTTCACGCCGAGGTCGAGAAAGTTGACCCGCGGCTATCCGAGCGGATGGTGTTCATCACGGGCGGCGCGTTTACGCCGGCGTCCGAGTCGTTCCTGGATCAGCCCGGCCGCCACGTGATCACCAAGCCCTTCCGCGGCCCGGACCTGTGCCGCGCGGTCACGGTCGCGGCCGTCGAATAACGGAGCAGTCGGGCTTGCATGCGAACTATATTTCGATTATTCTCGACATATGGACGTAAATAATGCTGTTCAGGCGCTGGGCGCATTGGCGCAGGAAAGCCGCATCGCGGCCTTTCGGCTACTGGTTCAGGCTGGCGAACCCGGCCTGCCGGCCGGCGCGATCGCCCGCACCTTAGGTGTGCCGCACAACACGCTATCGACTCATCTGTCGATCCTGTCTCAAGGTGGACTGCTGAGTTCAAGGCGTGAGGGTCGCAGCATCATTTACAGCGTCAATTTCGAGGGCACGCGCGCGCTTCTCGCGTTTCTTCTGGAAGACTGTTGCCGGGGTGAAAGAGCACTCTGCAGCCCGGCTATCGACAGCGCTCTCACCGCCTGCTGCCCCTCCTCTTGAATCAAGGAAACCCATCGCTATGAAACGCTTGCACGTTAACCTCGGCGTCGATGACATCGACGCCTCCGTTCGCTTCTACACCCGGTTGTTCAATGCAGAACCGACCTTGCTCAAGGACGACTACGCGCGCTGGATGCTTGAGGACCCGCGCGTCAACTTCGCGATCAGCCTGCGCTCGGGAAAAAGCGGCGTCGATCATCTCGGTGTGCAGGTCGAGACTGACAGCGAACTCGCCGAGGTCTACGGCCGCCTCGAGAAAGCCGGCGGCCGCATTCTGGACGAGGGTGACACCACCTGCTGCTACGCCCGCTCGACCAAGCGCTGGATTACCGATCCGCAGGGCGTGGCCTGGGAAACCTTCCTTACCCATGGCGATTCGGCAAGTTACGGACACGAGCGCCATGAAGCGGCCGACACGAGCAGCCGCTCATCGAGTTGCTGCGGCTGACGCTCCGTTGATGCACATAGATCCGGGGAAGCAACCCGGCCGCTGGACGCGAATCGTTCTGACAGCCGTCGCATTGCTGGCCGTGGCCGGCTGCAGCGACGCGCGCCTGGATCCGTTGCCGGGTGACGGCGTGATACTCGCCTTTGGTGACAGCCTCACCGCCGGCGTCGGCGTGAGCGAACGTGACAGCTACCCGAGCGTATTGCAGGAACTGACCGGCCGCCGCGTCGTTAATGCCGGAATCTCCGGCGAGGTCACGGCCGAAGGCCTGCGCCGCCTGCCAGCAGTGCTTGCCAGCGAGACCCCAGACCTCCTGATCCTGCTCGAGGGCGGCAACGATATCCTGCGCAACCATGACCTTGCCGAGACGCAGCGGAACCTGTCGGCGATGATCACGCTTGCAAAGCGCGAGGGCGTTGACGTTGTGCTGGTTGGCGTGCCGGCAAAGAAGCTGTTCAGCAAGACGGCCCCGATCTACGAGGCCATTGCGCAAGAGCAGGAAGTGGTATTCGAACCCGGCGTGGTGTCGCGACTGCTGCGCTCGGCCGAGTACAAGTCAGACCCGATACACTTCAATGAGCGCGGCTACCGCGAACTGGCGGTTGCGATAGATGCGCTGCTCAAGAAACACGGCGCGCTGTAGCGCGCCCGCTCCCTCCCAATCGAGTGCCGCTACGCGCTGAAACGCCTTCCCCCGCGCCAGCCCAAAAACCCCAGCGCCGAACCCAGCAACCACACCGCGCCCGGCACCGGAATCGTCGTGATAAAGCCGGAGACAACCACCCGGTCGAGGCTGAAGAACTGGCTGCAGTTGCTGATGAGGCAGGTGCTTTCAAAGGCGAGCGGCGGCGGCGCCATGGCGATGGCGATCGTGCCGCCGGCGTTCGTCATTGCAGCGTCCAGGTTGAGATTAAACGCAGGGGTGCCGGTTGTCGGGTTTTCCTGCGCCACCAGCAGCACCGAATCGGCGTCGAGAATGCCGGCTTCGAAATTGGCAAACTCGTAAAAGCTGCCGGCCAGCACCGCGCCGTCGGTTGTGGTCACGTTAATTGACGACAGCGTGTTGGTGTCGGCGTCGTAGAGAAACGAGCCGAAGGCCGTGCCGCCGTCATCAAACAGCACGTCCTGCAGTACCCAGCGCACGGGCGCCGCGTGCGCGCCCGCGGCGCTCAACGCGAGAACAAGGCAGGTCACAAACGTGAAGAGGTGGCGTGCGCACGATGCGCGGTGGGTGTTTCGTATCATTGTTGTTTTCCTTGTTTTCTAGAACGAAGCGGTCAGCATCACCCAGAGCTTACTTGTATCCCGGAAATCGGTCGAGTCGGTGGTGAAGTGCGCACCCTTCAGCAGCAGCGCAAGGTGTTTGCCAAACTTGCGGGTCGCTTGAGCATCCAGCTCCGTCCCGTACTTTTCGCTGCCGGCATCCGCGCGGAAGTCGTGGTAGCGAACCGTCAGGTTCCACGCGTCAAAGTTGTAATCCAGCCGCAGGTAGGTGTCCTGAAGCCCCGCACCCGGCGTGGTCAGAAACAGGTCGGCCCAGCCGTTGAACTTGTGCAACGTGGCGAGCGGCGTTCTGAAACCCTGACCGTTGTCGCTGCCGAGCAGCTCATGCCCAACACCGAAAGACCACGCGCCCCGACTCCAGATCGCCTGCAGCTGCACGAAGTTAGCGTCGAAATCGACCGGCGCATTGTAGGCGCTCGACTGGAAGGCGATTTCGCCAAGCAGGCTCATGCGCCCTCCACCCATATCCAGCCCGCCTTGCGCGCGCAGCCCGTAGGTGCGCGTTGAAAATGCCGGTTCATCCTCGTTGTCGATCAGGTAAGCAAAACCCACGAGGCTCAGGTTCTCAGAGACCGTGTGCTTGACGTTCAGCAGGTGCGTGTCCTGTCGGTGGCTGCCAGCCGGGACCGTCGTACCAAAGATTCGCCGCACGCGATTTACGTAGCTGTAGAACACCCGGGTGTTCTCGATACCGCTGAAGTTAAGCTCAACGCCGTCGTAGGCCTGCTCGTTTTGCCGCCAGACCACACCGCCGACAAAGCGCCAGTCGTCGAGATTGAGCACCCTGCGGCCCACGCGAAAGTTCCAGTGCTCGGATGGCGCGTAAGACAGAAATAGCTGGTTGAGGTCCGGGCCCTTCGGGTCCGCGACTACCGGAAAGCGGTCACGGTCCGGGCTGCTCGTGCCTGAGCCGGAGTTGAAGTCGTTGACGAACAGTTCGCCAACGTAGTCGAACTCAACGAAGCCGCTCAGCCCGGCGTACGGCGCGGTCTTGTACTTGAGTCGCAGCAGCAGGGTGGACGCATTGGCGTTTTCGTCGAAACCCTCATCGTCGACAAACTCATAGCGATAGCGCGCCATGCCGCCGGGCGTACCGCCGGTGATGGCGTCGACGATACCGGGCTGCTCGGCATGCAGCTCCATCGCTGGCGAAACAGCCACTGCCAAGACCAATCCATACTGCCAGCCGCGGGGTCGCCGCGGGGCTGTTCCCTTGAACATCATCATCAGCAAGCACCTCGTCGTTTTGGTGACACTAACGGGTGACGTCATTTACTTCCCCACGAGCGGTATAGCGCGCGGCCTTGGATGCCGTCAATATGTCTGGACTCACTCTATGACGGCGGCCAGGGCGAGCGGCGCGCATACGCTACACTCCTGGCCTTTGCTTGCGGTTTTTTTGTTCGGGAGACACTCACATGATTGGATACGTAACGCTGGGCACCAACAACATCGAACGCGCCGCCGGGTTCTACGACCAGCTGCTGGGGCAGCTTGGCGCAGCGCGGATGATGGAGGCCGATACCTTCATCGCCTGGGCGGTGAGCCCCGGCGCACCGGCGATCAGCATCACCAAGCCATATGACGGCAACGCCGCCACCGTGGGCAACGGCATGATGGTGGCCATCGTCGTGGATGAGCCCGCGAAGGTTGACGCGCTGCACGCCAAGGCACTGTCCCTCGGCGGCGCTGATGAAGGGCAGCCGGGCCCGCGCGGAAACAGTGGTTTTTACGCCGCGTATTTCCGCGACCTCGATGGCAACAAGCTCAACGTGTTTTGCATGCAATCGTCCAGTTAGCGAGTCACCACACCGGCGGCCGCCAATAAGGGCGGCTGCCGGGCCACCGTTCACCGCACTGTCATGAGGCCGTGCTACCAAGTCGGCTCCCAACCAATCACGAAAGGAGTTCGACATGGCAATGCATTCACGAGTGCCCGCATTACTTGCTGCTGCAACCACCACACTGGCGGGGCTGTGCGCGCCCGGCTGGTGCCTGGCCCAGGGCAACGATAGCGCCTCCGCGCTGCGCTTTATTGGCGAGGCTATCATGCCCACCGGCCTGGACTACGCCGGCACAGAAGTCGGCGGGCTGTCCGGGCTGGATTTTGACCGCAGGCGCGGCGTTTACTACGCCATCAGCGACGATCGGTCATCTATCAATCCCGCCCGCTTTTACACGCTAACCATCGATCTCGCCGATGGCGGCCTGGAGAACGACGACGTTGAGTTCATCGATATCACGACGATGCTCGATGTTGACGGCGCACCATTTGCCCCGTCTGGCGTGGACCCGGAAGCCATCCGCTACGACCCGTCCACGCAGAGCCTGTACTGGACCAGCGAAGGCGACGCAAACCAGCTTCAGGCACCCTTTGTGCGGCAGATGAACCTGGACGGCTCCTTCGTGCGCGAACTTGTCACACCGGTGAAGTATTTTCCCGGCACTGACGGCAGCACTGGAATTCGCAACAATCTCGCTTTTGAAAGCCTGACTTTCTCGTCACGCCGCGGACTGCTGGTCACTGCCACGGAGAACGCGCTCGCACAGGACGGACCGGCAGCGAGTGTCGACGACGGCAGCCCGGTGCGCATACTGACGCTGGCTGTGGCAACCGGAGAGCCGGTCAGCGAGTTCATGTACCAGACTGACCCGGTCGCAGCGGATTCCGTGCCATCGGGCGAGTTCACGACAAACGGGCTGGTCGAACTGCTGGCGCTGAGTCAAAACCGGTTCCTCGCCGTCGAACGCTCGTTCTCCGTGGGCGTTGGCAACGCCATCAGGGTTTACCTCGTGAATACGCGGCGCGCTGACGACGTAGCCGCCCTGGACAGCATTGCGGACCAGACGGTGACCTTCGCCAGCAAGCGGCTGCTCCTCGACCTGGCTGATCTTGGCATCGTGCTCGACAACATTGAGGGCGTGACCTTCGGCCCGCGTCTCCCGGGCGGCGAGCGGTCACTCATCCTGGTGTCGGACAACAACTTCAACGACACCCAATTCACGCAGTTCCTGGCCTTTGCCATCGAGCTCGGCGACGCGGGAGACGACTAACCGTCAGGATGTAACTGGAACGCACCAGTTCGTGGTATATCCAACCGAAGGTACGGGAGGATTTTATGCGCTGGAGATTTCTGGGCGTCTGCCTGACGCTGGCAGCCTGCGGTGGTGGCGGTGGGGGCGGCGACGCCCCCGCCGCGGCACCGGCGCCGCCGCCAGAGCCGGTTCAGTTCGGCACTGACCAGGCCTTTGAGGCGCCTGCCTTCAGCGGCGCGCTGGCGGTCGGTTCGAGCGCGTTTCACTGGACAGACACGTCTCGCGAGGAGACCTTTACCACGGCCGCCGACAACCGCGAGCTGATGGTGAGGGTGTTCTATCCCACTGACGACGGGAGCGGCACCCTGGCCCTGCCGGTAATTCGCACCCGCGACCTCGGCAACCAGGTAAACCAGCAGCTGGTCGCGAAT
>JBCAXP010000312.1:0-5903 GCA_038533995.1 Pseudomonadota bacterium
AGCAGCTTCACTTCCTTGCGATCCGCGCGCACGAAAAGGAAATCCCGCGAAGGCTCGGCGCCGGGGTCAGCGCTGACAGTGGTTCGCTGGATTTCCTTTTCGTGCGCGCGGATCGCAAGGAAGTGAAGCTGCTGTTTTCCGAGCTGCTGTACGCGAAGGGGCTAAAGGACTACGTGGAGATCCACACGCCACAGAAAACCTGGCTGGTGAAAACCACGCTGTCGGCTTTTCTCCAGTCACTGCCCGGCGATTTCCTGCAGATTCACCGCTCCTACATTGTCAACAAGAAGCTGGTGACGGCATACACCCGGCACGATGTCGAAATCGGCGACATCGAGATTCCGATCGGCGACAAGTTCCAGGCCGCCGTGCTCAAGGCCTTTCGCTAACACCGCGAAGCCCGCAGGCATCAGGCGACGAGCCTGAACCGCGCAGCACAATATCAACTATAGTCTTCTGAGCAGGCGGTTCTTCTTGCCGCCTGTTGCGAATGGATTTGGCGCAACCCGACATCGGAACCCGGAGAACCCCTCATGAGCACCTACACAGTCAGAAGCGGCGACTCGCTATCACGCATTGCCATGCGAAACTTCGGCACCGCCGCCCGGTGGCGGGAAATTGCCGACCTCAACGGCATTCCCGATCCGTCGCGAATCCGGGTCGGGCAGGTGCTCGTGCTGCCGCAGGAGGAGACGCCGGAGAAGAGTACGCGTCGCGAGGACGTGATCATCACGGAGGAGGGCAAGCGCGTCTTCTACCGGTACGCCGGCAGCGCCGCGAAGCGCGAGCTTGGCAAGAAGTTTAAAAAAGGCCTGTTTCGTATCGGCAAGCAGAGCCCTGAAGAGTTTCTCGAGGCCAACGGCCGGTACCTGGCGAGGCTAAAGCTGAGCAAATCCGAAGTGAGCGCGCTGCTTGCGACCTCGGAGAACGAAGGCAACCTGGATGCCGTGAACACGTGGGACAACTCCTTCATGAGTTTTGGCATGTTCCAGTGGACGCTCGGCGCGCGCGGGGACAAGGGAGAGCTACCGGCGCTGATGAAGCGGGTGCAGCAGGAGTTCCCCGATGCGTTCGAACAGTACGCCGGCCAGTTCGGCGTTCGCGTATCGGCGGATACCGACGGCCGGTACGGCTACCTGATTCATAACGGCAAGAAAATCGACACAGCGGCTGAGAAAGGCTTTTTCCGCAGTCACTCCAGCGCGTATCGCTTTGCCATTGCGGGCACGGACAAGCGCGTGAACGCCGTGCAGGTGCTGCACGCGATTAGCCGCTTCGACTGGTTTTTTTTCAACACGGAGGCGAAGCTCGGCGGCTACCGGCTGTGCGACCTGTTGACGTCGGAGTACGCGGCCTCGCTGCTGCTCGACAACCACGTCAACCGGCCCGGGTACGTTCTTCCCTGTGTCGCCAGGGCAGCGCAGCAGACCGGCCGCACGTTCAGGCAGCTTGCCGAAGGGTCGGATGCCGATGAGTCGCGTCTCATCAAGCAGTACCTGGCGGTGCGAGAGTCCTACGGCAGATCGCCGATGACGCACGCGGCGCAGCGCGCGCTGGTCACAAAGAAGTACGTTGACACCGGCCGCATTTCCGCCAAGCGCGGCAGCTTCAAGTCAAATAGCGACCGGCGTTAGGAAAGTAACCCGGTGCCTCGGCAGGACGTGGGCCTCCGTGGTCTGCAGGGTTTTCGCGCGATTGGCGTGTGCGCTGTTACATGCCTGCTGACCATCGCGTGCGGGGAATCAACGAAGTCCACAGGTGCCGACAGCTTGCCTGGCGGCGCTACCGCGGATTCTTCGGAACCGCGGTCCTCGTGTCTCGGGCAGCCGATGGTAACGCTGGCCATCGGTCAGTGGCGCGCCGAGCTGGAGGCCGCCGACAAAGCAACAGCGACCACGCTGAATGCGCTGCTTTCACAGGCAGGCATGCGTGCGATGCCGGCAGAAGCCGGCGAGGTAACCGTCGAAACCATTGACGCTCGCCTGGGCGTTGGTGATGTACAGGACACGATCTTGCAGGTTCGTTCCAGGTACTCCGATGGCAGCGAGGCCTTGCGTGTAGCGGTGCTCCGGCCGGTGCCGGGACAAGACAACGCGTACTGCGCACTCGGCGGCGAGTTGTCCCACGACAAGGGCCCCTTCGAGGAGCCGTGCCTCACGGAGCATGCCGGGCCAGCCCGCGAGCTGTCGCTGGTTCAGATTCTCGCGCCGGATCAGGACACGATTATGGTGCGCGATTTCGGCGGCTGGTGCGGCAGCGGCGGCGATCGCGGAGACAGGCTAACAGTGGAGTACTGGGGCGACGAGGGTGACCTTGTGCGGTACTTCCACGCCGTTACCTACGAGGCCTGGTTCAGCGCACCGCTACCGCCGGCGCGCGAAGTAAACGGAATCGTGGAGTGGGCCGGGGAGTGGCCGAAGACCCTCGTTCACTCCGAAACGGTTACCTGCGACACCGAAATCGCGGCCGGCGACTGCGCGCCCGGCGAAACCGTCACGCGCTACCATTATCGCGACGGCCGCTACGCGCCTTAAAACTAGTAACCGCTGTTTACAGCGTTAGCGTTCGCGCCGAGAACGCGGTAATGCCTATCGTGAGTACGGCCAGGCCAGCCCAGTCAGCTGTCTCGAGCGTGCCTGCTGGTGTATCCGGAGATGCGTCTCCTAGCTTCAGCTCGCGATGAATAAGGAATAGCGGCACCGCCGCGCTAATTGCGATAAAGAGACCGCCGACAACGTAAAGCCAAACCCAGCGAATGCCGAGTTTGCGCGCCTCAATCAGCATCCAGATGATGACCGCAAGGCTAAGGAACAGAATATCGACTGTTATAAACCGGCTGGAGTCGTTCACCAGCACGTCTTGCCAGAATTGAAGTGTGCCGGCCACAAAGCCAAGTTCGCCCACCGCGTCAAGCACGTTGCCCCATGTGCCCACAAGCGCCGCAACCGCAATCAGTGCATAAACAACACATAGTGACTTCCTTGAAATTGCCATTACTCTCTTCCTCTTGGCGTTGACGCGGAAACACCGGTGAAGCCGGGGCCGCGCACAACCCGACCAGGCAACGCCCCCGTGTGTTCGCCGTTGCGCAACACCAGTTCGCCGTTTACTAGCACATCGCTGACGCCGGTTGATAACTGCAACGGGTCATCGAAGGTGGCATGGTCCATTACTGCGTCCGGGTCAAACATCACGACGTCGGCGAAGTAGCCAGCCTGCAGGCGGCCGCGCTCACGGATGTTGAGATTCTCCGCGGGAAGGGAGGTGAGGCGGCGCACGGCCTCCTGCAGTGAGATCACCTGCTCGTCGCGCACGTACTTGCCGAGCAGCCGCGCCACGTTGCCGTAAGCGCGCGGATGGGTACTGCTTAGCAGGAAAACGCCCTCGGGTGCCGACGATTCGGCGTCCGACCCGAAACTCATCCACGGCTGGCGAATCTTGGCGCGAATGTTGTCTTCCGACATCAGGAAGTAAACGGTGCCGACGCGGCTGCCATCTTCAATCACAAGATCCATCATTGTGTCGATGACCGGCGTGCCGCGGTCGGCGGCCACTTCTGCCAGGGTCTTGCCGGTCAGGTGCTTGAGGTCGGGGTTTTTGAAGCCAATCAGCAGCAGCTGGTCGGCGCTGCCTGCGGCGAGGTACAGATTTTCCCACTCGTCCGACGGGGTGGCGATTTCCTCGCGCAGGCGCTCGCGTATAGCGGGGTCTTGCAGGCGCTCGGCCCACGCGTCGTGACCGCCGGCCTGCACCCAGGGCGGCATTGCGGCATCCAGGCCGGTGGCGCCGGCGGTGTAGGTGTACATGTCGGTGGTGATGTCCAGGCCCTCCGCGCGGGCCTGTTCGATTCGGTCGAAAACCTGCGGCATCTTGTTCCAGTTGTCCTGCCCGGCTGCCTTTAGGTGATAGATTTCTGCGCCGACCTGCGCCCGCCGGGCGATCTCAATGAGTTCGTCCACCGATTCGAGCAGACGGTTGCCTTCGCTGCGCATGTGGGAAATGTAGCGGCCGCCATACTCGCCAGCGGCGCTTGCCAGCGCCACCAGTTCATCGGTCTCGGCGTAAAAGGCCGGCGCGTAGATCAGCGACGATCCCACCCCCAGCGCGCCTTCCTGCATGGCGTCGCGCACGAGTTGCTGCATTTCGCGAAGCTGCTCCGGATCCGGATCGACATCGTCTTCGCCCAGTACGTGAATGCGCACCGTTGTGGCTCCCACAAACGACGCAACGTTGGTTGAGACGCCCTTGTCCTCCAGGAACTCAAGGTACTCGCCGAGCGTCGTCCACTCGATGGCGTACTTGACGTCACCCTGCATGGCCACGGCAGCGTCTTTCATCCATTCGCTGAGCGGCCCCATCGACCAGCCTTCGCCGAAGACCTCGAGCGTAACCCCCTGGCGGATGTCGCTCATCGACCGGCCGTCTTCAATAAGCGATTCGGTGGCCCAGCTCAGCATGTTGATGAAGCCCGGCGCCACCGCCTTGCCGCTCGCATCAACGGTTGTTGCGGCCTCACCGAGGTCCGTGCCAATGGCAACGATGCGATCGCCGTCGATGGCGACGTCCGCGCGTACCGGGTCGCCGCCGCTGCCGTCGTAGACCATTCCGTTGGTGATGAGTACGTCGAAGCCTGTCGATGTCGGCGGTTCGTCTGAACCACTGCAAGCGACCAGGAACAGCGTTGCGAAAAGCAACGGGTATGTGAGGTTACGCATGACGCAGTTATAGCAGCCTGACGTCAAGCTGCAAACGGCGCCTCCATGCGATGGTGTGGCCTCATCATCAAATTGACAGTCACAGTCGTTCGTCGCTACCGTCGGCGAAACCGGTTCTCACGTTGGCAATCGCCCAGGGAGTGACAGCAATGCGTTGCAACCCATCCTGGCTTGGCCCGCCGTCCGCTAGCTTTTCTCGTCTGCTGTTCTGCGCCTTCCTGATGGTCGGCTGTGGGACCGAAGCGCCACCGATGCGCATCGAAGGCGAGACCGCGACGCTGTCTGAGGTGGTTGACCCGCGCATCGATGCCTTCCTGCAGGGCGCGGTTGCTGAAGAGCATTTTTCCGGAGCGGCGCTCGTGGTCAAGGACGGGGCGATCATGCATGCAAAGGGCTATGGGCTGGCCGCGCCAGGGAAACCCAACACCGTTAACACGGTCTTTCACGTGGCGTCAGTTACAAAGCAGTTCACCGCGGCGGCGGTGCTGCAGCTCGTGGAGGCGGGGATGGTCGATCTCGACGGTTCCATCAACGCTTACCTGCCGCAGCAATACTGGTCACCCGTTTGGCAGGGGGTTCGTGTTCGCCACCTGCTCAGCCACTCGAGCGGCATCACCGACTACGCCGTGGTGCGAGACTATTACGACGTTGTCGACGGCTTTTGCCTCGGCGACACCGTGAACGGAATGATCCGGGAAGCGATGGAGAAGCCGCTCGAGTTCGCTCCTGGCACTCAATACACCTACTCGAATATCGGCTTCACACTGCTCGGTGAAATTATCGAGGAGCAGACGGGCATGCCTTACGCGCAATACATGCAGGAAAAAATTCTGAGGCCGATGGGCATGACATCTTCACGGATTCACGTGGAGGGCCACGTGCCGTCGGCGAACGAGGCTGCCGGTTATCGCTGGGACGAGGCCACACAGCAGCACGTCAAGGACGATGTCGTCAGCCTGCCGGTGACGGCGCCGGATGGCGGGCTGGTCACAACGTTGGGCGATTTTATGCGGTGGATTCAGCTCTACGCTGGTGGCGACCAGGAGATCCTGACACAAGCGTCCCTGGACGCCATGACGTCGCCGCAGATTTCCCTGGGACGGGACGGCGAGATTGACTCGTATGGCTTCGGCCTGAGCGTCGGCGAGCGTCTCCTTGGCCACAGTGGGTACATTGTTGGCTTCAGAA
>JBCAXP010000313.1:0-5864 GCA_038533995.1 Pseudomonadota bacterium
CTTGAGCGCGTGGAATATCTACGCAGCGCAGGCCTCCGACGGCGACAACTGGCAGGACGACTCGCCCGGCTGTCGAACGTTGCTTGAGCGCGATCTCCTGCCGCTCATGCAGTACTTCGCCTACGTCGAGATCACCCCGGGCACGCACCAGCGCCTGTGGCACGAGTACGAAGTCGTAGCGGCCGCGAGGGAAAACTTCGCCATGAAGCAGATCGACGGCCCCGAGGACATTTTCCCCGTATTCCGCGAACTGTTCCGCCGGCAGGAGTATGCTTGATGAGTCTGGTCAGATGAGCACCGTGCAATGAGTAAAGTCATTTCCGCCTCGTCCGAGTGGACTTTCCCACTGCTGGAAAAGTACGACGCCGAGATAGCGAGGCTGGCAGCGGGCTACGGCCTCGATACTTATCCTAACCAGATCGAAGTCATCACTGCCGAGCAGATGCTGGACGCCTACTCGTCCGTCGGCATGCCGCTGGGCTACAACCACTGGTCCTTCGGCAAGCAGTTCGTATCGCTGGAACAGAATTACCGGCGCGGCCAGATGGGCCTGGCGTACGAAATTGTTATTAATTCCAATCCATGTATCGCCTACCTCATGGAGGAGAACACCCTGCCGATGCAGGCGCTGGTCATTGCGCACGCAAGCTACGGGCACAACTCCTTTTTCAAGGGCAACTACCTTTTCCGCGCGTGGACCAGCGCCGACGCAATCATCGACTACCTGCTGTTTGCGCGCGACTACATCGCCGACTGCGAGCAACGCTACGGCGAAGAGGAAGTGGAGCTGCTGCTCGATTCCTGCCACGCGCTGATGAACCAGGGCATCGATCGCTACCGCCGCCCCGCGCCGATTTCAATGGACGACGAGCGGCGCCGCCAGCATGACCGCGAGGCCTACCTGCAATCCCAGGTCAACGAACTGTGGAGCACTATTCCGAAGCGGCAGACCGAAACCGAGGACGCAACCGGCACGCTGCGTTTTCCCGCAGAGCCTCAGGAAAACCTGCTGTACTTCATCGAGAAGAATGCGCCGCTGCTTGAAGCCTGGCAGCGCGAAGTGGTGCGCATCGTCCGCAAGATTTCGCAGTACTTCTACCCGCAGCGCCTGACAAAGGTCATGAACGAGGGCTGGGCCTGCTTCTGGCACTACACGCTGATCAACAAGATGTACGAGGAAGGGCTCGTCAACGACGGCTTCATGCTCGAGTTCCTGCAGTCCCACACGAACGTGGTACACCAGCCGCCGTTCGACAGTCCGTACTACGGCGGCCTCAACCCCTACACGCTGGGCTTTGCCATGATGACCGACATCCGCCGCATCTGTGAGAACCCGACGGCGGAGGACCGCGAGTGGTTTGGTGACATCGCCGGCAGCGACTGGCTGAAGACCATGGACTTCGCCATGCGCAACTTCAAGGACGAGAGCTTCATCGGCCAGTACCTGTCGCCCAAGGTCATTCGCGACCTCAAGCTGTTCTCGGTGCTCGACGACGACTCGATGGACGAGCTGGAGATCAACGCCATCCACAATGAGCAGGGCTACCGCGCGGTGCGGCAGGCTCTCGCCGAACAGTACAACCCCGGTACAACGGAGCCGAACATCCAGGTGTACGACGTGGACCATCGCGGCGACCGCTCCATGACGCTGCGCCACTCGCGCCACAACCGCCGCCCCCTCAACGAGGAAACCGCCAACGAGGTGCTGCTGCACGTGCGGCGCCTGTGGGGCTTCACGGTGCGCCTCGAAACCGAGAACGCCGACGGCACCGCCGAGCCGTTCGCCGAGGCCTGACCCGCACCCCATCTGTGTAAATTTTCCGCGTACGGGCTGACAAGTTCAGCGAAAACCGCCAAAATGCGCGGATGAAGCGATTTTCCCTCAAGGCATCGTGCCTGGCTCTCACTGCCGCCCTGCAGTGTCTTGCGCCTGCGGCCGACGCCGCCACGTTCCCACTGCCGCCCCCCGATGAAGACATCATTGGCGTGGTTCGGCACGTCTACGTCGAGGGCGATGAGACCCTGCTGGACGTTGCGCGACGGCACAACGTCGGCTTTAACGACATCCAGGCGGCCAACCCCGGCGTTGACATGTGGGTGCCGGGAGCCGGCACGCGCATTACCCTGCCAACCCGCTACATCCTGCCGCCAGGCCCCCGCAACGGCATCGTGCTCAACCTGCCGGAAATGCGGCTGTACTACTACCCGAGAACCGCAGCCGGTGAAGACCCGGTAGTGGTGACTTACCCCATGAGCATCGGCCGGGGTGACTGGGCAACGCCGCTCGGCAAAACCACCGTGACCAGAAAGGTGAAGGACCCGGCGTGGTATCCGCCAGCATCTATTCGCAAGGAAGCGGCCGAAGAGGGCCGTGAGTTGCCTGACATTGTGCCCCCGGGTCCCGAGAACCCGCTGGGCGGCCACGCACTGCGATTAGGACTACCCGGGTATCTCATTCACGGCACGAACCGGCCGGCCGGTGTTGGCATGCGGGTAACCCATGGCTGCATTCGCCTTTTCCCGGAAGACGTCGAGGCGCTCTACGAAACACTGCCCGTTGGCACTCCCGTGCGCATCATCAACCAGCCCCACAAGGTTGGCCGCCTCGCCGGCATGCTGTTTCTCGAATCGCACGCGCCGCTTCCGGAAGATGAGCGCTACATCAATGACGGCCTGACAATGCTCACCCGCGTCCTCGTCAAGGCCTCACGTGACAAGCAGCTGGACGTTAACTGGGAAGCAGCCGAAAACGTCTTTATCGACGGCCTGGGGATTCCCTACACGATCCACAAAAACCTCTCCTCCGGTGCCGACCTGATCGGCGGCATGGACGGCTGGTGCGCGGCGGGTGCCGATTCGGCACACTGCGCCACGCCGACGCCCTAGAGACTTTCCCCACAAAAAAAAACCGCCGGTGCGAAAGCACCGGCGGTTTTCATGCTGCTACTCGTACGCAGGCTTTGTAGCCTGCCAGAGCTTACTTCTTCATCATGTCCTGGAACATGCGGTCCATCTTCTCGTTGGTCCGCACGCAGCACTGCTGGGACTCGTTGGCAGCGCTGGCTGCCGAATCCGCCGTGCGCTGAGCACGTGCCGCTGCATCACTGGCAGCGCTGGCTGCAGAACTGGCCGACTTCGCCATGCTCATGGCAGCAGCAGCGTCCTGGCTTGCCTTGCTGGCCATTGCTTTCACTTCGTCAAGGGACGACTGACTGACACAGCCAGTTGCCAAAGCCACGCCTGCTGTTACCAGCAAGCCCTTGAAAAGACCCGATGTAGTCTGGATCACTGTGTGTTTCCCCCTAGGTTGGTCGAAAGTTCCTCTGAAGCCACACTACGGCGTTTGCACGGTGTCGGCGTTCGGTCACGCGCAACCTTAAACGCAAGCCGTGGCAAGGTCAACCAAATACACACTTTTTTCTGTAGAAAACAGCGCTTTGGGTGTCGCAAAATTGCGTCACACCGGACCCGGGAATGCACCGAAATCGGGCTGTGACACCAGCGGGATATACTGCGCGTAAGATGGAGCCCGGCACCTGCCTGCCGAAATCTCCCGACAAAATCACGAAGGACGCGACATTACGATGAAAACCTCCGATCTGATGGTGAAGTGCCTTGAGGAAGAAGGCATCGAATACATTTTCGGCGTGCCCGGCGAAGAGAACGCCGACTTCATGCTGTCCCTGGAAAAATCCGACACAATTCGTTTCATTCTGACACGCCACGAACAGGGCGCTGCGTTCATGGCAGACATCTACGGACGCCTGACTGGCAAGCCGGCCGCCTGCCTCGCAACCCTTGGCCCCGGCGCGACTAACCTCATCACCGGCGTCGCCGACGCAAACATGGATCGTGCACCGATGCTCGTACTCACCGGCCAGGGTTCTTCCCAGCCCCTGCACAAGGAATCGCACCAGATCATGGACGTGGTCGGTATGTTCGAACCGGTCACGAAGTGGGCAACCAGCATTCTCCACCCGGCGACCGTGCCCGAGGTGGTGCGCAAGGCGGTGCGCCTCGCGCGCACTGAAAAGCCCGGCGCCGTGCACATCGAACTGCCGGAGGACGTGGCCAAGCTCGACACCGACGCCACCCCGATGGCGCCCAAGCGCTTTCGTCGCCCCGTTCCCGACGACGACATCCTCGACGCGGCATTCGAACGGCTGAAGGCTGCGCGGCGACCAGTGATCCTGGCGGGCAACGGCTGCATTCGCCGGCGCGCAAGCGCCGAGCTTCGAAAGCTCTGTGACCTGACCGGCATCGGCGTCGTGAGCACGTTTATGGCGAAAGGCTGCGTCGACATGGACGCAGACTATTGCCTCTACACCGTGGGCCTGAGTGCGAAAGACATCGTGTCGCGCGCAATCGATGCCGCCGACCTGGTGATAACGCTGGGCTTCGACATGGTCGAGTACCACCCCGAGCTGTGGAACGCCGACGGCGACAAGGCGATTATCCACGCGGATTTCCTGCCTGCCGAAATCGATCGTCACTACCATCCGGATATCGAACTGATCGGCGACCTGGCCGGCACGCTTGCAGCCCTCACCGAGCGCCTGGCGGCCGATGAGATTCCGGAGTACGAGCTGTCGCTGCAGGCAGCAACCCGCGGCGAGATGCACACGGAACTCGAACTGCACAAAGACGACGCCACAACGGGCCTGATTCGCCCGCAGAAGATTCTGTGGGACACGCGCGAACTGCTGGGACCCGACGACATCGTGCTGTCGGACGTCGGCGCTCACAAAATGTGGATTGCAAGGCACTACCACTGCCATACCCCGAACACCTGCCTGATACCGAATGGCTTTTGCTCCATGGGCTTCGCGCTGCCGGGGGCGATTGCCGCCAGCCTGGTGTATCCGGACCGGCGCATCCTGGCGATCTGTGGAGACGCCGGCTTCCTCATGAACGTGCAGGAAATGGAAACGGCCCACCGCCTCGGCAGCCGCTTCGTCGCAATGGTCTGGGAAGACCACGCCTACGGCCTGATCGCCTGGAAGCAGACGAACGAATTCGGTCATCACACCGACCTTGCGTTCTCCAACCCGGACTGGACGCAGCTCGCCGAGTCGTTCGGCTGGAGTGGTTTCCGGGTCGATGACGCCGCCGATTTTTCCGCGACGTTGGAGGCCGCCTTTGCAGCCGATAGCGCAGCGCTGCTCGTGGTACCGATTGACTACCGCGAGAACGCGCTGCTCACCGAGCGCCTCGGTCAAATCACCTGCGCAATCTGAAACCCTTCCAGGACGGCTATTAATGAAAAGCTCACTTGCACCCGTTACCGACCTGCTGATCAACGGCCCGGCCGAGCCTGCCGGGCAAAGCGTCGTGCGCGCGCCGTGGAACAACGCGGAAATCACGACGATTCCCACTGGCGGTACCGCGCACGTTGACGCCGCGCTAGCCGCGGCCTACGCCCTGTACCGCGACCGTACGCGCTGGCTGCCGTTACACGAACGCATTGCCATTCTCGAGCGAACCGCGGCCATCATGGCGCAGCACGCCGATGCGCTGGCGCGCGAGGCGGCGCAGGACGGCGGCAAGCCGCTGGTTGACAGCCAGGTGGAGGTGCAACGCGCCATAGACGGGGTACACCTGTGCGTGGAGACGATCAAGAGCGAGCACGGCACTGTAATACCCATGGGAATGGCGCCCTCCTCCGCGAATCGTTTCGCGGCAACGGCTCGCGAGCCCATCGGAGTGGTGGCGGCGGTAAGTGCCTTTAACCACCCGCTCAACCTGATCGTGCACCAGGTTGCGGCAGCAGTAGCCGCCGGCTGCCCGGTGGTCGTCAAGCCGGCCGACGATACACCGCTGTCATGCCTGCGCCTCACCGCCATTCTGCGAGAGGCCGGTTTGCC
>JBCAXP010000314.1:0-5834 GCA_038533995.1 Pseudomonadota bacterium
ACTCTCGCCAGATGCTGGCGGGAGTTTGCCTGCGCCTCGACCTCCTCGTAATGCACCGCGATGCGGCCTTCCGGGTCGATCAGGAAGCTCTGGCGCTTGGCAACCTTGAATAGTCCAAAGCTGCCAAGGACCCCGTAGGCCTTGGCTGCTTCGTGCTCCGTGTCCGCCAGCAGAGCAAACGGCAGGCTGTACTTGTCCGCAAACTTCGCATGCGATTCGGTGTCGTCAAGGCTGACGCCGATGACGCGGATACCACGTTTCTTGAACTCGAAAATATCATCGCGAAATGCACAGGCCTGCGTGGTGCAGCCGGGCGTATCATCCCGCGGATAGAAGTACAGCGCTACCCAGCTGCCGCGGTAGTCGGCAAGGTCATGCCACTCACCGGCCTGGTCCTGCAGACGGAAGGCCGGGGCCTGCTCGCCCTCGGCCGGGGAGGCCGCGGCGGCCTCGTGCAGTGGCCATGCCAGCAGCATCAGGCCCGTTAGGGTGTAAACTGCGCGTCGCATGGAGAAATACTGACGCTTTCAATGCAGCGACGCAAGCACGTACCTGGAGTTGCCAATGGCAGATGAGCGTCCTTGCACGGGCCTGGTTTTGCCGGGCGGCGGCGCGCGCGCCGCGTACCAGGCCGGAGTGCTGAAAGGCATCGCCGAATTGCTGCCGGCGGCGGCTGGCAATCCGTTTCCGGTGGTCAGCGGCACGTCGGCCGGCGCGATCAACGCCACCGTTGTGGCCAGCCACGCGTCGGATTTTCGTCGCGGCGTTGCCAGGCTCAATGCGGTTTGGGCCAATTTCAGGGTCGAGCAGGTGTATCGCTCCGATTTTGCGGCCATTGCCGGCACCGGCCTCCACTGGCTCGCGGCGCTCCTCTTTCGCGGGCTGGGCAAGCGCAATCCCGTCAGCCTGCTGAACAATGCGCCGCTGCGCGAGCTGCTTGAGCGCGAAATCGGCTTCGACAGCGTGCGTAACGCAATCGCGGCCGGTGACCTCTCGGCGCTGGCCGTTACCGCGTCCGGCTTTTCCTCGGCAACGGCGGTGTCGTTTTTCGAGGATGACGGTCGGCAGCACCAGTGGCGGCGCGCGCGGCGGGAAGGCCGCCGTGCGTCCCTCGGCGTGGATCACCTGATGGCGTCCATTGCCGTGCCGTTCATATTTCCGCCGGTAAAGATTGGTCCCCAGTTTTTCGGTGACGGCGCCATTCGCGAGGCCAATCCGCTGAGCGCCGCCGTGCACCTGGGCGCCGATCGGCTGCTGGTGATTGGCGTCCGTGACGAGCACACCTTTACCGACGAATTTCCGGAGGCGCCCCGGTCGCCGACGTTCGGGGAGATTGCCGGCTACATGCTGGACACGATATTTCTCGACGGCCTGTACTCCGACCTCGAGCGCCTGACGCGCCTCAATGACCTGGTGCAGCAGGCGCCGCCGGAGGCTCCGCTGGCATTGCCGGACAGGATGCTCAAGCGCATCGATACCCACATAATCGTGCCCAGCGCCGATATTCGCGCCATAGCCGCCCGCCATGCGACTGATTTTCCGAGGTCTGTTCGACGCTTGCTACGCGGCGTTGGCGCCTTCAATGCCAGCGGCAACCAGCTCATCAGCTATCTGCTATTCGAGGCCAGGTACACGAGGGAGCTGATTGCGCTTGGCTATCGCGACTGCATGGCCACCCGGGACACCCTGCTGCCGTTCCTGCTCGGGGCGCCCGTGCCGCCACTTGCTGCACCGCCATACCTTGTCGAAATGCTGCGAGATTCCAGCTAGCGGACATCCGGGTCGGGCCGGATTTCCCCGCAGCAAACACCCGGCCCTGGGGCATCATCAGCGCCCCGCAACGAAAATGTCACTACACGCGCGGCTTTTCGGTGTAGAATCGCGGCTCGATTGGAGAAAACCGGCTTTTTTTGCCGGATAGTATGTTTGTTTGAGAGGTTTACATGTCAGGTCAAATTACCGGAACGGTTAAATGGTTCAACGATGAGAAAGGCTTCGGCTTCATCGAGCAGGAAGGCGGTAAAGATGTATTCGTGCATCACAGTGCCATCAACGGCACTGGCCGCAAGTCGCTCTATGAAGGTCAGCGAGTCACCATGGACGTGAACGAGGGACCGAAGGGACTGCAGGCAGCTAACGTCACGCCCGATTAACCCAACCGTTCATACCGCCCGCTCTCTGGGCGGTACCGCCCGGCTTCCCTTCGGAAGCAACAATTTCCCGGTTCAAGGAAACACCCCATCGGAACCGGTGCGGGCATAGCAAAACTGGCGGTCCGCGCTGCGTAGCATCCACAATTCGATGACACGCAGCGCGGACGATTTCAGGGTCTGAAGATTGCTAACCTCTGCCCGCCTCAGTTTTCCTGATCACTATCGCGACCGGCTCGCGCATGCCGCCGTCAGTCGCTCCATCACTACCCACACCGTTCGCCCGGGGTGCGCCGGCGAATGAACAAGACACTGCTTTGGGCCGGAGTAAGCGTGGCTATCATGGCCGCGGTCGTTGCGTTCGTGCTCATGAGTGGCGAGCCACCCGCGTCTCCCGTCGCGGTAGAGGCTACCGACGCCACCCCCGCGCCAGCCCAACCGGCAACGCCAGCGCCCGCTTCGCGCAGGCCGGTGAGCGGTCCACGCATCGAACGCGCCGACTTCGAACCGCGCAACTGGATGACGCACGGGCGTACCTATGACGAGCAACGCTTCAGTCCGCTCGACCGGGTTAACGAAGGAAACGTGGAAAGTCTCGCGCTGGCCTGGTACGTCGACTTGCCGACCCGGCGTGGCCTGGAAGCAACTCCGCTCGTGGTGGACGGCAGGATGTACACCACCGGCGCCTGGAGCGTTGTCTACGCGCTGGACGCCGCCACCGGCGAGGAACTGTGGACTTACGACCCTGAAGTGCCGCGCAGTCATGGCGCCCTGGCCTGCTGCGACGTCGTCAATCGCGGCGTGGCACTGTGGAACCAGAACGTCTACGTGGCAACGCTCGACGGGCGACTGCTCGCGCTCGACGCGGGCACCGGGTCGCTGGTCTGGGAAACCCCCAGCACCGATCCGGCGTTGCCTTACACGATTGTCGGTGCGCCGCGTGTCGTAAAGGAACACGTCATTATCGGTAACAGCGGCGCGCGCTTTGGCGTTCGCGGTTACGTAAGTGCCTACGACGTGAGAACAGGCGAACTTGCGTGGCGCTTCTACACCGTGCCCGGCGATCCGGAGCAGCCGTCGGAATCGCAGGCTTTGGAGCGGGCGGCTGCTACGTGGGAAGGCGATGCCTGGTGGCGCGACGGCGGCGCCGGTGGCACGGTCTCCGATGCCATCGCCTACGATCCGGCACTGGGCCTTTTGTACATTGGCACCGGCGGCGGTTCACCAACCAGCCGATTCGCCCGAAGTCCTGGCGGCGGCGACAACCTGTACCTGTCGTCGATCATCGCGCTCAACCCGGACAGCGGCGAGTACGTGTGGCACTACCAGACGACGCCTGGCGAAACCCGAGGCTATGGCGCGACCCAGCATCTCATGCTGGCCGAGTTGCCCATGGAAGGTGGCAGCCGCAAGGTGCTGATGCAGGCCGCGATGAACGGCTTTTTCTATATCCTGGACGCTGCCACGGGCGAGCTGTTGTCTGCCGACTCGTTCGTGCCCGTGAACTGGGCCACCGGCGTCGACCTTGAAACCGGCCGGCCCGTCGAAAACCCGGGCGCCGACTTCGCCACGTTGCCCCAGTTCACGATGCCGTCGCCGTTCGGGGCGCACAACTGGCAGCCCATGGCGTTTCATCCCGGCAACGGGCTGGTGTACGTTCCAACAATCGAGATGCCGTGGGTCTTCGGGCAGGACCGTGGTTTTCGTCACCGCCCCAACCGGTGGAACTCCGGGACAGACGCGATGCTCGCCGCGCTGCCGGACGATCCCGCTGACGCACAGAAGGCGCTGGAGCCCATCGGTGGTGCACTCATCGCGTGGGACCCGATTCGGCGCCGGCAGACGTGGCGCGTGGAGCACGCCGGCGCATGGAACGGCGGGCTGCTATCGACGGCCGGCAACCTCATCTTCCAGGGCACGGCCGACGGACGCCTGAACGCCTGGTCCGCAACTTCCGGCCGCAGGCTCTGGTATGCAGAAACGCAAACCGGCGTAACCGCGCCACCGATCACCTACGCCGTCGATGACGAGCAATACGTCGCGGTGATGGCAGGGTGGGGCGGCTGGTTTGCGCTTGCCGGCGGGCGCGCGGCGCTTACGCCGGGCATGCGTAACGTAAGCCGGGTGCTGGTGTACAAGGCCGGCGGTACCGCCAGCCTGCCACCGTTGCCCGACATGCCACCGTTGCCGGAACCGCCCGTCATGCAGGTGTCAGCGGGTGAACTCGTCGTTGGCAAAAAGCTCTACCATGACCACTGCGCCGTGTGTCACGGCGAAGGCGCCGTGAGCGCGGGCGTGCTGCCAGACCTTCGCCGCCTGTCGCAGAATCAGCATGCGCAGTGGGAAGATATTGTGCTGAACGGCAGCCTCGCCGAGCAGGGCATGCCTGGCTTCTCATCCGAGTTGATCGACAGCGATGCCGAGGCAATTCGCGCTTACGTGATCAAGCGGGCGCGCGACGAATCCTAGCCGGAGAGCGGTGTTGTATAGTTGCTGATGCTTTCAGCCGACGCGCAGTCTCAATCGGCCGTGGCAGGAAGCCAAAAAAAAAATAAAGAGGCAAGGACATGGCGAAACCCTTCCGCATCCGGACTGGTGCACTGGCGAGCGCGTTGCTGCTCCTCGGGGCCCCGGCCCTTTCTTTGGCCGTCGGCGGCGGCGATCTCGACGGAGACGGCATCCCGGACGAGGTCGACAACTGCCTGGCACGGGCGAACCCGGACCAGGTTGACACCAATGCCGACGGTTTCGGCAACCTGTGCGACCCGGACCTCGACAACGATGGCAGCGTTAGTTTTTCGGATCTGAGCATCCTTAAGGCTGCGTTTTTCTCGAGCCCGCAAACGCCAAACTGGGATCCTGACGCGGATCTGAGCGGCGATGAACAGGTGAATTTCACGGACCTCGCGGTGATGAGGTCGTTTTTCTTTCTGCCGCCCGGTCCTGCTGGCGTTGTGCGTTGGGCCAATCCAGCGGGCGGCGACTGGGATACGCCGGAGAACTGGCTGCCGGTGGGCCCGCCCCGCCCGGAAAACCTTGTCATTCTCGACTTGCCGGACGCTGACCCGGTTATCACACTTACAGGTGGCTCAGCCGATATCTACGCGCTGGTCAGCACGGAGAGGCTTGAGATCATTGACGACGACGTTGCCTTGTCGGTACGCGGGCCGTCGAGCATCGACGGCGAACTCATCCTGACCGCGGGGGGCACGCTGATTGCCGACGGCGAAGATGCCGTCGTTTCTGTAGGTGATTCAAGCGATCTTGACGACGGCAGTCTCATTGCTCGTGGTGGCGCCGAGCTGACGCTCGAGCAATCGGACATCGCAATGGCGCTGGATCAAGCCACCTGGCTTGCAGAAGGCGCCGGCAGCCGGATCGCGTTTCCGAATCTCACCCTGGCGGCAGCCGGCGTGGTCGGCAGCAGCAGCGCGGTGCGCTGGACCGTGGAAGCTCGGGACGGCGGGGTCATCGAGATGCCCGGCTTGAGCACGATGGAAATTGTCGGTCAGAGCGTCGCAAGCCGCATCGAGATCGTGGCGGATGGAACGGGTAGTGCGGTCAGTGCGCCGATGCTCACGAGGTGCCGCTACTGGCAACCCTGGCCCGTACCGATTTGTCTATCGAGAACACGGTAACCGGCGACTTTGCGCAGATCACGGCGATGACCGACGCTGAACTGTC
>JBCAXP010000315.1:0-5826 GCA_038533995.1 Pseudomonadota bacterium
CTCGCGGAAAGGAAACCACGATGCGCGAAGCGCTCGACCGCGGCGCGAGACAGCTCGAGCAGCAGCTCGGCGGGCAGCCGGAGATCAGGGCGACGCTGCTGGAAACCGTGGGCGATGTGTACCTGAATCTCGGCGACTACGCACAATCGCTGGAGGCGTTCACAACGACGCTGCAGCTACGTCGCCAGGTGCTTGGTGATGATCACCCGGCCGTTGCTCGCGACCGCTACAACCTGGGCGCCGTCAAGCATCACCTCGGCGAGTTTCGTGAGGCGGCTGACTATTACGAGGCGGCCCTGGCGCGGCAACGGGCGCTGTATCCGGAGGGCCACGGCGAACTTGCCGACACGCTCGCCTACTACGGGTTGCTCATGATCGAGCTCGGCCGCTACGACGATGCTGAGCAGATGCAGCTGGAAGCGCTGGCCATGCGCCGCACGCTCGGTGGGAAGAACGCAGACGCCGTGGCGGTCAGTCTCAACGATCTCGGTATTACCTATCGGCGAATGAACCGCTACGCGCAGGCGGAAGACTATTACCGCCAGGCGTTAAGCGCATGGCGCAGTCGCCACGGCGCCAGGGATACGCGAGTTGCGATGGTGCTGAACAACCTCGGCGTGCTGCTGCACGTCAGCGGCCGGTTCGAAGAGGCGGCGCCGGCGTTTGAGGAGGCGCTGGCGCTGCGTCGCGAATTGCTGGGGCCAGGGCACTACTACACGGGTATCACGATCAACAACCTGGCGGGCGTCTACGTGGAGGACGGCAGTTTTGACCGCGCCGAGACGCTCTACAGGCAGGCCGTTGCCATCTATTCCGAGGCCACTGGCGCCGACAGTCCGCAAACGCAGTCGGCAAGAAGTAACGTCGCCCGCGCAGTTTTCGAGCAGGGTGACTTTGCGCAGGCGGAGCAGCTGCTGCTTGACGTGCTGGAAGTACGGCGGGCGTCCCTCGATGCCGGCGATCCGCAGATCGCCAACGCCCTGCTATGGCTGGCGCGCACTCGCGCCGAGCAGGTTTCGCGAGATGGCCGTGGCGATGGTGCCGCAGAGGAGCGCCTGCGAATTGCACAGGACAACATCCGAGAGGCGCAGGCCATCTACGAGAACGCGCTTGAGCCTGGCCACTGGCGGCTGGCGCTTGCAGGCACCGTGCTGGGCCGTGTGCTTACGCTACAGCAGCGCTACGACGAGGCAGTTGCGTTGCTGGAAGCGAGCCTGCCGGTACTCGAGGAAAAGCGCGGCGAGCGGGCGCAGATCACGCTGCGCGCACAGGCAGACCTCGCCGACCTTTACCTGCGCTCAGGGCGCACCCCAGAACCCTAGCGCGGAGACCTGAGGCGTGCGGTGCCGAACAAGCCGACGAGCGCAGAACCGAGCAACCAGACGGCCCCGGGCACAGGGATTGACGTAATCTGCCAGATGCCGCCAGTGCCCATGTCGTTCACAATCGAGCCGCAAAGCGCCACGTCACACTGGAAGAGCCAGGAGCTGTCGAGCGATGTCTCGAATACCGGCGAGCCGCCGGCGGTGAACTCCTCCGGTACCGGCGATGAAAACGGTATGGAGGAAAAAAACGAGCCCTGGATGACGCTGTCGAAGATCTGCTGCTCGGTAAGGGAGATGCTTACGTTTGACGACTCGTAGTCAAAGCGCACCACCTGGTCGGCCTTTTCACCAAGCGTGTTCATATACTCCTGGCTGAAGGAGATGCGGGCGGTGACCAGGCCATCGCAGCCGTCGGTGCATTCGCCGAGAAAGCGGTAGGTCACGGCAGCGGCAGAGCTTGCAATCGGAGTCAGCAGAAGGCTTGCGGCAAGCAGAAGAAGTATTGTTGGTTTTTTGTTCATGCCCACAGACTAGCAGAATCTGTGTGGCAGCACTGTTACCGGCCCGCCGGACTCTGCCCGGTGAGCTTAGTTCTCGCGCATTTTTCCAGTGTTTGCCGGCGGTTGCGGCTCGTCGTCATCGGACAGGATACGCACGGCGGGGCTGTCCAGATCGTCATACTGCCCGTTGTTGAGTGCCCAGACCAGGGCAGCGATGGCCGCTGCGAGGAAGATAAGACCAACCGGAATCAGGATGAAAATGGCATTCACGCGGCTGCACCCCGGTTAAGCCGCACGGCGTTTAGCACAACCGCCAGCGAGCTCAGGCTCATGCCGACCGCCGCCATCCACGGCGCAAGCATCGCCGCGGCAGCGGCGGGCAGTGCGAGGCTGTTGTAGCCGATGGCCCACGTAAGGTTCTGACGGACGATGCGTCGGCAACGGCGCGCAACGTCAATCGCGTCGTTAAGCGCTTCCAGCCGGTTGTTCACGAGCACCAGGTCCGCGGATGCCTGCGCAAGAGCCGTGCCGTCGGCCATGGCCATGGACACATCTGCGCCGGCGAGCACCGGACCGTCGTTGACGCCATCGCCAACCACGGCGACGATCGCGCCGGCGCGCTGCAGCGCTCGAATACGCTCGAGCTTGTCGGACGGTGCGAGGCGAGACCAGGCATGTTCAATGCCCAGTACCCCGGCGATCTGCGTTACATGCCGGGGGCTGTCGCCACTTGCAATGCACACGTTTATGCCCTCGGCCTTGAGCGCGTCCACGGCAGCTCGTGCGCCGTCCCGCAGCGTGTCAGACAGGTCGAAGGCCGCAAGTACGCCGGTCGCTGAACCCAGCAGCACGTCACCGTGGGGTGCTGTGCTGTCGCTTAAGCGCGCCACAAAGTCGGGGCGGCCGATGCGGTAGACCGTGCCGTCAATCGTGCCTTCGATACCCAGTCCGGCGTGGTTTGTAACGGCTTCGGCCTGCGGGCGCGGCGTGGTGCCGCCGCCGTCGAGGGCGGCACGCTCGAGGCAGTGACCGACCGGATGCGTGACGCCGTGCTCGAGCGCTGCGGTGAGCCCGAGCACCTCGGCGCGCTCAGAACCGTTCAGCGCGCGGATGTCAGTGACCTCAATCGTGCCGGTGGTCAGCGTGCCAGTCTTGTCGAACACGACGTGCGTTACGCGCGCCAGCCGCTCCATGGCATCGCTGTTGGCGGTGAGTACACCGCCGCGCGCCAGGCGGCCGATGGCGGCGGTCAGCGCTGCCGGCGTCGCCAGTGACAGCGCGCAGGGGCAGGTGACTACCAGCACCGCGAGCGCCGCCGGGAAGGCGAGCGCCGGGTTGGTGCCGGACCAGTAGAAAAACGTGCCAGTCGCCGCGGTCAGCACGCCGACGATGAACCAGGAGGCGATGCGGTCGGCGAGCGACACCTGCGCCGGCTTCTGCGTGAGGGCCCGGTCGATCAGCCGCGCGATGTTGGACAACACTGATTCGTCGGTCGTCTCCGTCACGCGAATGGTCAGGGGATTTGAAACGTTGATGCTGCCGCCAACCACGGTATTGCCCACAGCTTTCGCAACTGGTTCAGACTCGCCGGTGAGCATGGCTTCGTTGACGTGGCTGTCGCCCTGGAGCACCTCGCCGTCGGCGGCAATCGGCTCGCCCGCCGGACACAGCACGTGGTCCCCCGGCCGCAGGGTGACAACCGGCACGTTGGTCACGCTGCCGTCGGCGTTCAGCCTGGCAGCGGTGCTCGGGATCATGGCGGCCAGTGCCTGGCTGGTTCCGGCGGTTTTGTGCCGCGCCGCAGTCTCCAGGTAGCGCCCCAGCGAGAGCAGAAAAACGAACATCACCGCTGAATCGAAATACACTTCGTGTTGCAAGCCATCGGCTGCAAAAAGCGTCGTCCAGACACTCGCGAGAAAGGCGGTGCCGATAGCGAGCGCGACCGGCACGTCCATGCCGGCGTGACGCGAGCGCAGGGATTGCCAGGCCGACACGAAGAACGGCCGTCCGGAGTACACCACCACGGGAGTGGCGACCAGCAGACTCACCAGGCGCAGGAACTGCTCGTGCGCAGGCTCAATGCCCTGGAAGGCACCGGCATACAGCGCCACGGCGTACATCATCACCTGCATTGCGCCGATGCCTGCGATGCCGATGCGCAGCATGGCGGTGCGTCGCTCGCTCGAGGCTTCCCTGCAGTCGCTCGAACCGGGCGTCGGGGCAGGTTCGAAGCCGGCAGCCTCGATCTCCTGCAGCAACTCACTCAGGCGCACGACCGCCGGCGACCAGAGCACGCGCACGGTGCCTGCGGCGACGTTAACGGTGACTTCACGGACGCCGCCACGGGCCATCAGCGTGCGTTCGATGAGCAGGCTGCACGAGCCGCACTTGATGCCCTTGACAGTGAGCGTCGACTCCATGTTGCCGTCGTCGCGGCTCACGCTGAAATGGGCGCGGGTTTCCTCGGCGTCAAAACTCGCCCAGTCGGCGACCGCCTTGCCGGCGGCGCTCATGTCGGTGTGACCGACGTCCGCGGTGGTTCAAGCGCGCCAGTGGCTGAGCCCAGGTCGGTGGACGAGGTGCCCTGGTCCTGCTCGAGAATCTCTTCGGGATTGCTCACCGCCAGGAAAATGGTCACGATGCCGGCGGCAACGCTGAGAGCGGGCAGACCAAACACGAACCAGGGCCAGAACTGCCGGTACCACGGCCGGGGGGGCTCGCCTTGCTCGTTGTGCGTTGACTCGTTCACGTGCGTGCTCCGTCAGAATGGCGCGTGGAAAACGGTGGTTTCCCGCACCGCGATTTCCGGGTTGTCGTCCGCCGTCACCACAATCGTAACCTCATTGCGCCCGCTCGCGCTGCCAGCAGGCACCGACACCTGGGCGGCGACAGACTCGATGGCGCCGCTGGGTATAACGGCGTTGTTGAGGTTGGTTTCGACGGCGATGCCGTCGACGCCCATGGCCGTGATCGTGTAGCGCCGGTCGGCGGAATCCTTGTTCATGATTTTCAGGGTGTAGACGTTTTCGATGCGATCGCCCGGCACTTCACGGTACAGCGCATTGCGGTCGCGAATGACGTCTACCGCGAGCGGAGTCCGCGCCGCGATGGAGATTGACCAGCCGGCAAACAGGCTCAAGAGCAGCGCGCTGTAAATGGCAATGCGCGGCCGGAAGATCTTTTGCTTCTCGCTGTGCAGGGCATGCTCGGTCGTGTAGCGGATGAGCCCCTTCGGGTAGTCCATCTTCTCCATCACCGTGTCGCACACGTCGATGCAGGCGGCACACGCGATGCACTCGTACTGCAGGCCCTTGCGTATGTCGATGCCGGTGGGACACACCTGAACACACATGGTGCAGTCGATGCAGTCGCCCAGCGGCGTCTCGTCGCGGGCCTTGCCGCGGCGCCGGCCGCCGCGCGGTTCGCCGCGCTCTTCGTCGTATGCGATGATCAGCGTGTCGCGGTCGAACATGGCACTTTGAAAGCGTGCGTACGGGCACATGTACTTGCACACCTGCTCACGCAGGAAGCCGGCATTGCCGTAGGTGGCAAGGCTGTAGAAGACAATCCAGAACGTTTCCCACGGCCCGAGGCTGAGCGTGGTGAGCTTCATCCACAGGTCCCGCATCGGTGTGAAGTACGACACGAACGTGAAGCCGGTGAAAAATGCGAAGCTGACCCACAACACCTGCTTGGACGACTTGCGCAGGACTTTCTCGGTGGTCCACGGCCCGCGGTCCAGCTTCATGCGCTTCGACCGGTTGCCTTCCGTGATGCGCTCCATCCACAGGAAGGTTTCCGTCCACACCGTCTGTGGACAGGCGTACCCGCACCACAGGCGGCCGGCAAGCGCGGTGAACAGGAACAGGCTGAGCGCCGCCATGATCAGCAGCACCGCGAGGTAGATGAGGTCCTGGGGCCAGAAGGTCAGCCCGAACAGGTAGAACTTGCGGGCAGGAAGGTCGAACAAGACGGCCTGCCGGTCGCCCCAGTTGAACCAG
>JBCAXP010000316.1:0-5824 GCA_038533995.1 Pseudomonadota bacterium
GACAGGCGCGGCGCGACGCCCTGCGGCATGGGGTTACAACGGTGTTCGACATGTTTACCGACCCGAACACGATTGACGGGATGACCGCCGAGCGCGAATCATTCGACACCGCGGATACAGCAGCGCTTTTCAGTGCCGGCATGCTCGCGACGGTGGACGGCGGGCACGGCACGCAGTTCGGCGTTGACGTTGAACCGCTTGGCAATGGCCAGGTCGCCGCCGAATGGGTTGCCGCACGCAAGGCCGAAGGCTCGGACTACATCAAGCTCGCCTACATCCCGGACGCCGACTACATGCCAAGCCTTGATCTGGCCACGGCCCGCGCCGTAATCGACGCTGCTCACAGCGAAGGCCTGCTGGCAGTGGCGCACATTTCCACGCAGGCGGCGGCAATGGACCTGTTGGCTGCAGGCATCGACGGCTTCGTTCACGTGTTCGCAGACGAACCGGTGTCCGACGCTTTCCTCCGAAATGCAAAAGACGCCGGCGTATTCGTGATTCCTACCCTGGCCATCATTGCCTCGGCGGACGGCAGGGGGCCCGGCGCGCAGCTTCTGGAAGATGAGCACCTGTCGCCATACTTAAGCGGCGCACAGAAAGCCTCGCTCGGCGCTGACCTTGGCGGCCCCTACCCCGGCTTTGACCTTGAGCTAGCCCGTGACAACGTGGCGCGGATGCACGAGGCCGGCATCGCAATACTCGCCGGCTCCGACGCACCGAACCCCGGCACGGCGCACGGGGCCAGCCTGCACCAGGAACTTGCGCTGCTCACTCAATCCGGCCTGTCTGCGCTGGAAGCACTGAGGGCAGCCACGAGCGCAACCGCCGCCGCGTTTTCGGCGAGCGGGCGCGGAAGGATTGCGCCAGGAGCCCGGGCGGACATCGTGCTGGTTGAGGGCGACCCGACGCAGGACATCGCCGCAACCCGTGCGATCGCGCATGTGTTTCGCAACGGTGTTGAGGTGGTCCGTGACATTGAGGCATCGGCAAGCGTGGGTGACACCCTGCCCGCCCAACTTGGCACCTTCGACCAGGACCTGTCCGCGCCAGAGGGTTTCGCCTGGGCACCCACTACTGACAGCATGATGGGCGGCAGTTCCGAAGCGAGCCTCTCCCACGTGTCACCGGGCGCCGACGCCAGCGGCGGTGCCCTGCTGGTGGACACCGAAGTCTTCATGGACTTTCCCTATCCGTGGGCGGGTGCTTACCTTGCCGTCATTCCGGAAGGGCGCACCGGCGACCTGTCGGCCTGGGCCGCCGTCGAGTTCGACGTGCGCGGCACACCCGGCAACTATCGGTTAATGCTGTTTTCCACCAACCTGTTCGGCGCGCCGCCGACCGGCCACTTCGATGTGGCGCAGGAATGGACGCGCGTTTCCGTGCCCGTGGATCGGTTCAGCGGCTACAAGGCGGGACAGTTCACCGGGATGGCGATTGCGACACCAATGGCACAGGGACAGTACAAATTCGAAATCGACAACGTCACGCTGGTAAAGTGACATCATGGAATCAGCGGTAGACAGCCCGAAACGAATCGCCAAGCGGCGGCGCTGGCAGCTCGTTAATCTCGTCTACCTGCTGCTGTTCTTCGCGGGCTGGATCTGGCAGCCACCCGACACGAAATCGATGATAGCGGCGGCCGTTGCCGTCACGCTCTTTCTGCCCGTGTACTTTCACGCTTTCGAACGCTCCGGGCCGCTGTTCATGGCGCACGCCTTCTTCATGGAAGCGATTGCGCTTTTTCTCATTCCCTTTGCCGGCATGCAGGGCGTGTTCCATGTGTATGCGTGCGCGCAGTCTGCTTTTCAACGGCCGGCGCGGCGCGCCATCACGCTGATCATCAGCCTCACGCTGGTATACCTTGCGTATGCACTGTTCGTCGTCGGCACTTCGCTTGCGGCCATCGGCTTCGATCTTTTCTTCGGCGTACTTATTGGCAGTGCCTGCATGGGCGCTGCCGAAGGCCTTGAGCGCGAGCGGCGGCTCGAACGCAGCCGCGAACTCGAGCGTCAGCGCGCCACCCTCGCCGAGCGGGAACGCATCGCGCACGATCTGCACGACATACTCGGCCACACGCTCACGATGGTCGCGGTCAAGTCCGACCTTGCCGGCAAGCTGATCGACCGCGACCCCGAGCGCGCGCGCAACGAGATTGCCGACGTCGGCAACGCCGCGCGCAACGCACTCAAGGACATTCGTGCCGCCGTGTACGACATGACCGCCACGACGGTGGAAACCGAACTGGTGATGGCGCGCCGCGCGCTGGAAGCGGCCGGTGTGAGCCTTGAGGTACAGAATCACCTGCCGCCGATCAGTCCGCCTGTCGGCAAGGCACTGGGCCTGACCATTCGCGAGGCGGTCACGAACATCGTTCGCCATGCCGACGCCGATGCCGCACGCATCGAGATCGATCAGCAGGGCGAGCTTCTCCGACTGGTGGTCGCCGATAACGGAAGCGGCGGCCGCGAAGACGCAAGCGAAGGAGCCGGACTTGCAGGCGTACGCAAGCGCATTGCCTCACTGGGCGGCAAAGCCACCGTGGAGCGCGCCGGCGGCATGTGCATTTCCGTTTCACTGCCGCTGGAGCCGCAAGGGGCGCATCCATGATTCGCATTGTCATTGCCGAAGACCAGGCGATGTTGCGCGGCGCGCTCAGCACCCTGCTCGGCCTGGAGGACGACATGGAAGTGGCCGCCGAAGCCGTCGACGGCAACGAGGCTCTCGAATACGTTCGCCGCATCAAGCCTGACGTGTTGATCACAGACATCGAGATGCCCGGCCGCTCCGGCATCGACCTGGCTGAGCTAATTCGTCGGGACCAGCTGCCCACGCGCGTGCTGATCGTGACGACGTTCTCTCGCCCGGGCTACCTGCAGCGTGCGCTCAACGCCGGCGTGTCCGGCTACGTGCTCAAGGACACATCGAGCGACGAACTGGCCGATGCCGTGCGCACAGTGCACCAGGGCGGCCGCTACGTGCCCGCGGAGCTGGCCGAGCTCGCCTGGACTGCGCCGGACCCGCTCACGGATCGCGAACGGCAGGTATTAAGACTCGCCGAGTCGGGCCTGCAGAACAAACAAATCGCGACCGAACTGGGTCTGTCGGTCGGCACCGTGCGCAACTACATCACCGAAGCGATGAGCAAGTTGCAGGCGAGCAACCGGGTCGAGGCGTTTCGTATGGCGCGCGATCTCGGTTGGCTGTGAATTTGTTGGTCCGACCCCGCTCCTGTGCTTTAGAATCAGGGCAGAGCTGCTTCGGATTCCAATAAGATGCCTTTCATTATTCTGTCGCTGATTGTGCAGGTCGCTGTTGTCATTCACATCATCAAGACCGGCCGGAACACAACCTGGATATGGGTCGTGATGCTGCTGCCGGGTGCCGGATCGATCGCCTACCTGGTTCTCGAAGTCCTCCCGGACTTGATGGGCACACGCACTGCCCGAAGGGCGTCCCGCGGGGTTGGCAAGGTGATCAATCCGAACAGGGACATCAACGCGTCGGCCCAGGACTACGCGATGTCGGACACCGTGCAGAACTCGGTAAAGCTGGCAGACGAATGCATGGGCAAGGGTCTGTACTCAGAGGCGAAGGGTCTCTACGAGAAGGCCCTGTCAGGGTTCTACGCCGACGACCCGGACATCATGTTTGGCCTGGCCAGAGCGCAGTTCGCGCTCGACGAGCACTCTGACGCAAAAACAACGCTCGATGCGTTGATCGAGAAGAACCCCGACTACAAGAACCAGCACGCCCACCTGCTGTTTGCCAGAACGGTCGAAGCGCTGGGCGACGCCGTCAAGGCGCTGGAGGAATACGAGGTGCTTGACGGCTATTTCTCCGGCGCCGAAGCCCGGTACCGGTACGCCTGTTTCCTGCAAACGCAGGGCCAGACTGAGAAAGCCAACTCGCTTTTCAACGACATCCTGGACTATGCCAGGACCGCCGGTAGCCACTATCGGGATCTCAACAGGGAATGGCTTGGCCGGTCGAAAAAGGCGCTGATGACCTGAACGCAACGCGCGGAATTTTCCGTGTTTGCCCGCGACTTCAGTCAAGGGGCCACGGCACGTCCTGAACGTTACGCCGCTCGCTGCGGCAGCCAAGGCGACCCGGCGCGCGGGACGCTATGCCCCGCCACCACGGCGTGGCGGGCCGCCCTTCTGACGGCTCGACAGGCTCGCCGATACGCGGCATCAAGAGATACGACCTGTCCGGATCGGCAGCAGCCAGCAGCGTTTCCGCCGGTTCGTCCCAGGCGTGCATCGCCAGGCTGAAAGTGCCCCAGTGAATCGGCATCAGCGTTCCGCCGCCGAGCATCTCGTGAGCGAGCAAGGCGTTTCGCGGCCCTAAGTGAACGTCACCCCAGGCCGGATGAAAGGCGCCCACTTCCAGCATGGACACATCGAAGGGGCCAAGCCGCTCGGAAATGCGCTGGTACTCAGGCGTAAGGCCCGTATCGCCGCTGAAAAACACCTTGTGCCGATCGCCAGCGATCACCATCGATGACCACAGCGTGAGGTTTCTGTCTTTCAACCCGCGACCGGAGAAATGCTGGGACGGCGCCGCCGTCACGGTGAGGCCCGTATCGGCGACCTGGCAACTCTCCCACCAATCGAGCTCCGTAATTCGGTCGGGCTGGATTCCCCAGTACTCAAGATGAGCGCCGACGCCAAGCGAGGTGATAAACGGCACATCCGAGTCCCTTAGCGCGCGGATGGTCGGATAGTCCAGGTGATCGTAATGGTCGTGCGAGATCACTATCGCATCGATATGCGGCAGGTCGCGCAACCGAATCGGCACTGGCTGGAAGCGCTTCGGACCGATCAGCGAAAAGGGCGAGGCCCGGTTGCCCCACACCGGATCGGTAATCACACGGAAACCATCAATCTCGACGAGCACGGTCGAATGACCCAGCCACGTCAGCCGAAGCCCGCTGGACGGCTCGCGCTGAAGTGCGGGCCGCGGGTCGACGCAGGGCAGCGGATCAGCCGGCAGTCGATCATTGCCGCTGAACAGAAACTCCCTGACGCTCGGCATCTCGGCATTCTCATCCCGCAGCCCGTCCATTGGCGGAACGATATTACGAAGCCGCTGCCCGTCCCACATTGCCGATTGCTGCATGCGCTCCAGCCGCTCTCCTTCGACTACTGTGCCCATTGACCGCATGATTCCTGTACTCCCTTGCGTCATACCGCAGGGCGGCATGCACCGTTATCCGTTACCCACTCCAGAACTTAATTCTATCAGGGGTTTGCCGTTACCCGCGGCGGGGCAGATTTTGCTGCGCCCCTGCAGCCTCCACACTTTCTCCACATTTCTTGCAATTTCGCGGTTCACGCTGAACTCATCCCAAACCGCACAGAGGATGATGCGATGCGAAACCCACTACCTGCATTCATGCAACGCGTTACGGCTGTCAGCGTGGTTACCGTTCTTGCCGGCTGCGGCGGCGGTAGCGGCAGTTCCGATACCGCAAGCGAACCCGCGGCTGCGCTCACCGTCAGCGCGGGAGAAAACCTGGACATTGATGAGGGAAGCACTGTCGAACTCGCCGGCTCGATAGCCAACACGAGCGGCCTTGTTACCGTCGAGTGGACCCAGGTTTCTGGCCCCGTCGTGGAGTTCAGCACTACCGATTCGCTTAATACCACCATCTCGGTACCCCGACTGCGCGATACAGCCCCGGCCGTTTTGCGGCTGTCCGTTAGCGACGGCACCGGTGAATTCAGCGATGACATCACCGTGATGGTCGTTAACGTGTCCAACGGGCCGGACGGTCCGTCGCCGGGGCGAATGCCCTGGCTGTGCAGATAGCCTGCGAACG
>JBCAXP010000317.1:0-5785 GCA_038533995.1 Pseudomonadota bacterium
CGAGGTAGCTGGACAGCGACGGGTGCAGACCCCCGGCGCGCCAGCGTTGTTCAAGCGAGTCGAGCAGCTCAACGCTGCCGTGACGCAGGATCAGATCAATGATTGCGAGCTGCACGATGGGTGAGTCGTTTTCTTCGAGTACCGCCATGAGCTGCATTGAGATTGCGGTGTCGTTGATTTCCTCGCCCAGCGCACCGATGGCAGCGGAGCGAACCGACGGCACGGTGTCGATGGCTGCGCGCTGCACGAGTGCGGCGGCAATCGCGGGGTCGCGTTGCTCGAGGTTGGCCGCCTGCAATGCCGCCGCCAGCCGTTCGCCGGGCGCGGTCGCCGTCAGGCGGCTCATGAGCAACTGCTGGTTCACGTTGCCAAGCTGCGTCTCAAGCTGCGCCATCCGGTTGTCGAGGTCGGGGTCGGACATCGACCCAAACGCGCCGATCGCCAGACCAATGAGCGCCGAGGCCGCGAACCCTGCCCATTGCGGCGGACGCGTCGGCAGCAACGCGGCAAACCAGTTGCGCTTCGTGTTGTGCGCGTGGATGTCGTTAAGCACGCGGTGACGCAGCTTGGCATCGGGCTCGGCCTGCGAGAGCTGCGCGAGCTTCTGCCAGGCGTTGTTGCCGTCTTCGTTGATCAGCGCGGTGTCGTCGTCGATACGGTCAGACATGGCTGGGTACTCCATTGAAGTAGTCGAAGGCACTGTTGAGTGCCTTGATGGCGCGGTGCATGCGCACGCGCGCTGTCGCCGGCGTGCAGCCCAGGGCTGTGGCCAGTGACTGGTAATCGGGAAACTCGAACCGACCGAGCCAGATGATGTCTTGCTGGTCGACCGGCAGGCGGGCCAGTGAGCGGGCGAGCAGCTGCACTTCCTGCTGACCCGCGGCGCTTTGCTCGGCGCTGCGCAGGTCAACGAGCTCCTGCTCGAGGACTTCTTCGGCGTCGGTGTCGGTCTTACGGCTCTGCGCCTGGCGCAGCTGGTCGAAAGCCAAGTTGCGCAGGATGTGGAAGGCCCAGGCCTTGAAGCTGGACTCGCCGCGGAAGCTGGAGGCCTTTTTCAGCAGGCGCAGGAAGAGCTCCTGCACAAGGTCTTCGCTCTGCGCGCCGTTGCGCGTGAGCTGCAAGGCGTAGTTGTAGAGCCCCTTGTGATGGCGCTCGAACAGGGTCCCAAGGCAGGACGCGTCGCCGTCCGCAACCCATTGAATCAACTGTTCGTCTGAAACTGCCTGCATGCGAATTCTCGCCTCCTGTGGCTAGAGACGAGTGACCGGGGAAAGTGTTACAGGAGATTTGCGGATGTTCGGTTTCCCTTGCCGCTATAGCTCCTGCCCAAAGGCGATTGTGTAGCCGTCGAGGTCGCGAACAGCGAATTCGAGGCAACCATAGGGCTTGTCTGTAGGGGGATATTCAATAGTGGCGCCACGGCCAACAAACTCGTCGTGCATGGCGCGGGCATCCTCGACCCAGAAGTAAGCGTCCCACAGCCCCTCGGACACGGTGCGGTGCGGCACGATGTGCGCCGGGTCGTCAATATGGCTCAGCATGAGCCCGACAGGGCCGCGCCAGAGGATGCAAAAGCCGGGCGGGTCGCCCCAAAGCTGGTCGTAGCGAAAACCCGCCTGGTCGCGGTAGTAGTTCGCGGCGGCTTCGACGTCTTCAACGAGCAGCACGGGCGCGCCGTCCTTGATGCCTTCTGAGCTCATCCGGACTCCTTCGCGCGCGACGGGTTGCGTTTACCGGTGATCAGGCGTGCGCCTCGGCCGTAGGTCACGTATTGCCGAAACCAGTTGAGCGCGACCAGGATCGGGCTGCGCACGCCAATCAGGAAGTAGATGTGTGCGATGCCCCAGATCCACCACGCCAGTGCACCCTTGAGCCGCATGGCGGGCAGGTCCACCACGGCTGAGCTACGACCGATCGTGGCTAGATTGCCGGCGTGCTTGTATTTGAACGGGTCGGGTCTGGCGCGGCCCGCCATCTCTGCGCGGATCAGCTTGGCGACGTAGCGGCCCTGTTGCTTGGCCGCCGGTGCGATGCCGGGAACGGGGTTGCCTTCTGCATCATTAACGGCGGCGGTGTCGCCAATCACAAAGACGTTGACGTGGTCGGCCACCGACAAGTCTTCCTGCACGACCACGCGGCCGGCGCGATCCGCTTCGGCGCCGAGCCAGCGCGAAGCTGGTGACGCCTGGACGCCGGCCGCCCAGAGAATCGTCGCAGCAGGTATCGCTTCGTCGCCGATCATCACACCCTGCGCGTCGCAGTGGGTGACCGCATCGCCAAGTCGCACTTCAACGCCCAGCTTGCCCAGCGCACCCACGGCGTAGTCCGAGAGCTTGTCGGGCATGGCGGGCAAGACCCGTGGGCCCGCTTCAACCAGAAGGACCCGTGCCTTGCGTGAATCAATGCGGCGAAAGTCTGCGGCCAATGTCCATCGGGCGAGCTCGGCAATCGTTCCGGCCAATTCCACGCCCGTCGGGCCAGCACCGATGACGACGAAAGTGAGCAAACGCTTTCGCTCCGCCTCGTCATCGGTCATCTCGGCACGCTCGAAGGCCAGCAGTACGCGTTGGCGAATCTGCGTCGCATCATCGATGCTCTTGAGGCCTGGTGCATGTTGCGCCCAGTCTTCGTGCCCGAAGTAGGCGTGGCCAGCACCCGTCGCGAGCACCAGGTAGTCGTAGGGCAGGGACCGCGACTCGGTTTGGATGCGTTGAGCGTCAAGTTCGACGTCGCGGACCTCGTCGAGCAGCACCGTCACGTTTTTCTGCTTGCTCAGGATGCCGCGAATGGGCCAGGCGATGTCGGAGGGCGCGAGACCTGCCGTTGCCACCTGGTAGAGCAGTGGTTGAAACAGGTGGTAGTTCTGTTTGTCGATGAGCGTGATGTTGGCGTCGGCCTTGCGCAGCCCGAGCGTTGCGAACAAGCCGCCGAAGCCCGCGCCCACAATGACGATCTCAGGCCGCCGCGCGGTGTTCACGCCGGTGCCGCTCCCACAGACCCTAAATCAAGTCCCGCGATGAGCGGCGCGACGCCGCAAGAACAAAAATCAATGCGACGAGCGCTGGCAGACCTTGCGTGAACAAAATGCTGGTCTTGGCCGTGAGACCGCCGAAGATGCCCGCGACCACAACGCAGCCGAGGAAGAACACCTTAATGTCCACGCGGTCTTTGAGGAGCCCCCAGAACAACCCGGCCGCCAGGAACCCGTTGTACAAGCCCTGGTTCATGGCCAGCACTTCTGACGAAGCGGCGACTTCAGGTGTCATGGCGAAAATGCGCTGCCCGACCGGGTGATTCCAGAAGAACATCTCGAGCACGAGGATGCCGACGTGGGCGATTGCCACGAGCAGCGTAAGGGCGTTAGCTAGAAATTTCATTCGCGGTCCCTCCATCGAGTGGCGCAGGCTATCCGCGCCACCCAATGGAGTCTAACTGACCGCCACGGCCTTGGTGGCCGCTCAGGCTTACAAAATGTCGCCCCCGACAGGCAGCTGGCTAGGGACGTAGGCCGGGATCTGGCGCGAGAAACCCTCGTCCGTGAGCGTCTCGAGGAAGCGTTGGATGTCGCCGAAGTCGTCGTCGTCGAGCGTCACACCCAGGTCGCCGCGTTCTTCATAGATCGCGATGGCGTCGTTCAACGTTGTGCGCGAGCCGTCGTGGAAGTAGGGCGCCGTCACCGCAACGTTACGCAAAGACGGTGTGCGCACGGCCGGCCGGTCCGTGAAGATGGGCTTCTCCGCGTCGATGAAGTTGTCCGAGAGCATGGGGCCTTCGTGGCAGTCCGTGCAGCCGCCGTTGATGAACTTGTTGAGGCCCGTGATCTCGCCCGGCGTCAGTGCCGTGTCATTGCCGGCCAGGAAGTCGTCGAACCGAGTGCGCTGTGTGGTGAGCGTGCGTTGGTAGGTGGCGAGCGCTCGCGCGATGGTCGATTCGGTAATGGGGTCTTCGCCCGGGAAGGCGGCCGTGAACCGCGTGACGTACTCGGGGATCATCGACAGGCGCAGGACCACCTCGGGCATGATTTCAGTTTCCAGGAAGTCGGTACTGCGCATCTCGACCTCACTCTTGATGGGCTCGACGGCCTGGTCCTCGAGCGTTGCCGCACGCAGGTCCCAGAAGTAGCTGCCGGCGACGAAGTCGGTTTCAGGTGTGGTTTGTTGGAGTCCCGTGAACGCTACGTTGAGCACCGTCGGTGAATGGCGCGGTGTCACGGCGTTGCCCGTTCTGTTGGGGCCCAGTCCCATCCCGTCCACGCCGATGGAGGTGGCGCGGCCGTCTGCCCAGCCATGGTCGGGGTGGTGGCAGGAGGCGCACGAGACATTCATGCGGCCTGAGAGTATGGGATCCCAAAACAGGAACTCGCCCAGTTGTGCCTTCTCGGCGCTGAAGGTGTTGTCCGCCGGGAAGACGGGCGCCTCGGGCAGAGGGGTAAAGAATGTGGTGTAAGCTTGCGCTGGCGGATCACCAGACGCGCCCTCGGGCTCGCAGCCCGCGAGGCCGATGAGGGATAGGGCAACGAACAGCACGACAGGCCGCTTCATAATGAACTCCTGGGGGGTAGTTGAACGGCCATGCTATGGAGCGGTCATAGCTTCCAGTCCCAGTCATTCATCTATAACGCAAATACTTCGTGAGTCGTCCTGTTAATCCCGTGAACCGTCACCCCGGATTCGGCCTGAAACCGACCTCTGCGCGCGACATGCGCCTGGGTGCGCTGGTACTTGCCATAATCGCGCTCAATCAGATCGACGACCCGATGGTCGGTGCCTCACTGGGGCAGGAGATGGGTTACTGGGTGGTGCGAACGGGCGTGTTCGCGGTTGGACTTTGGTGCGCCGATTGGTTTGTCGCGCGTCAGTTTGCGGGTCGCTGGGAGCGGCCGCGGTGGTTAAAGCCTGTTGTGCTGGTTTCTCTGCTCGCCGTGCTGCCGCTGGCGCTGGCCGAGATCCTTGTCGAGCCGCATTTGCCCATGCGCCCCGAGTACGTCGATGACGACTTGTGGGCCATGTCGCCGGTGCTCGCGTTTCTCAGTGAGTACGCGACGCTGTTGTCCATCATCCTGCCGGCGCATTTGCTGCTTTGGCTGATCGTTGAGCGGAATACAGAGGTGGAGACGGCCGAGGTCGCGCCGCCACCTGCGTTCCTCGCTCAGACTGCCGCGGGGAGCGCTGAGGATGTGCTGGCGTTGCAGGCCGAGGAGCATTACGTCCGCGTCTTCACGTCAACCGGGTCGGAGCTCGTACATCACCGGTTTCGAGATGCCGTTGCCGAGATGCCGGAAGCGCTTGGGCTGCAGGTGCACCGATCGTGGTGGGTTGCCGAGCAAGCGGTGCGTTCCGCGAAGCGGGGTTCGCGGCGTTGGCAGCTCACGCTCGATTCGGATGTGGCCGTGCCGGTCAGTGATAGCTACGTGCAGGCCGTGCGCGAGCGCGGTTGGCTCAAGCGCAAGCCTTAGCCGTCACTTTTAATGCCCGTGGGCTTCTGATCGAGGCTTTCGGTATTGCGCTCTTTCCAGTAGTCCTCGATGCCCGAGCGGCCGCGGTTGTCGGCCCATTTCGTGAGCGTCGGGCGTTCACACTTGAGCTCGTAGTAGGGCACGGCGTAGCCGCAAGAGGTTTGCACCATGTCAACGTGCACATCAAAGATCTGGCGTGCCCCCGTGAACTTCGGGAAACGGTCAACGTGTTCTTGCCACGCTGCATCACGCGGGTGGATCACTGTCGCCTTGCCGTAGAGCCGCAGAATTCTTGGGTGCTTGTCGAACGAGCAGAACATGACGGTCATG
>JBCAXP010000318.1:0-5730 GCA_038533995.1 Pseudomonadota bacterium
GCAGGCGGTCCGGCGGTGGCCACTGCGGACTGCCTGCAAAGTGCAACAGCTCAACGCCGGGGGCGGGCGGCCTTTCCCAGTCGCTGCGGCGCTCTTCGTGCGTTGACTTCAGGATGTCGCGGATTCTCTCCACGCCGAGGTCAAACAACTCCGCCAGTCGCACGACGAAACCCTCAAGCGCGGATTCCTGGCGCACGCTCTCGAGCAGGCGCTCTCGAACTTCCGGCCGCACCGCTGAAGGTTCTGTGCACTCCACGACCGTGCCCAGCAGCGCGCGCACCTCTCGCAGCTGTTCGCGCAGGTCGGGGCTGCGTTCCAGTTGACGCTCCACGTCGGCCAGCTCGGCCGGCGCCAGGTTACCCAGTGCGTATTCCAGCAGCTGGCTGTCTTCGTTGCTCATTTCTCACCTTCGCTGGTTTTCAGATGCTGACGGAGCTTGTTCAGCGCCGCGCCAAGCCGCGACTTCACGGTACCCAGCGGGATACCGCAATGGCTTGCAATTTCACTGCAGGACAGGCCACGAAAGTAGCCCAGTTCAATAACCTCACGCTGCGCGTCGCTCAGCGCGCCAAGCGCCTCCTGAGCAAGTGCGCAGTCGGTTTCCACCGCAGCGTCGTCCTTGCCGCTGTTCGTGGCTTCCGCTTCGGCGCGCAGTCCCTGCGCATGGTTGCGTTTCATGTTCAGTGCCCGCAGCCGGTCGATGGCCCTGCTGCGCACCCTCAACGAGAGCCAGCTGCGCACCGAGCCCCGTGCCGCGTCGAAGCTCGCGGCCTTCTGCCAGGCTTCGAGAAAGACATCGTGGATCAGGTCCTCGGCGTCCCTCGAGTTGCGCAGAATCGCCACGGCGACCGGCATCAGGCGTTCCGCGTACCGGTCATACAGCTCGCCGAGTGCCTCCGACTGCCCCCTGGCCATGGCCTGGAGCAGGTGTTCGTCACTCGTGGCTTTCCCAATGGGTGGCGGCATTCCGGGCGGCTCCTGTGCGCCTGCTGCGTTCAGGCAGATGGTACCCATTGTTGCTGTGATTGTAGAGGACGGCATACGCGATTTCCTGTTGGTGGCTTGATCCTTAGCCAGCACGGCTCATCACTGTCTATACGCACGAGCGAGCCAATCGGTTCGATTTCGAATGAAAAAAAATTTTTTGAAGAAAAATCCAAGCCACATCCCGATCGGCTGCGTACTAACGGCGATTGCTTCAACCAACACAACACAAGGACACCAATCATGACCAATCGATCAATCGCCCGCTCTGCGGTTCTTGGCCTTGCCTGCGCTGCTGCTCTCGCGCAGACCGCCGTTGCTTCCAGTCACCGCGAGGCGCCGTTCATCACGAAATACCCGCAGGTGGACGCCACCGACTTCTACCTGTTCTCGAGCTACGAGCCGGGTCGCGAGGGTTACGTCACCATGATCGCCAACTACCTGCCGGTGCAGGCAGCCTACGGTGGTCCCAACTACTTTGCGCTCGACAGCGAAGCGCTCTACGAAATTCACGTCGACAACAATGGCGACGGTGCCGAGGACATTACCTTCCAGTTCCGCTTTGACGACCTGCTGCCAGAAGGCGGCCCGGTCAAGCTGACGGTGGGCGGGGAGGAAATCTCCAGCATCCTTCGCAACATCGCACCGATCGACGCCGACAACGCGCCAGGCCAGAGCCACCTGGAGAACTTCAGGGTAATTCGCGTTGACGGTGACCGTCGTACCGGCCTCAAGCGGCAGGTGACCGATGCGGCCACCGGCAGCGGAACCTTTGCCAAGCCGTTTGACTACGTCGGTACGAAGACGTTTGGCGGTGAAGGCAACTACTCGAACTATGCGGACAGCTTCATTCGGGACATCACTATCCCGGATTGCAACGTTCCAGGCCGCGTGTTTGTCGGTCAGCGCAACGAAGCCTTCAAGATTGCCCTCGGCGAAGTCTTCGACCTGATCAACTTTGTGCCAATCGACGGCGATGCGGTACCGGGTTCCGGCGACGGTCTCGGCTTTCCCGGCGGCATCACGCAGGACGCTGGACGAAATATCCTGGATCGCAATAACGTAACGTCCCTGGCGCTTGAGATTCACCAGTCGTGCCTCGCGAGCGGCGACGACCCGGTGATTGGCGCCTGGACCTCCGCCAGCCTGCGCCAGCTAAACGTGCTAAACCCGCGTCCGACGTTCGATCGCCCGGAAGTGGGTGGCGGCCGCTGGACCCAGGTGTCGCGCCTGAGCTCACCTTTGGTCAATGAGCTGGTGATCGGCTTCGATGACAAGGACCGCTTCAACTCCAGCGAACCTGTGGACGATGGGCAGTTTGCAACCTACGTCACCAATCCCGGCCTGCCGGCAATTATCGATGCCCTGTTCCGCGACGCGGTGAATGAAATCCTGGGTGCTGAGATTCCTGACTTCACTCCGATCGACAACCTCGCACCGCAGGTGTTTCCGCGTAGCGATCTCGTTGCTGCCTTTCTGACGGGCGTCGATGGCCTGAACCAGCCGGCCGGCGTGGTGCCTTCGGAAATGCTTCGCCTGAACACCGCTGTGCCGGCAACGCCGCGCGCTGACCAGAGCCCGCTGGGCGTAATTACCGGCGACGTGGCCGGCTTCCCGAACGGCCGCCGTCCCGGCGATGACGTGGTGGACATCGCGCTGCGTGCCGCGATGGGCGTGCTGTGCCACGACCTGCCCATTGGCCCGAACGGAGACCTTGCGAACCTCGGCTTCTGTTCGCCAGAGGACGCACCCGTTGGTGCCGCGCCGATTACCGATGGTGCACCGCTCAGCGCGAGCGAGCTGGAGAATAGTTTTCCGTATCTGCTGACGCCGTACCCCGGTTCGCCGACTGATTCGCCGCTACCGCAGCCGCGCGACTAATAGCCGCTTAGGAGATGACAACGATGAAATCACAACGACTTTATCTCGCAGTCCTGGTGTTGCCACTGGCGGCCTGCGGTGGCGGAGGCGGCGGGGATCCGGTTTCGCCGCCGGTCCAGGTTAACCAGGCGCCGTCCGTAGCCGTTCCGGCTGACCAGGTGCTTGTTGCAAACGACGCGGGCAAGGCCATTGCGTTCACAGTCAGCGACGAGACTCCGGGCAGCGTGTCTGTTACGGCGACTGCCGACGACCAGCTGCTCGTAGCAACGGGTGATGTCACGTCAGACGGTTCAGGGCGTGAGCGAACGCTGGTGGTAACACCAGGTGAAGACCGCGCCGGTGCAACCGTGATCACAGTGACGGCGACGGACAGCGCGGGACTCAGCGCGCAGGTCCGCTTCGCAGTCACCGTGAATCCGGAGCAACGGTCGATGCAGGAATTCGCCCGCAGCGAGTTCCCGGCTGGCGCCGACGGCGCACCGTCGCTGATCAACGCGGTGGAGTTCCTTCGCGACGCCGAGGACGACGACTTCGCCGACCTGCTGCTCTAGCGGGTGTCGTTCCAAACCGAGGCCGGGGCGACGAGCCCCGGCCGCTGGCAAATAAGCCCGGGGCTACAGTGCCCCGGGCGATAGTTCCGGAGTCTGAAGATGATGAGTTTTCGTTCGAGCCTGGCGTGGGCGTTGAGCCTTGCCAGCCTGCTTTTCGCGCCATTGACACACGCACACAGTTTCCACCACCACGCCGAAGAACACACAAGTCACGAGGCACCGCTCCCGGAGCGACTCGCGGAGGCACAGGCGTTGCTCGCCGGCTACCAGAAATCCGGCGACGAGAGCGCGGTTGCGCGTGCGGCTGCGCTGGTTGGCGACGCGGCCGACGCGCCGGACGCCGACACCCTTACGCTGACCACCGCCGCGGCGGTTGCACAGGCTACGCACCGCTTTGATCAGGCACTCGACCTGCTGGACCGCGCCATCAGCCGGGCGCCCAGAGATACGCAGGCGCGACTGCTTAGGGCAGCTGTGCGGCGGGTGCGTGGCGATCTTGCGGGCTCAGCTGAAGACTGCCGGGCCATTGGTCACCATGGGCTTGAGCTTCGCATCGGGTGCCTGGGCGCAGCGGCGCAGACAGGCGATGACAAGCGGCGTGCCTACGATGCGCTGATCGCGGTGCTCGACGCGGGCGTTGCGAAAACGCCGACCGCCCAGTGGCTGCACAGCGTTGCCGGCGACCTCGCGACCAGCCTTGGCTACGAGGCTGAGGCGATTGCGCAATACGAGGCTGCCTTGTCAAAGGGAGAGAATGGCCAGGTGCGGGCAGCGCTTGTTGATCGGCTGCTGGACGCGGGCCGCTTCGAGGATGCGCTTGATACCGCGGGCGAAGGCGGCGAACAGCTGGCGCTTGCGGTACGTCGCTATATCGCGGCCGAGCGGCTTGGCCAGTTGTCACGCGTAAAGGCCGAGGTGGATCTCACCAGGCATCAGTTCGAGGATCTTGCCGCGGCGGGAGACTATGAACACGCCCGCGAGATGGCACGGTTCTATCTCGATGTGGACTTTAACCTGGCGCTTGCGGCCCGATTCGCACGACTGAATTTCGCCGATCAGCGCGAGGCCGAAGACCTCGCGCTGATGCAGCGGACCGGCCAGCTGGCCAACTAGCTAACTGACTAATCTAGAGAGTGCAGATCTGAAACGGGTTGGCTTCCAGGTCATTGATGGTGTCGATGTGTTGCACCAGCCCATGACCGAAAGAGTCATCCCGTCCAGGTGCGCCCAGGTCCAGTGCCGAGTCGCCGAGCGCACGGCGAATGAACCGCGGGCTGCAATGGCGATAGTGACTCCAGACGAGCGCCGCGACGCCGGCCACGACCGGGGAGGCCATTGAGGTGCCGCTGAGCTCGGTATACTTGGGCGGTTCCTCGACGCGCAGAATGTTCACACCGAAGTTCGGATTCTCCACGCCATCAACACCGACGTAGGGCATTTGCTGTCGCGCGATCATTGAGCCCAGTGCGCCGGATACCTCCAGCACCGGAATCGACACTGGGGCGTTGTTGAGCGTTCCGGAAAAGTCGCCGGACTCGTTGTTGTAGATCACCGCCAGCGTTCCGCCCGCCGCTTCGCAGGCCAGCGCCTTGGCGGCAAAGGTAATCGGGTTGTTGGCCGGGCCGCGTTCGATGAGGCAGCCGAAGACGCCGCCGACAATGTGCGGCTGTTCCCAGTAGGCCGGCTGGCAGGTCGACGTGCCGTAGCCGCAGTCAATCAGAAAGCCTACGTTCGTCACAGTGTTGGGCACGGGTACATACTGTCCGCCCCGCATGAAGCGCAGGTTCTCGTTGATCACAATGCCGCTCAGCAGCGTTGCCGGAGGCAGGGTGGAGTAGGGCGGCACTGTCGAGTACACGTCCACGCCGGGCGCGGCAAGCTCCACCTGGGCATTGCGCTGCGAGAAGGGCGCGAGGTTCAGCTGCTCATCAACCGCTGCCACGCTGATGACGGTGTCGTAAGACGCCGGGTAGTGAAACGCCGTTTGCGCCGGAAGGTCGGCGCTGCCGTCAGGCAGCGTTGCGTCGCCGTCGTTACCGGCGGCGGCGACGAGCAGCACACCCGCGTCAGCCGCATCACGCATGGCCTGCTCCTCGTTACTGGAGCGCGCACCGGAACCGAGGCTCATGTTGATGATGTCGGCGCCGGCGGCGACGCACGCGTCCACCGCGTAGATGACTTCTGCGCTGGTAGTCTCGTAGCCGGGTCCGAAGACTTTCACGATATGCAGCGCGATGCGGTCGTTGGGCGCGATGCAGGTGGCTCCGACATCATCAACATGAGCCTCGGTTCCGGTGCGCGCTCCAGTAACGAG
>JBCAXP010000319.1:0-5719 GCA_038533995.1 Pseudomonadota bacterium
AGCTGCTCCGTGATGGCAACTACGGAGGTGAGCTTCTCCCGGGTCAGTAGCGCGGTGCTGATATCCACCGCGATAACGATGTCTGCTCCCATGGCGCGCACGACGTCCACGGGCATGTTGTTCGACACGCCGCCATCCACGAGAAGCGCCCCGTCGATTTCGGCGGGCGTGAAGATCGCGGGAATCGACAGGCTGGCGCGGATCGCCATTGCGAGGCTGCCCGTAGACAGCACTGCCGGCTTGCCGGTGACGATGTCGGTGGCTACCGCCCGGAACGGGATTGGCAATTCGTCGAAGCGGGTGATTCCCGCGGCGCGCATCGTCAGCGAATTAAGCAGCAGATCGACGTTTTGCCCGGCGACGATGCCGGCAGGCAAGCCGATGCCCTGGTCCGTTACGCCCATCCGGGGTCGAACTGAAAACAGCGTGTCGTCGAGCTTGCGCCGAAACGAGCGATCGGCCCGGGGGCTCTGGTCGCGAAAGGCAGCCTCCCAATCAAAATGGGTGACGATGTCGGCCAGCTCCTTCGAGTCGGTGCCCGCCGCATAGAGTCCGCCGATGATCGCACCCACGCTGGTACCCGCGACGTAGTCGATCGGTATGCGCATGTCCTCCAGCGCCTGGATAACGCCCACGTGGGCGGCGCCCCTGGCTCCGCCGCCGCTTAAGGCAAGGCCGATCTTCGGCCGCGGTCCATCGCCCGCCAGGTAGGCCTGCATGGCCGACTGCGCCTGGCTTGAGTCCGCGGCGGTCGCGAGGGTGGCTACCAGGCTCAGCGCCCCGGCGCTCAACACCTTGCCCACGGCGGTTCGCGCCCGTGTCTGAAAGCTACTCACTGGGATTTCCCTTCGTTCTGAGGAGGTGGATGCGCGCATTCTAGCGCGTGGCCGGGGCAGCCACGGGCCCCGGGTGGTGATTTTTCAATTGTTATTTTGATACCAAGGTAGCATAATCACGCTCTGTTCGCGTCAACCGGCGCGTTCAAGCAGGAGGTATTCCATGACTGACGCCAAACGAACTGAAGCACAGCTGCTGGACGCCCTGGAGTCCCTGTCGCTTGTCCCGGGCGAATTTCACCACGAGGACCATCTGCGTGCCGCGTGGCAGCTTCTGCGCACGGTGTCCTTTGAAGACGCGGTGGCGCGGTTCGCGGCTGCGCTCCGCCGGCTAACGGAGCACTTCGGCGCTCCCGAGAAGTACCACGAGACCATCACGTTGTTTTACCTGCACCTGGTCAACGCGCGGATGCAGGCTTTGCCTGCGCAACACGAGTGGCGGCAGTTCCTCGAGCAGAACCCGGACTTGTTTGAATCGCATCCCGCGTTGATTGGCCGCTACTACAGCAAACCGCGCCTGGGCTCCGCGGCTGCCCGGCGGCACTTTGTGCTGCCTGACAAAATGCCGCACGACTTCATCGTGAGAGCAGTTCAGTGAGCGCTGAGAAGGGAAAGCGGGTGAAGCGGGTTCAGACCGGCGTTCGCATTGAGAAGCGCATACTCAAGGTCGCCAAGGGCATCGCGGAAATTCACGACATCACGCTTGGCGACCTGCTGGAGGGGGTGCTGCTGCACGCGTTCGAGGGCCGCTGCGCCTTCGGCGAGGACACGATCGAGCGCATCGGCAAACTGCGGGACGTGTACGGTCTGGACCTGACGGCCGAGGACAGCCACAAACTGAGCGAGAGCTAGCCGGCTTTGCGCCGTACCGCGGTCAGCATGTAGTTGACGCCCAGGTCGCCGATCAGCGTGAAGCGCCGGGTCAGAGGATTCACGAACACGCCGGTGCGAGCGGTTGTTGCAAGGCCGTGCTCATCGAGCAGGGCCTCGATTTCGCCCGGCTTGCGAAAGTCACGCCAGCGGTGGGTCCCTCGGGGTAGCCATCGCAGGATGTACTCAGCGCCGACGATGGCGAACAACCACGACCGCGGGGTGCGGTTGATCGTGGCCACGACCATGGCGCCGTTGTCATCCGTGAGGGCCGCGCAGTCCTGCATGAAGACGTCCAGGTCCGCAACATGCTCGACTACTTCCATGTTGAGCACGACGTCGAAGCGCTCGCCGGCGTCGGCGAGGGCGCGGGCGGTCACCGCGCGGTAGTCCACTGACAGGCCGGTCTGGCTGGCGTGCAGGCTGGCCACCGCGATGTTCTTTTCCACGACGTCGATGCCGGTGACGCTCGCGCCCAGGCGCGCCATGGACTCCGACAAGATGCCCCCGCCACAGCCGACGTCCACGATGCGAAGGCCGTCCAGGGGGCGTTCTGAACCCGCGTCGCGCTCAAAACGGTCGCAGAGAAAGTCCACGATGTAGGCCACGCGCAGCTTGTTGAGCTTGTGCAGCGGCCAGAACGGGCCCGTTTCGTCCCACCAGGTGCTGGCCAGGCGCGTGTAGAACGCGACCTCATCCGGATTTATTGTCGCATCGAGGGGCTTCCCGGGCGTGATGCTCTCTTCTGCTGCCGCCATATTGACCGATTTGCCTCTAGTATTGTTCAATTTTGTCGATATAATACTTAGACAAATAGTAAACACGCAGCCGTCAATGCGCAATGGCCGGGCTTCGCAAAAAGGTGCGCCCTCTGCCAGCGTGGCCGTCAAGGCCGGCGGACAAATCAACGCTACCGGTACTGGATGACATGACGAGCACAACCATGGAAGAAATGAACCGTTCGCCCGCCCCGACCACGCGCCAGGCTGACGCCCCGGCGGCTGTTGCGCCGGGTGCCACCACGAGAGGCGCGGCAGTGCCCGCCGACCTGACGGACACCACGGCAAAGAATCGTATCATCGTCATCGGCGGCGGTGCCGGCGGGCTGGAGTTGGTCGTGAAGCTCGCGCGCAAGCTGCGCCGCGACGCCTCCACCGAGGTGCTGCTGGTCGACAAAAACCCGACTCACATCTGGAAGCCGCTCTTTCACGAGGTTGCTACCGGTTCGATGGACAGCGCGCATGATGAGGCGAGCTACCGGATGCTGGCCAGAAAGCACCGCTTTCGCTTCATGCTCGGCACGGTGACCCGGGTCGACCTCGAGAACCAGCAGGTGCTGCTGGACGAGGTGCACGACAGCAACGGCCAGGCGATCTCGCCGCGCCGTGAGATTCCCTACAGCCAGCTAGTGGTCTGCGTTGGCAGCCACAGCAACGACTTCGGTATCCCGGGGGTGCGGGAGTTCAGCCGGCAGCTCGATTCACGCGAGCAGGCCGAGCAGTTTCACAAGCACTTCGCAGCGCAGTTCCAACGGGTCAACTACAACGGCGACCCCAACGCCGTGCTGTCCGTGGTCATTGTCGGCGGCGGCGCCACTGGCGTCGAACTGGCAGCGGAAATGCATAACGTCGTGCAACGCCTGCGTGAGTATGGCTTCGAAGACTTTTCCCAGGAGCGCCTCAAGGTCACGGTGGTTGAAGCCGCTCCGGGTTTGCTGCCGCGGCTCGCGCCGCGTATCGGCATCTCCGTTAAGGCGGAGCTTGAAAAAATCGGCGTCGCCGTGCGGGTCGGAACGACGGTGTCCAGGGTAAACCGCGACACGGTGGAAACCAGCGACGGCCAGATCATTGACGCCGACATCAGCGTGTGGGCCGCCGGCGTGAAGGCGCCGGCATGGCTCGCCGAATGCGGTTTTCCCACTGACCGGCTCGGCCGCATCGAAGTGTCTGACGAACTGGTCGTAAAGGGCGTGGACAACGTGCTGGCTGTCGGTGACTGCTGCGGCTGCCGCGCACGTGACGGCAGCGAGATTCCACCTCGCGCACAGGCCGCGCACCAGATGGCCGCCGTGGCGGTGCGCAACGTGCTGGCCCTTCGGTCTGGCAAATCGCTCAAGCGGTTTGTCTATCGGGATTTCGGCAGCATCGTGAACCTGAGCCGGTTCTCCACCGTCGGCAACCTGATGGGTAACCTGATGCGCGGCACCGTGTTTATCGAAGGCTGGGTAGCGCGGCTGGTGTACCTGTCGCTTTACCGCCTGCACCAGGCCGCAATCCATGGGCGGTTCTCAACACTGCTGATCATGCTCGGCGATCGCATCTACAAATCCACCCGTGCTGAGGTCAAGCTACACTAGAGGCCGCGCGGCTCCCAGGTCTGTTGGGGCGCACTTTTCAGGAGAGGGTACTCATGACGCAGCGACAGTCTCACTTTTCCGCCAGTCCCTACGAGAAGCAGTTCGGCTTCTGCCGCGCGCTTCGCATCGGGCAGGTTGTGCACGTCGCCGGCACCGGACCGATAGGCGTGGACGGCAAAACCGTCGGCGTTGGCGATCCTGCCGCTCAGGCGCGCCGCTGCTTCGACATCATCCAGCAGTCCCTGGAAAAACTGGGAGCCGGCCTGGAAGACGTGGTGCGCACGCGCATGTACCTCACGCACATCGACGACTGGAAGATCATCGGGCCGGTGCATGGCGAGTACTTTTCCGGCGAGCCGCCGGTAGCGACGCTCGTTGCGGTGGCCGGCCTCGTGGATCCGGACTGGCGCGTCGAAATCGAGGCCGAGGCGCTGTTGCCCGACGACCACGGCTGACGCCTCGTCAGACGACGGCTGCCACCAGCATGATTACGGTGGCGGTAAAGCTCACCGCCCAGATTAATGAGCGCAGCATGGGAATGCCGGACGCGTAGGCCGGTACGTAAACCGCCCGCGCTATCAGATAAGTCCAGGCACAGTTTTCGGTGAGCGCGCTGGATTTTCCCCCGAGTGTGACAACAACCACCGCAATGGTGAAAAGAATCAGCGCTTCGAAGTGATTGTTGTACGCACGGAACAGCCGCCCGGCGACGCCGGTGATTTGCACCGGGTTGTCACGCGGTCCGCCGGTGTACTTCACCCCGACCTGCAGGTTGACCGGTACCCCCATTATTGCGAACTGTGCGATCTGTAGCAGGGCGGCGAGTGCGAGAACGTGAATTTCTACAGGCATGGCGCGGCTCTCTTACGAAAAAAGCCGAACCACCCCAGCGAGGGGTGGTTCGGCCTTTCGATCTCTTTGAAGTGCTGCTGTGTCGTCAGATTTGCTGCGAGCGTCGACGCATCGCAAGCGCAGCGACAGCCGAGCCGAACAGCCACAGCGCCGGTGGAACCGGCACGGGCGAGCCCGTGAAGCGCAGGTCCAGGCCGATGCCGTTGGCGTCATCTGCTCCCCACAGATTCACCGTGATGGTGCTGCCGTCAAACGACGAGCTGTTGAAGTCCGTGTCACCGTACGTCTGCTCAAGGAACGTGAACGTGCCTGCAACGCCGTCCAGCGTGTAGTCGATCGTGCCAGACGGAATGCCCGTCGTGTCGTCGAGCTCAAGCATCATGGACAGCAGTACGAACTCGGCCATGGCGCCGTTGTTGCTGGTGAGCGTATACGTCTGAGGACCGCCGGCCGTCACTGTCAGGCCGTCGACGTCGAACGTGAAAGCGTCGCCGTCGGCAAAGCGGAGCCAGTCATCCGGGTCGGTATCACTGACCGGAATGCCGTGCGTTAGCGAAAAACCACCTGCGCCACTGACGATTGATCCATCGTAGGTAATAGCGTGAGCAGCGGATGTGCCGAGCATCAGTACCAGCGTCCCAACGACGCCGGCAAAGGCCCGCTTTATAGTAGTTAGATGCATTTATTTCTTTTCCTTAAGGCAGATTGCAGCAGGGGCGGCACTGCATTTAACAGAACCTAGAATATAGCCCAGCAGGCGCAGGGCATGAAATGAAATTTCTGTGTCACTCCTAAGCCCTTGTTT
>JBCAXP010000320.1:0-5702 GCA_038533995.1 Pseudomonadota bacterium
ATTGCCCGCCGGGGGGCGGGCAATCGCCCACAGGGCGCCCTCCCCGCCCGGCTCTGGCAGGTGGCTGCGGGCAACCTGGCGTTTGTTGGCCCGACGGACACCGCTGCGCACACCGACGCCAAACCCGGCCTCGTGTCGCCGGCTGCGCTGCGCGCCAGAATGGGCATTGCGCACACGGGCACCCGCGATGGCGACGCGCAATTCTTTGCTACCGCATCGGGCCTTGAGCGTACCGCGCTCGTTGTTCGCTACGCGTGGGCATGCGTGGTCTCTACCAGTGGCAGTGACGGCCAGGACACCGTCCGTCTCCTCGGCGTTCGCATCGACGCGCTGTCGATGAGCAGCGCCGTCGGGAAAATCATGGAGGCCTGCGACTCACCGGAACGCAAGCGAATGGAGCTGGTGTCCTTCGTTAACCCGGATTGCCTCAACACCGCCATGCGGGACCGCGACTACCACTACCTGCTCAACCAGTCCAACCTTGTGCTGCCGGACGGCAGCGGGCTTCGCATCGCCGGCAAATTGCTCGGCCTGCCCCTCAGCGACAACGTCAACGGCACGGACCTCTTCCCGCTGCTGTGCGAGCAGGCAGCGCAGGCCGGCAAGAAGCTGTTTCTTTACGGCGGACGACCCGGCGTAGCAGTTGAGGCGGCCAGGCGCATGTGCGCGAGGTTTCCCGGCCTTGACATCGTGGGATGCGTCGATGGCTACGCAAGCGAGCACAGCGCGTTTGACGTGGTGCACGCAATCAATGCCTCCGGCGCCGACATCGTGCTGGTGGGCCTCGGTGCTCCGCGGCAGGAACGGTGGCTCACGACCCACCGCGCACTGCTGAATGCTGCCGTCGGTATCGGCGTGGGCGGCCTGTTTGACTACTACTCGGGACGTATCCGGCGCGCCCCGCTCTGGCTGCGCGAACTCGGCATGGAATGGGTTTGGCGCATCCTGCAGGAGCCGCGGGCAAAGTGGCGCCGGTACGTGTTCGGCAACCCCCTGTTCATCGCGCGCATCCTGAAGGAGCAATGGCTGCGTCGCCAGCTACCGACCGAAAAAAGCGGCGAACGGTTGCCAATGCCCGGTGAGTGGGCGGCCTACAATGCGGCCGCCGCTACCGAGGACCGCCCGCCGAAGGCCGTCAGCCGACGGTGGCAGCGCCTGCTTGCTGCCCGTATCGCGACCAAGCGCTTGCTGGATGTAAGCCTTGCGGGCCTGGCACTGCTGGTGCTGTCACCCTTGCTGTTGGCGACCGCAGCCCTGATCCGCATCGAGTCCCCTGGGCCGGTGTTCTTCAAGCAGGTACGGGTTGGCCTTCGCGGCCGCGAATTTCCGATGTACAAGTTTCGCTCGATGTACATGGACGCGGAGAGGCGTCTCGCCGAGCTTGCCGACAGAAACGAAAGCGAAGGCGGCGTGCTGTTCAAGATGAAGAAGGACCCGCGGATAACGCGAGTGGGCAAAACGATTCGCCGCTTTTCCATCGACGAACTGCCCCAGCTTGTCAACGTGCTGCGGGGCGAAATGTCCATCGTCGGCCCGCGCCCTGCCCTGCCATCCGAGGTACAGAACTACACGGCCGCGGATCGCAAGCGGCTCCAGGCCAAGCCGGGCCTGACCTGCCTGTGGCAAATCGGCGGTCGCTCCGACCTGTCGTTCGCACAGCAGGTCAAGCTCGACATCGAATACCTGCGCCGGCGAAACGCGCTTACCGACATTGGAATCATGGCACAGACGGTACCGGCTGTAATCAGCGGAAAAGGGGCCTACTGATGGCCCGGGAGAAACCCACTATGAACGCACCGATCGCTGTCATCGGCTTCAGTAACAACGCATCGCCGCTCGAACCGTTGTGGCCAGGCACCCACCGTGCGCTGATGCCCCTGGCCGGCAAAGCGCTGATCATCTACCTGGTGGAGCAACTGGCCGAGGCCGGCATCCGGCATGTCCGGATTGCTGGCTCCATCCAGCAGTACGCGGTACGCAACCGCCTGCGCTCTGGCAGCGAATGGGGCCTTACCATTCGCTATTCGGACCTTCACGGTGAGGAACTGCTCACCGAATGCCTGGCGACGGAGGGCCAGTGCCTCTACTTGCTGGGTGACCACCTGTACAACACGGATTTCAAAGCGCTGGCCGAACGAGCCGGTACGGTGGAAGCACCCGCCGACATCGACGGCGTTTCTGCCGGCCTGTGGCAGCTTCGCCGCGGGGAAGTGCTGGGGCATTCGCTGGCTACCGCGAGCGGCGCCGTGTCCCGTGAACAGCCGTTACGCTGCGCACAGGAATATCACCAGGCCAACCTGAGTGCCGTGCGTGGCTACCTGCCACGCCTGAATGTGCCGGGCGCATTGATACACCGAACCGCTATTGCCGACTGGCGCTCTGCCATCGCGTCCACGGCCAGCATTGGTGCAGACGTGTTCATCGGAAAGCACTGCCGCATCGGCGCCCTTGCGCGGCTTGACGCGAATTGCACACTGTCGAATGGCGTAGTCATCGAGGCCGGTGCACACCTGGAGAACGTCACCGTGCTGCCCAACTGCTTCGTGGGACGACGCATGAAGATTCGAGACGCGGTGCTTGGACCCAATGGAGTGCTGTCGCTGGATGGCATCTTCAACCAGGTGCTGAACCCCGAATTTCTTGGCCCGACTCGTGACAACCTCGAACAGCTCACCGGTGTACCGGACCGCTTGCGCTTTGATCGCGGGTAGGCTGCGCTGGCGCTGGAATCGCGAAGCTGCGGGAGCGCCGGTACGACACTCAACGCGGGCGTACCATCTGGTCTATCCTGTAGAGGGTGCGCGGGCAGGCCGCAGCCGGCGAGGCTTTTTGCGAGTGGGGTATAGACGATGATCGGTATTCTTATCAGGGTGGCAATTATTGCGCTGGGCCTGTGGCTCGCCGCGACCATTGTGCCCGGCGTCGAGATCAACTCAAGGCGCACGCTGCTGTTGGCCGCCCTGCTCATGGGCGTGGTGAACGCGCTGGTAAGGCCTGTCGCGCTACTCCTCACGTTGCCGCTGACGATACTCACGCTCGGCCTGTTCATGCTGGTCGTCAACGCGGCGATGTTCGGGCTGGTGGCCTGGTTCCTCGACGGCTTTTACGTCTCCGGCTTTTTCGCGGCGCTTTTCGGCTGGCTGATCGTGTCAATTACCAGCACAGTCGCTTCGTGGTACATCGGCCCGGACGGCCGTTACGAGGTCATGGTTATTCAGCGGCGCCGGTAGCAAAATGCAGACAGGCGCGCCGGAGTGCCTTTCCCTGTGAGCCCACACCCCGGCGCGCCGCCTGACACACGCTTACGGGTTCAGGAACGGCAGAATCACAAAGCCGTCAATCTCCCTCGGCGTCTCCCTGGCTACGTCGACGGAAACACCGCCGATATTGACGTCGCCGTCGTTTCGCGTAGCCGAATACGTTTGCGTTGTGCGAAGAACGATGTCCTCATTCGTCTGCACAAAATAGACCGTGCCCTGGACGGCCTGGCCGAACAGCACATCGCCCGGAAAGTTCGCGGCCACATCATCCATGAAGTCGAGGCAGCCAAAGCGCCGCGTCTGGAACGCACCAACCGTCACCGTATCTATCAGCAGGTTGCTGTTCAGACCCTGCGCCGCCACGTACAACGTGATGCTGCGGCTGTTTGAGCTCGTGTTCTGCAGGTTCAGGAAGGTCGCGTAGCTGCCAGGTTCCAGGTCATCGTAGGCGCTTAAGAAAGCGTCGCCCTCGCTCTGCACGTCGCGAGTGGGTTCAGCCGAACCGCAAATGAACGCGGCGGTGTAGACGTATGAGGTCGGTGGCGTTAACACCTGCGCGTCACTGCCCTGGCTGATGGCAAAGCCGAGCGCCATCGCCGCTCCCGCCAGTGCCAGTGTCTTCCGTGTCGTCGAGGTGGTCTGTTTTGCCGTTGCACTATCCATGGTCTGTCCTCTCCATTGAAGTCTTCTGTCGTTTGCTTTGTTCACGCACATCCGTGGTGCGCTCTATTGAACATACGCATGACAGCGCAGAGTGGATGACTTTTGCCGCCCGGGAAGGCGGCAGGAGAGTTCAGACGCCGGCGCCGCCGGCCTTACTGCATCTGCGTGGCGAGCGCCCGCTCCCGGCGCGCCTCGTCTGACCGGCCAAGCCGTTCATACACGCCGGCAAGCTCCAGGTGTGCCGCCGCGCTGGGTGCCGCTTGCACGAGGTTCTTGTACACGGTCAGGGCGTCGTCGAGCTTGCCGCTTTGCACGAAAATGTCGCCGAGTTGATCGTAGGCGGCCGCGTTCTTCGGATCCTCGGCGATGGCGCTACGGAAGCTGGAAACCGCTTCTTCCGTGCGACCGAGGCGCTGCAGGGAAGCGCCGAGCCCCGTGTAGGAACGCGTATCAGGACCGTGCGTGACCGCGGCGCGGAAATGGCTCTCCGCCTGCGCGAACTCGCCCCGGCGCATCAGCGAGGAACCTAAGTTGAAGTGTGCAGGCGCGGATTCCGGGTCGAGTGCGAGAGACTCCTGGTACTGCTCCGCCGCCTCGTCCGGCAACCCTAAGCGCTCGAGCACGTAGCCCAGGTCGTTGTAGATGGCCGGGTGCGGTTCGATCGCCAGCGATTCACGGTAGTGGGCCTCCGCCAGCTCGAGCAGGCCGATGTCGATAGAGGCCAGCGCCATGTTGTTGTGTGCCTTGGCGTGCTTCGGATCAATCGCGAGCGCCTGCTCCAGCGCAACAACCGCCTCCTCGCTGTTGCCCTGCTGAAACTGAGAGAAGCCCAGGGCGTTCAGTAACTCCACGTTATCCGGCGCGACGGCCAGCCCACGCTTGTAGGAGCGCACGGCTCCGGGGTAGTTGCCGGTACGTTCGTTCGCCATGCCTGCACGCAGGAACGAGTAGGCGTCCAGAAACTGCTCCTTGATCTGTGCGATCGAATCACCGGCCAGCGGTACGAACTCCGGAATGTTGGCTGCGCCCTGGGTGCTGGTGAAGCGATCCAGCACAACCGGCGGCGTCGACCGGCCCTCCTCGTCAATGTGCGTCAGGAACAACTGTGTGAACGGCGTGAACTCCTTCGAGGAGAACACGAGCCACTTGCCGTTGGACGAGAAGCTGTGCCAGGAATTCATGTTCGAGGTATTGGCGCGCAGCCGCCGTGCCTCGCCGCCTTCGGCCGGCACGATAAAGAGCTCGCTGTCCGGCATCAGCAGCATGTAGTTTTCAGCCTTGCAGAACACGATCCACTTGCCGTCGGGCGAAAACTTCGCAAAGAAGTTGCTCTTGCCGTTGTGCGAGGCGCCCTCAATCGGCTCGGGCTCGCCGCCACGACCCTCATTGAAAGGCACGCGGTACAGATCGAACTTGAACGGCTCCTTGTCTTCGATGAACTCGGGTACGTCTCTCTCGCTTAACAGGATGCTCGTGGCGTCCGCGATGGACGGTTTGCTGTACACCTTGGAGCGCGCGAAGACCACGTACTTGCCGTCCGGGCTCCAGGTGGGATTGCTCTGCACGTACTCCGGATCGTCGGCGCCTGGCAGCGGCGTGTACGTGCCCGTTTGCGTGTCGTAAACGACCAGGATGCCCTTGATCGGGAAAAACAGCTGGGAGTATTCGATGCCGGGCGTAGCGACGAACACGGCGCGGTCCTTCACCGTGCTGATCACATAGCGGCCGTCCGGCGACACCTGGGACAGCAAGCCGAAGGTAGCCTCACCGTCGTCTTTC
>JBCAXP010000321.1:0-5694 GCA_038533995.1 Pseudomonadota bacterium
CACATCCACCTGGTTGCCGCTGTTGCCCCACTGGTACTCGGTGTACATCTGCCCGTTCTCGCCCATCGGCGCCTCGGCGCCGAGGATTGTGGCCAGCTCCTCGCTGGTGGCAAGGCTGCCTGCAACGCGCTGCGACAGGTAGAGACTCTTGCCAGCGATGTCCAGCGTGAGTCCGGCCTGTGCGGCGGTGCCGCGGCTGCCGGACGTGGCGCTGGCATTGAAGGCAAGCGCCTTGCCGGCGGCAAACGACATGCCAAGCGTGGTCTGGTCATTGGCAGGACCAGACAGTGTCTGCTGGTGCTCGAGACGGGTGTTCAGTGACTCGTTCCAGTCCACCTCGATGCGCGCGGCGGCCATGGTGTTGCGCACCCCGATGGTGCCACCTCTCTCGCGCCGATCCTGGATCTCCGTGGCGAGCTTCCAGCGGCCCTTCGTCAGGGTCCAGTGCACCGTCGACTGATCGACGGTCGCGCCGGTTTCCAGGTTTTCCTGGATGTCGTGCCGCACGCGGACGTCCTGGTTGTCGGTAATGCGGTACGTCAGCGCGAGACCGGATTTCCGCGTTGCGATCTCGCTTCGGTTACCCGAAGACATGAAACCGTCGCCCAGCTCCTTGATGTAAGCGTTAAGCGTCAGCTTGTCCGGCCGGCCGATGAACTCGCCGGCGTCGAGTTCGACCGCCAGCTTGAAGGCGGTACCGCTGGCCGCCGGTTCGTCATTGCGGGTCACGTAGGTGAAACCGCCATCGTTACTGATGAAGGCCGCACCGCTCTGACCGGTCGAGCGCGCGTATTCCGCAATCACGCGTGAGTTTTTGCCGAAGCGAAGCTGGGCGTCTGCGGCACTCAGAGAGTAGTTGCCGTCCAGCCTGTCGTCCTCGATCTGGGTGACGCCGAGGGTGACGCGGTCGCCTATCGCCTGCCGCGCGCGCACGCCAGTGGTGGACTGGTCGAAACCGTCGAGGCGGGTTTCGTACGTCACCTCGATCCACACCGGGTTGCCGGCCATCAGGTTGCGGCTGATCAGTTCCGTGTCCCCAGACATGCTGGACACCGGCCGGTTGAACAGCAGCCTGCCGTCCGGGTAGCGAATCGTGTAGTCGACGTTGCGCTCCTGGAAGTCGCGCGCCAGCAGCAGGCCGGTGTCGACATCGCGAATCACCAGCGCTACCTGCTCGCTGCCCTCGATAACGTTCTGCTGACTGAGGTAATACAGGGAGCCGCCGGTTGCGCGCAGCTCGTCCTGCACCGGCGCCTGCGGCACGTCCGCCACGAAGGCCTGCACTTCAGTGCGCGCCTGGCCAGCGCTGTTGCGCGCCGCCGACCGGTAACGCACCTGCGCGCCGTAGAGCGTTCGCTGGTAAGCGGCAAGCTCGGTTTCAGACAGGTTAATCGGGAAGTTGCCAACGAGCGCGTCCAGCTGCTGGCTCTCAATCGCCAGGTAGAAGCGGCCGCGGCTCTGGGCGTCAAACACCAGCGTGCTGTTATCGCCGTACACCGGGTACATGGTGTCGGGGTCGAGGTTTGCGATCAGGCGCTGGTTGTCAGCGTCGTCAAAGTCGCCGAACACGGCGCCGTATTCGTAAAGGCCCGTGTCAAAGGCTGAGGTAATGAGGTATTTGCCCGCGACCTTGCCCTTGAAGTAGTACGCGACACGGCCCTCCGAGTACGACTCGCTCTCACCACGGCTGTCCACCAGGCTGCCGGAGTTCTTCAGCTGCCCGAACTTGCCGTCGGCCAGCGCCATAAAGAAATACTGGTTAGTCTTGCGGGTGAAGGTACGTTCGATTACGCCCGAGTAGCCCTCCTGGTCACGCACTTCGGCCTGGAACAGGCTGTCACCCTCTGGCAGAAGCAACTGCGCGAAGAACTGACCGGATTCATCAATCTCGATCGGCTGGCCGTTGATGAACACGCTGTTGCCGGGGTCTGTGAAACCGGGCACGACGAGTTTCTCGTTGGCGAGCGGCATGCCGCGAGGAGGCAGGCGCAGGCTCAGCACCGGGATGGGTTCAACAACCAGCAGCGGCTGGCCATCGTTGTCGGCGGCCACCTGCACGGAAAGGTTCACGATGCGGGAGAAGCCGCTGTTGTTCCGTGCCACGAGGCCGTAGATATTCGCTCCCGGGAAGAGATCGACCGGCGCGCGGAACGAACCGTCATCGGCGACCAGCATTGGCACACCGTCCAGTTCCACCGCGTTCCCGGGGTCGGTGCGGCCCGACACCACGTAGCGTGCAACCGCCCCGTTGCTGCCGGTCGACTGCGAGGCTTCAAACACGGTGTACTGGTCAGTGCGCGCGCCAAACGGCAGGCGCGCCTCGCCGGCTGGCTGCAGTATTTCCAGCGTCGGCAGTTCCACCGTGGTGGCGGCCCGCCTGGCGCCCGCGGTAGTGATCTCCAGGTCAATGCGGGAGGCCTCGGCGGCTTCCAGCATTGAATCGAAGCGCCCGTCGTCTTTGAGCTGCACCGACTGGCCGTTGATTCGCACCGTCGGTGTTACCCCGGCGCGCTCGCGAATCAATGCACGGTCCGTGGTAGTGAGGTCGCCCTTAATCTCGACGCGGCGATTGTGCTCGCGGCCGGCCGCCGTGGTGTTGCTGGCAAGCGGGCGCGACTCACCGTAGCCGAAGATTACGAACTGCTCGGGGTTTAATCCCTCGACGTTAACGAGGTAGTCCAGCGCGGCCGTCGCGCGGCGCAGCGACAGCTCGCGGTTGTCGTCCGGGTCACCCACCCAGTCCGTGTGGCCTTCAATGGCAATCTTGTCTTCCGGATGTTCGCGAAGCGCCGCGGCGGTTTCACGCAGCAGCGCCGTGGCCTGCCTGGTCAGCGTTGCCGAGCCAGTGACAAAAGCGCCACCACGCAGGTTCACCGCTATGGACGAACTGCGGTTGACGCCGAACATCTCGCGTGCGCTGTCGGCCACGTCTCCGTTGGTGTACTCGATCGCAAGCTGATACGTGTAGATACCGCCGCTGATGACAAGATCGCCGTCAGCATTGCGCCCGTTCCACTCCACCGTCTCCGGCACGCTGCCCGCTTGCTCGAGTCTATGCACCGTTTTGCCGTCCACATCGGCGATGGTGAGGCGCCAGCGCCTGACTGCCTCTGGTCGGCCCGACTGCAGGCGGAAGCGTACGGGGCTTTCCAGGGCGCCGTCTTCAAGGCCAATGACGTTGTCGATGCTCGCGGTGGTTAGCTCCACGGTCTGCGTGGGCAGGTCCACCGGCTGTCCGTTGACCACGGCGAACGGCATCTTCACGCTGCCAGTAACCCGCACTGGCGCAGGCTGTGCCTCGCCTTGCGTTGCGATGCCGGAGACCCCGGCGCGTCCGATGCTGGCCGTCTGGCCGTCGTAGTAGACGCCGAAGCTCGCCTTGGCCATCAGGCCCGGCGTCACCTGCAGAATTCTGGCCTCGTCCGTCGTGGTGTAGCCAGCGCCTGGCAGCGTGTTGCGATTGACCTTCACGAGGCGCTGCCCGGGACGCACCGCCGGGAAATGATAACGGCCATGGTTGTCTGTGAGCGCATACGTGCCGTCATCCAGCGCAACCATCACTTCGCCGATGCCGGGTTCGTCGAGCTGCTGCCAGCCGTCCCGGTTCGCGTCGTGGTAGACCTTGCCGATAATCGTGCCGAGATCGAAGACCGGGTCGAGCATGACCTCGAGCGGCGCCTCGGCGAGGTTCGCGATTACGCAGGTCTCGCAGACATCCACAGCGGTGACGCGGTTGATGTGAGTACCCGGTGTCGCACCGGAGCCCACGATGGCGCGGTAGCGAAGCTCCATGTAACCCGACTCGCCGTCGTCGGCCACGCCGTTACCATTGCTGTCAACCAGCGCGGGCACAGTGCCGATAGCGAAGCGCATGACCGGGCTGGCCGGCGGATCTTCAAGCGCCGTGCCGTCGAGCGTGGCGCTGCCCGCAAGGAACCTGAGGCCGGGCGGCGGCGTATCGACAATCAGCACGTCGGTGACGTCGCGATCGTCCTGGTTGCGGATCCGGATTGCGTACGTCACCACGTCGCCAACGACAGCTTCCGGTTGCAGCGCTATCTTCGACAGGTTCAGCACGATGCCGCGGGTGAACGTGACCTGCGGCTGGTCGGGCAGCAGGAAGTTCTGGCTGTCCTCCGTTGCCAGCACCGTGGCAACGCCGGAGGTAAAGGAGCGCAAGCTGCCGGTGGCGATGCCCTGGGCGTTGGTGGGACCAATCTGTGCGTCGATCGTGTCGATCAGGCCGCGGTCAGTCGCGAGGTTAATCAACAGGCCCGGCACCGGGTTGCCGTTGGCGTCTCGCATCGTCACCGTTACCGTGGACGCTGCGGTGCCGTCGGCCAGCACAATTGGCGGGTCAACGGTGACATCGGAATTCTCCGCGTCGAAGCCCAGGCTTGTTACGCTGACCGTTAGCGAGTTCGCGTCGGCGGCATCGCCGTCGGCGTCACCGGCGGTGGCGCCAATTGGCGCGCTCACCGTGTTGGCCTGCAGGGAAATTGCGCCGGCAAAGTCGGCGTCGCCTTCGTCGGCGGGGGTGTCGGCGGTGAATTCCACCTGTACCTGCACGCCGTCGGTGTTGATGATGTCGCCGAAGACGATTTCGATTTGCTGACCCTGGATGGTGGGACACGCCTGTCCGGCCGCCGGCGATGGGCAGCTGGTTGCAAGGTTGGCGCCACCGACCTGAATTCTGAGCACCTCGCGAAGCGCAAAGCCGGCGGGCGCGGTAATAACAAAACGGTCGTAGCCGCTGTGATCGGCGTTGATGGCAGCCACGAGATCGGTAGTAAACGTCGTGCTGCTTGTCAGCCTCAGCACTTCGGCCGGGTCGATTTCCATCGTGGCGGACTCGGCCGCGACGCCTAAGCGAGTAAGCGTGACCGTGGCCTGGCTCACGTCCAGCGTGAGGCCGTTGAGGTCGCCGGTAGCGGTGTTTTCGAGGGCGCCGGCCGGCGTCGCGGCCATCGCCAGAACGACCGGCAGCGCGCGCAGGAACCCACGCAGCCGGTTAAAAACGGTGTCAGGTAAACGCCGGTGCACGCTAGTTCACCGTTACCTGGAATCTGACTGCGCGCAGCGTGCGAGCAGGAATGACAAGCGGCCTGTTGACCTGGCCACTGGTCTCACCGACGGTCAGGCGGTCGCCACCGGTGGGCGCTGCCGTGTCGGTGACAGACGCCTCGTCATCCGGGTTGCCGGATGTGTCGTTTACAGCGTCGGTAAGGGGCGTCCAGGCAGCGGACCAAAGGGTCTGGGCGTTCGCGCCGGTTGGCACGGCGGCGGTTTCGATACTGCCGGGAATGTAGGTGAATTGCGCCTCGTTAAGCGCGTCCGCCAATCGCAGCGAATCCGCTGGATAGTCGGTGGTGTTGTCGATGTAGAGTACGAAGTAGAGTTGCTGTCCGGGCACCACGTTGGCGCCAGGTGCGAGTACGTTACCGTCAGCGTCGCGTGCTTCCTTGACGAGCGCGAGCCGTACCGAGTTGAGCTCGATGCGGGCGTCGCCGGTGCCATCGCCATTGGCGAGCGTGCCATTGTTCAGCCCGCCGATTCCGCCGGTAGCGAAATTGGTTGCGGCTTGTGCTGGCACAGCAAGGCACAACAGGCAGCCCACAAGGGCTGACAGCAGGGCCGTCAGGCCAGTACGCGTCAATGGACGGCGTTCAGGCACGAAGCTCAACGATTCCGTGG
>JBCAXP010000322.1:0-5660 GCA_038533995.1 Pseudomonadota bacterium
TTCGGCGTGAAGAAGTTGTTCTTCAGCTCGCCGAGATCGACAAAGTTGACCTGGCAGTCACCGTCGAAGTCCGCATCGCAGATGTTGCCGATCTTGTCACCGTCGGTATCGCGCTGGTCAGCGTTGGCAACCAGGATGCAGTTGTCGTCGAGGTCCACCACGCCGTCGCCGTCATTGTCGGCATTTGGATTCACGAAGATGGTGTCCTGGTATGTGATCGAAACGTTGCCGGCCGGATCGCGGAAGCGGGCGTAAACAGTGCGGTAGGCCTGCACCACAGGACCAGCGTCCAGCACCCAGTTGATCTCCGGCACGAGCGGCTGCCAGGCCACACCGGCAAACGTCGACTCGTTGGACACCTGCATCTCGACGGACTCATCGCTCATGTCGAACTGCAGACTGACCAGGTGGTCGGGCGTTGCATCGAGACCGTTCTCGATCTTCACCCAGCCCTTGGGCGGCAGCGGGTCTTCCTTGGCGCGCGCACCGAACGTTTCAGTACGTGCAGTCCACGCCCCGCTGAAGCCCTCGGCCACGAGGTAGTACGTGTAGCCAACGCCCGGGGTCAGGCCTTCGTCGTAGTACACGCCGCTGTTATCGCTTAGCAGATCCACCGCGTGCACCAGCTGGAAGTCAGCCCAGTTCGGGTCAGTGCGGTAGATGTTCATCTTCGCGTAAGCGGAATTCACCGGGAAGTGAAGAATCAGCGTGTTGGGTACCTGCTCGTCTTCCACGGCATCGCTTCGCTCAAGCACAAGGCCGTAGTCGATGATGGGTGGCAGCTGATCGTCAAGCGTGTACAGCGGGTCACGGCCGTTCAGCACTTCCGAGCCGTCAGACTCGCCACCCTTGTCGGTGTCCGGGTCGAGCGGCAGCGTGCCTGCCCAGAACTCTTCGCGAGCGGTCAGGCCGTCGTTGTCCTGATCCTTCGTTGCGTCACTCGGGTCGTTCGGGTTAAGCCCGTACAGCTTCTCCCAGCGATCCGGAATGAAGTCAGCGTCGGTATCCGGGAAACAGTCGGTCTCCGGACCAAACTCGAAGACGTGGAAGCCACCGTTCTTGGTGCGAACGAACGGCTCGCCCAGGTTGGAGGTGCCCGTCGCGGTCACCATTACGGAGTAGCTGCCCCATTCGCCGGTGGGTCCGCCCAGCGGGAAGTCGGGCTGGCCGCCCGTGCTGAAGAACGGCGTGCGGGTATCCACGTTGCCGTAGATTCCGTCACCAGCCAGGCCATCCTCATGCAGGCCGTCGTCAAACAGCACCAGCGTGTTGAAGGAACCGTCGGCGGCCAGGATGGTGGCTTCGACGTCAACGTTGGCAACGCCGCCGGCACCATCGGTCACGTTGGCCTTGATGACGACCGGCAGGCCGCGCAGGTACGCGTAGTCGAGATCACGGGTGCACTGCTCCTGCGGCAGTTCGCCCTTGATCTGCGAGAAGTACACGTTCATGTCGACGCCCTTGATGATGCTGCCGGACAGCATGGTGATCACCTGGGTTGCCTTGTCAGTGCGCAGGCCAACGAGCCAGCCGCCGGCTTCCAGGATACCGTTGTAGCGATACACCACGTTGGTGCTGTCAAACTGCACGTCCCAGCCGGGGGTGGCGCCGGTAACCGGGTCACCGAACGGGTCGAGGATGTCCACGTCAACCGTTGCGTCGTCGTTGTCCCAGTTGAACACCAGCACCGGGTTCAGGATGCCGCCGCCTTCTTTCTCGGTCACCGGGATTTCGATGCCGGCGCTGCCGCCCGCTGCGAGGTTGGTCGCGCTGTAGAACAGGCGATCCTGACCGTACAAGCCTTCCTCAATGGTCCGATAGCCGTTTGCCAGGCGGTTGGCCACCTGAAGCTCAGCGTCGCTGGGCGACGTGGTCGTTGCGGCCTTCGACAGGCTGCGAGCCGACGGCTCCGCGGTGGATACCGGGTAGAACTCACCATCGGTGAAGATCGCGATGGCCTGGAGCTTGTCCTGGTCGGCGTCGGCGCCGAACGCCAGGGTATCGATGCGCATGCCGGCCGCGGTACCGCCCAGGGACTCGTCAAAGGAGTTCTTCACCGGCGGTGAGCCGCAGGGTCCATTCGACTGGTCCCAGAAGTCGCCTTCGTTCTCACGGCCGTCACTCATCAGCACGATCGCGTTGATGTCGGCAAGGCCAGCGACGCCAAAGAGCTCATTGCGCGCCTCGACGATGCCGTCGCCAATCGAGGTCCAGCCGCCGGGGCCCTGGCCGTTGATCTGCGCAATGACGTTTCCGCGGTTACCGGCCACCAGGTCGATACCCCACGGCGTCCAGGCGTCGTTGTCACACTCGGAGTCGTTGCCGCTGAACACCGAGAAGCCGATGCGGTCAGGATCGTCTGCAGCATTCACATACATGCGGGACGCGTTCTTGGCCGCCTCGATCTTGGGATCGGAGGCCGGGTAGTCCATGCTGCCGGACACGTCCAGGAGCAGCTGCTGGTTGATGGTCACGTCGATGTACAGCAGCGACTTGCCGCTGATCAGGTTCTGTCCGCAGGTGCCAGAGCGCTCACAGAAGCAGATTTCAAGGTCGAAAAGCACACCATCGGCCGGGTTCGTAATTGCCGGTGCCTGCAGCGTGAGCCAGTACTCGCCGCTCACGTAATCGGCATTCAGAATCTCCACCGGGTAACGCGCGCCGGTCGCATCGCTGACGGCGGTCACCTCGAACAACGTGGCGTCGAGACCCTTTACGGACACCGGACCTACGCCAGGCGGCGTCAGGGTTGCCGGCCCCTGCAGCAGGAGCTTCGCCGTGAAGCGCTCCGGAGCATCCGGATTGCCAACGAACTCCTGGTGGGCCAGCGTCGGGCGCTTGATGTCGCCGCTCACCTGGCCGGTCGAGAATGCGTACTCGATATCCGACGTGTCGTTGAGACCAATGGCTACAAGCGCCATCTTTTCGAAGCGGTCGGTTTCCGACTGCACAACGGCCCGGTAAAACTCAGTGCCGCTGCCGCGCAGGATCTCGGTAACCACACCGCCGGTGTCAACGCCCACGAGTGCCCAGGCCATGCTCTTGCCCTCGGTGGATCGCGCCCACACGCCGGCAACGCCGCAACCGTCGACCTGCGGCACGTCAACTTCAAAGTAGGCGACACCCCAGCGATTGACTTCTGCAGTGTACGGCGTGTCCATGGCGGGCACTTCCGTGCGCGCCACTGGATCGTATGCCGTTCCACCACCTGCAGCTGTTTCGTCGAAGTATGAGTACTTCTCCGGGTTGCTGAGTAGGCTCAGGTCCAGATCGTGCGTGTAGTTGGTGATCGCGAAGTCGACGAACATCGTCTCGAGCGACGTGCCCGGCGAGAACGAGTCAATCGTGTCACGCAAAAACTTGATGCTATCGGGGTCTTGTTCGTCCACGAACGTGAAGAAGCGCTGAATGAAATCAACGCCGCGCGCCGGCTCCGGGAACGGCGAACCAAGCTGCTCGGTCAGGTAGTTCCAGAACAGCGCTGCCGTGTAGGAAATGTCCATAAGCGTGCGGTTCGGATCCTCCAGGTATTTGTTGACCTCGCCACGATAGAACGTGTTGCTGGGCGTAATATCGTTGTCCAGCCACAGCTTGTCTTCCATCATCCGGGCGGTGCCCTCCACCACCCATTTGCCCCACGAGTTGGTGCTGCCGTTGTCGAGGTAGCCGTACTGCGTGTGGTGAAACAGCTCGTGGCCGGCGAGAAAGCGAATGTAGGGCTCACTCTCATCGCCAACCCTCGGTGCGTCAAAGGTCATCTTGTCGCGGTTCGCGGTCGCCGTGTTTGCCGAGTCATAGATGCAGGACTTCATCGGCGACTCGCTCCAGAAGGGCGCATTGAAATTGTGCGGCGCACCGACAAAGGTCTGGTGACTGTTCAGAATGCCATCCCGCACAAAACCTGCGCGCATGTCATCGAAAAAATCGTCAGATGCCGGATCGTCGTTGGTGTAGTACACGTCGTAGTCGTAACCCGGCGGGTTAGCGCCAACGTCCGCTCTGTCTTCCAGGTCGCTTGGGCAGTCGAAGGCCCAGCCTGAGGTTGCTGATACGAGCAACAGCGCCGCCGTTGCGCACCGCAATATCCCTCGTTTCGTGTTCTTCTTCATGATCGTCTCCTCAATGGCCTCATGGGCCAGGCGCCCTCGGAAGGGCTTTTTAGTTCCGTTCACTGGACCCAAGCGCCTCTGCTTGGCGAATTCCCTCACCCGGCCGAAAGTTTTTTTTCGATGGCGGCGCCGCGATGCTTCGGGCACTCTCCTCGCCTCGGCCAAAAATCGCGGAGAACTGCGGATGAGCAGCGCGCAAAACTCCCCCCTCATTCTTGTCCTGGGCAACCAGCTGTTTCCGCCAGCGTGCCTGGGCGAGTTCTCCGGCGCGCCGGTCTTCATGGCGGAAGACGTGGGCCTGTGCACGCGCGACCGCCACCACCAGCAAAAGATCGTTCTTTTCCTCGCCGCCATGCGTTGCCACGCGGAGGAGCTCGGCAAACGTGGTTTCGACGTGAATTACCATCGCCTCGACGAAGACGGAGACATTCCCTTCGAGGACAAGCTCGCCGCCAGCATCGGGGAAGCCGGCGCCGATGTGCTCGTTCACTTCGAGATCGAAGACAAGTTCATGGAGCAGCGCATCATCGCGCTCTGCGAGGAGCTGGGTATCGAGCGCCGCGAACTGCCGTCGCCCATGTTCCTTTGCAGCCGCGAGTATTTCGCCGACTACGTGGGGCGCGACCGGCGCCTGCTGATGGCCAACTTCTATAAGGAGCAGCGCAAGCGTCTCGACATCATGGTCGACGCCGACGGCAATCCCGACGGTGGCAAATGGAGCTTCGATGAGGACAACCGGAAGAAGCTGCCCGCGTCAGTCGACGTGCCGGACATCGGCAGTGCCAGCAGCAACGCACACGTCGACGACGTCATCGAACTGGTCTCCACCCGCTTCGGCGACCACCCCGGCGATGCGCGCCAGTTCTGGTGGCCAACCACCCGGCGCCAGGCACTGCGCTGGCTCGACAAGTTCCTGACCGAGCGCCTTGACCTGTTTGGCCCCTATGAAGACGCGATGACGACGCGCACGTCGACGGTGTTCCACAGCGTGCTGACCCCAATGCTGAACTTAGGTTTGATCACGCCGCGGGAAATCGTCGACAAGACGCTCGCGTTCGCCGAAGACAACGACGTCAGGCTCGCGAGTCTCGAAGGCTTTGTGAGACAGGTGATCGGCTGGCGGGAGTTTATCCGCGGCATCTACCAGAACTTCAGCGAGAAGCAGGACAGCACGAACTTCTTTGGCCACGAGCGGGAGCTCAGCGATCACTGGTTTGAGGCGAGCACCGGCATCGTGCCGCTGGACGACACCATTCGCACCGCGCGCGACCTCGGCTGGACCCACCACATTCCGCGGCTGATGGTGGCGGCAAACCTGATGACCCTCTGCGAAATTCGCCCCACTGAGGCGCATCGCTGGTTCATGGAGATGTACATTGATTCGTCCGACTGGGTGATGGGGCCCAACGTCTACGGCATGGGCATCTTCAGCGACGGCGGCATCTTTGCGAGCAAGCCGTATGTCTGCGGGTCGAACTACATGCTGAAGATGAGCGACTACAAGAAGGGTGACTGGTGTGACACGGTCGACGGCCTGTACTGGCGCTTCAT